>CAZBQI010000004.1:0-86583 GCA_964494105.1 uncultured Candidatus Saccharibacteria bacterium | reverse complement strand
TGGTGGGCGATCCAGGACTTGAACCTGGGACCTCGTCATTATCAGTGACGCGCTCTAACCGGCTGAGCTAATCGCCCTCAAGTATCTCATTCTAAACGAAAGTTAAGGTAACCAGCAACCCATAAGGCCTAAACGTAAGTATCTTGTAGTCGCTTTTACAACAAAAAGTCTCCAAATTTGGAGACTTTTTTAATTTTTGAGAACTTAATTGTGCAGAGTAACGCCGGTTTGTCTAATTCGCCTAAGGCGAATTAGATCGACCTAGGTTCGATCGGTAGTAAATACCGACACTAGATTTGGTTATTAACCAAATCGTTTTTCCCTAGAAAGGAGGTAATCCATCCGCACCTTCCGGTACGGATACCTTGTTACGACTTCACCCCAATCATGACCCCCATCGTGGTTCACCATAAAGGCAAGCTTCAGACGTTGGTCACTTTCGTGATGTGACGGGCGGTGTGTACAAGACCCGGGAACGTATTCACCGTAGTGTGCTGACCTACGGTTACTAGCGATTCCAACTTCATACAGGCGAGTTTCAGCCTATAATCCGAACTGAGACCGGTTTTGATGGGATTAGCTCCGCCTTGCGACTTAGCAGCCCATTGTACCGGCCATTGTAGCGTGTGTGTAGCCCAAGACGTAAGGGAAATACGGACCTGACGTCATCCCCTCCTTCCTCCCCGTTGCCGAGGCAGTCTGGTTAGAAAAATACAACTAACCACGAGGGTTGCGCTCGTTGAAGGACTTAACCTAACATCTCACGACACGAGCTGACGACGGCCATGCATCACCTGTCACTGGTCCAACTAAATGACCATCTAATTTCTTAGACGTATGACCAGGATGTCAAGCCTTGGTAAGGTTCTTCGCGTAGCCTCGAATTAAACCACACGCTCCACCGCTTGTGCGGGTCCCCGTCAATTCCTTTGAGTTTTAGCCTTGCGGCCGTACTCCCCAGGCGGGATACTTAACGCGTTAGCTTCGCTACCGAGCGGGTCGATACGCCCAACAGCTAGTATCCATCGTTTACGGCGTGGACTACCCGGGTATCTAATCCGGTTCGCTCCCCACGCTTTCGTGCCTCAGTGTCAGCAATATCCCAGCAAGCTGCCTTCGCCATTGGTGTTCCTCCTGATATCTACGGATTTCACTCCTACACCAGGAATTCCACTTGCCTCTAATATGCTCTAGTTTAGTAGTTTGAGATACACCTTCAGGGTTGAGCCCTAACATTTCATACCTCACTTACTAAACCACCTACGCAACGCTTTACGCCCAATAAATCCGGATAACGCTTGGATCCTCCGTATGACCGCGGCTGCTGGCACGGAGTTAGCCGATCCTTATTCATCTGCTACCGTCATAATCGTCACAGATAAAAGCAGTTTACGACCCGAAAGCCTTCATCCTGCACGCGGCGTTGCTCCATCAGGCTTTCGCCCATTGTGGAAGATTCCCTACTGCTGCCTCCCGTAGGAGTCTGGGCCGTGTCTCAGTCCCAATCTGGCTGATCATCCTCTCAGACCAGCTACCGATCATCGCCTTGGTAGGCCATTACCCTACCAACTAGCTAATCGGCCGCTGGACCCTCCTAAAGCGATAAATCTTTAATCCGTAGATCACATAGAGTATTACCTCCGGTTTCCCGAAGCTATCCTCTACTTTAGGGCAGGTTCCAACGTGTTACTCAGCCGTTCGCCACTAACCCGAAGGTTCGTTCGACTTGCATGTATTAGGCACGCCGCCAGCGTTCACCCTGAGCCAGGATCAAACTCTCCAAGAAATGGAGTCTTTGTGACTCTTAAGTGCTTGTTTTAATTCGTGCAGCGGACCTAAACCCACTGCCAGAACGTGTTTCATCTCTCGCGAGATGAAACGAAACTCCGACAAACCCGAAGGCTATCGGAGCCCCGACTTGACGTCGGGGTTGACGTTATTCTGCACAATTAAATTCTCAAAGTACAACTTTTCATCAGCGCGAAGCTTTCACAACGCTCAATCTTTACAGATGAGCGCCTCACGCGATGTAGACCTAATACTAATCAATAAATCGTCGTGAGTCAACAGGGGTTGTAAGAAATCCACTCTAGTTATACAAATGCGAGGCGTTGAGTAGTAGTGCAATAAGCGCACCAAGAATCGCGCCCACTACCACTTCCTCGGGTTTATGACCAAGCACTTCGCGCACTTTTACTGATGAGAGTTTGCCCTTTGCCTTGCCATCAATATTGCGCAGAATAGCGTTAATTACAACAGCTTGATCACCGCTGGCGCGACGCACTCCGAATGAATCATATATAACAACCGCCGCAAAAAAGCCACTTAGTCCAAAAATTGGGCTTGTAAAGCCATTTAGTACCAATGCCGTTACTGCCAAGGCACAAACAGCAGCAGAATGTGCCGATGGCATATCGCCAGATACGAAGAAATACTTTAGGTTAATATCACCTCTGATGGCCGCTCGAATAAATTTAATGCTTTGGGCAACAAACCAAGCTACGAACGGTACAAACAAATAGGGGTTGTACCACTGTTCGAGCATTATTGTTTGGCCTTTGGTTTAGCTACCTTACTATCGGTTCCTTGATCTAGGCTCTCCTGCAACCCCTCTAATTCATCACCTTCGAGCGAAGAAACAAGAGCAACCGAAACCACGCTATCACCTTTGTTCAGTCTCATCACCCGCACCCCCTGGGTGGCCCTTCCTATCAAGGATATATTTTTTACGCTCATGCGAATGATTTGTCCTTGAGCAGAAATGAGAAGGATCTCGCTTTGCGAACTTGGAACTGTCAGTGCATTTACCACCTCGCCAGTTTTAGTGTTAACTACGCTGGTTTTTATACCTAGACCACCACGACCGTGCAGGGCGAACTGTTTAACCTTGGTGCGCTTACCATAACCTTCACTTGTGACTACCAGTAATTCGGCCTCCGGCCCGACGACATCAACCCCAACCACCATGTCGTTTGGTCGCAAGCGAATCCCTCTAACTCCTCTTGTAGCACGCCCCATCGGCCTAACATCCGTCTCGTTAAACCGCAGTCCTTGTCCCATCTTAGTAGATATCAATATCTCATCCTGACCACTAGATATTCGGACCCATTTTAATTCATCATCTTGGTCTAGCTTAATTGCCACTATGCCACTGGCTCGAATATTCGCATACATACTGAGAGCGGTTTTCTTGACCGTCCCCTGTTTGGTCGCCATAAATAAATAGCTCTCGCCTTCTCCTAAAGCAGTCAAATTAATTAGTGCACTAACTCGCTCATCAGGCCCAACTTGTAGCAGATTAACAATCGCTTGCCCCTTGGCATTACGTGATGCACTTGGCAATTCGTAAGCTTTGAGCTTAAACACCCGGCCCTGATTAGTGAAAAACATTATTGTGTCGTGCGTATTACAAAAAGTTAAATGCTCTACTACGTCCTCTTCTTTAGTAGTCATGCCAATTATGCCTTTACCGCCTCTGCCCTGAGTTCGATAAGTGCTTACCGGGGTTCGTTTAATGTAGTTGCTTGCTGTTACAGTAACAGCGACCTGTTCGTTTGGTATCAATTCCTCGTCGCTAAACTTGCCGAGTTCGCTCGCAACGACCTTGGTTCGACGTTCATCGCCGTATTTACGCTTCATCTCAACCAGCTCGGCCTTAATAATCTTAAGAATTTCTTTTTCACTAGCGAGAATCTTTTCTAGCTCAGCAATTCGCTTTTTCATCTCTGCAAGTTCATCTTCTACTTTTTGGCGTTCAAGACCGGCCAACGCCCGCAGTTGCATAGCCAAGATTGCCTTCGCCTGTATCTCTGTTAACTTGAATTTGGTCATTAAGTTGGTTTGAGCCTCTTCAGTGGTTTTGCTAGCTCGAATAGTCTTAATTACTTCATCAATGTGATCAAGTGCTATCTTTAATCCCTCTAGTACATGAGCTCGATCTTTAGCCTTTTGCAATTCATATTCGCTACGTCTGCGCACGACTACCTGACGATGCTTTAGGTATTCGCTTAACATCGAGTCTAGGTTAAGCACTCGTGGCTGAATCCCATCTACCAGGGCTAGAGTATTTAGATGGAACGTCATTTGTAGCTGGGTTTGCTTGTATAGTTGATTTAAGATTTTCTTCGGATAGGCATCTTTCTTGAGATCCATGACAATCCGCACGGTGCCCCTGGCGCTTTCGTCACGCAAATCGCTAAGACCGACAATTTTCTTGTCTTTGTGTAGTTCGCCAATCTTTTCAATCAAGGTAGCTTTGTTTACACCGTAGGGCACTTCAGAAACGATAATCTGTGAACTTCCCTTTTTCTCGTTCTCTACCACTTCAGCCACTGCGCGAACCACAATCCCACCACGACCAGTTCCATAAGCATGTCTTATGGAGTTCTTGCCATAGATTATGCCGCCCGTCGGAAAATCAGGACCTTTGATAAACTTAAGCAAATCTTCTGTTGAAACATTATCGTTTTCAATCATGTAAACAAGTGCGTCCACTAATTCACCAAGGTTATGCGGAGGAATATTGGTAGCCATACCAACGGCAATACCAACCTGTCCATTAAGCAGTAAATTTGGCAACATAGCCGGTAATACGCTGGGCTCTTGTTCGCTTCCATCGAAGTTTGGACGAAAATCAACAGTATCCTTGTCGATGTCCGTTAACATATCTTCCGAAATGGCGGTCATTCGAGCTTCCGTATAACGCATTGCCGCCGCCGGATCACCATCCATACTACCGAAGTTACCTTGACCGTCGACAAGTGGGTATCGCAGGCTAAAATCCTGAGCTAATCGCGCCAAGCTATCATAAATTGCTTGGTCACCATGAGGATGAAATTTACCCATAACATCACCGACAATACGGGCACTCTTGCGGTATTTTGCCGTATGACGAATCCCCTGAGAATTCATCGAGTATAGTATTCGCCGATGCACCGGCTTTAGCCCATCGCGCACATCTGGAAGAGCGCGAGCAACAATTACGCTCATAGAGTAGTCGAGGTAGCTTTTCTCCATCTCATTCTCAAGGCTCTGATGCTGAATTTTGCCTTCGTTATTATCTACGAAATCTACTTTTGAGTTATCAGCCATCTTATATATCCAAATTCTCTACGTTCTTAGCTCTCGACTGAATGAAGCTTTTGCGTAAGCTGACATCGCTACCCATAAGTTTTGTAAATATCGCGTCGGCTTTTTCTGCGTCTTCAACTCCAACACGAAGTAAGATGCGATTCTGTGGATCCATGGTAGTTTCCCACAGCTCATTAGCATTCATCTCACCTAAACCTTTATAGCGTTGAATTTTTGATATGCCGGCTTTTTTTAGGATACTCTTCTCTTCTTCATCTACAATTGTTGTGTCATCAACATCAGTTTTCTCAGTAGTAGCAACGTCTTTTTTGTCTTTTTTTGCCTTTAACAAGGTCTGGATTGTGCTGTCCTTTTCTTCATCTGAATATGCATATAGGCTTTTCTTACCTGCTTGGAGCTGGTACAGGGGCGGTTGGGCAATATATAGATATCCGCCACTGATTATTTGAGGCATATGACGGAAGAAGAAGGTTAAAAGCAAAGTCCTAATATGGGCACCATCAACGTCGGCATCAGTCATTAATATAACTCGATGATAACGCAGTTTCGCCACATCAAATTGATCAGCAATACCAGTCCCAAGTGCAACAACCAATTCGCGCAGTTCCTTATTAGCTAGCATCTTATCTAGACGAACTCGCTCTACGTTCAGTACTTTACCCCTAAGCCCAAGGATGGCCTGAAACTTAGAATCACGACCACCTTTGGCCGATCCACCGGCAGAGTTACCCTCTACAATATATAATTCGCTTTCAGCTGGATTTTTTGAAGAGCAGTCGGCTAGTTTTCCGGGCAATGCCGTACCTTCAAGAGCGCCTTTTCTTATCACAGTATCGCGTGCCTTACGCGCAGCTATTCTGGCTTCAGCAGCCAGCGTGACTTTTCCGATAATTTTTTTCGCTTCATTTGGATTTTCTTCCAAATAATACGCCAGCCATTCATTGGTAACCTGCTCTACATAACCGCGTATTTCCGGATTACCGAGTTTCGCCTTGGTCTGACCTTCGAATTGGGGATCAGGCAATTTTACAGAGATTATTGCAGTTAGCCCCTCTCGCACATCTTCACCAGTTAAATTATCTTCGTTCTCCTTAATGAGACTGTGTTTCCGTGCATAGTCATTTAGTACTCTCGTCAGCGCCGAACGAAAGCCGGTTAAGTGAGTACCACCCTCTGGATTATGAATATTATTAGCAAAGGTTTTGACGGTTTCAGTATATGAGTCAGCATACTGAACAGAAAGCTCGATTTGCACGTCCTCAACCTTTCGATCAGCATAAAATGGTGTTACATTTACAACGTCTTTGCCTTGATTCAGGTGACGTACATATGACTGAATGCCACCTTCAAAATAAAAGCTATATTTATGATTATTGTGCTCATCTATTAGTGTAGTTCGCACTCCCCTGGTCAGATAAGCCTGGTGCCGCAAGTAATCCAAAACAGTATCGTAGTTAAATTCGGTAGATTCAAAGATTGACTCATCAGGGTAAAAAAGGATCCTCGTACCTGTCTTGGTTGATTTACCAACTTTCTTTAAAGCGCCCTGTGCAGCTCCAACCTCGTATTCTTGTGTGTACTCATTACCGTCACGCCAGATTGTAGCCACAAGCTTAGTAGACAAAGCGTTTACTACGCTAACACCGACACCGTGCAATCCGCCCGAGACTTTGTAACCACTGTCAGCTCCGCCAAACTTACCACCCGCGTGCAAAACAGTTAATACGGTCTCTAAACCACTTTTGCCGGTTTTACTAACTTTATCAACTGGTATTCCTCGCCCATTGTCTTCAACTGACACACCGCCATCTGCCTGAAGTACCACAGTTACGGCAGTTGCGTGACCTGCGAGCGCCTCATCAATACCGTTGTCTACGACTTCCCAGATTAAGTGGTGAAGACCATCAATTCCCGTGCCACCAATATACATACCTGGCCGCTTGCGTACCGGTTCGAGGCCCTCTAATACTTGAATTTGACCAGCGCTATACTGATCTTTTTTTGCCATAGGTTTCTCTTTCACCTCTCAAATCTACACTTATTATACCAAGCTTGACGACAGACACGCAACTATTGTCTTACCATAGCGTTTGTGCTTAAATGAAAAAGCATAAACAAGTACAAATAAAAATGTTTCGAAAGATAGTATCTAATCTGCCTTTTAGTCCTCAGTTACTAAACCAACTGAGTTTTTATGGCAAACGACTAAGTCGAGAAAATGCCACCAGAAAACTAGTAGTAGTATTTGCAGTCCTAGCAATGGGTTTACAGTTCTTTTCAATTATCGTTCCGGCTGAACGCACGAACGCAACTCAGTCAAATCAGCTTGATCCTGAAAGCGCATCTACTCCTGGATGTGAAATTTCAATCGTTAACGGACCCGGAAACAACGGCATTAAGGTCAATGCCACCGGCACCACTGCGTCGGCAACAGTAGTTGTTACTAATCATCCTAACTGCAGTAAGCCCGTCACATTGGCCGTATGGAAACTGCCCAATGCCTCGGGACAGCCCTTGTCGGCACAAAAGTTTTTTGGCTCTGCCGGCGGGATGTATGGTCCTGGCAGGCACAAGATTTCTGTAGGTCTGCCGGATTGCTATTGGCAAGTTGATTTACTTGGTCAACTACGGGCTAAATCCATATACGGCGATGCAAACTACCAATGGCCACAAGACGCTCTAGCCAACTACCGACTTGGGGGCAATAAGTCATGCACAAATACACCGCCTCCGCCCACTCCTCCGCCCACTCCTCCACCTACGACTACGCCCCCGCCCCCGGTGTGTGACGGCACAGGCTCGGGTGGACCGGAATGTATCATTCTATCTAAGAAAGTAGCTAACCTAAGTAAAGCCAAGGATGATCCCCTATATTTAGAGGCAAATAATTCAACAGTTCAAGCAGGTGAAACACTTCAATACACACTGTTCGTAAGGAACCCAAGTAACGTTGTAATACGCAACTTCATAGTGAAAGAGAACGTCACAGATATTTTAGAGTACGCCGATATCAGCGACTTATCTGGGGGCAAGTTAACAGGCAACGAAATTACCTGGCCTGCAATAAGCGTCAAGCAAGGCGAAACTGTCGCAAAAACCTTTAAGGTAAACATAAAGAACCCTATGCCAACTACCCCGGCATCCTCATCTATGCCGTTCTCGTTTGATGGCTGCTTAGAAAATGCTTATGGTGAATCACGAACAAAAGTCTGCATAAATAAGCCCGTTCCAAAGGTTATCGAAGAAACTTCAGCGGAACTACCAAATACGGGGGTTAGTATGAATATTGCACTGACAACTGGTTTCGTAATATTAGTATCTTACTTTTTCTTGCGCAACCGCCAGTTAGTTAAGGAAATTGGCATTATTAAGCGCGAATATACAGGAGGAGCCTAAGATGAGTGAAAAACTGCCGGCACAACATAACGAATCATTTAAACCCAAAGAAACAACTCAATCTCCAGAAGGACGCGATCGAATTAAGTCGTTAGAGAAAGAAGGTGAGCGTGAGGCAAATAAGCAACCTGAACAGCTTAAAGAAGCACGGGAGCAAGTAGAACGTTATGCTCAACACCAAGAGAATAAACACCACAATAGCGCCGAGAAGGAACAGCACACCTTTAGTCCGGCGACCAAAGGTAGGCAAAAAAAACTAGCTTTCAAGCAAACCATGAAACACACCCAGGCAAAGCTAAAGCCAACTGACCGAGTATTTAGTAAGGTAATTCATCAGCCTGTTATCGAAAAAGTCAGTGACATTTCAGCTAAAACGCTATTTCGGCCATCTGTCACCCTTGGTGCTGCCCTGGGCGCACTAATCGGTGGTGCCATTTTCTATGGCTTTGCTCGCTTTTACGGATTCGATCTTTCAGGCAGTGAATTTCTAGTATGTGCAGTTATCGGTGCAGTTATCGGTTTGGTGTGGGAATTCGCCGGATTTATTGCCCGCAAGTTAGTTGCTCGCTAGAACCCTAGCTCTTCCTTATCTGCTCTGTTGCCTGGTGAATAATGCCATCCTCGTCAATATAGATTTCACCTGGCATAAGATGTGGGATATTCGACTTACCTTCGGAAGCCGAGCTTATTTTCTTTTCCTTCCTACTATTGGCTTCGGATAATTTGGCAGCCTTTGCACTTTCCTTTTTTAAATCTACTACCTTTCGGTTGATTTCTTGATTTAGGTTAGTACTCGATTTGCCAGGCACGATCTCTTCGACGGTAGCCTGGGAATCACCACCGTTATCGCCTGCAGTATTTTGATATTCAAATCTCTTTGACGACTCTTTAATTATTTTAGGTAGTTCGTGATGAGCTTGTTCTAAATCTACATTTTTACTTGGAATGGCTGATGAGCTCTCTTCATAATCAATGCTCTTATCAGGGAGTATGCTCTCGCCAGGACGAGGCGTATGTATACCTTTTTGTTGCTTGGGCAAAACTGACGCAGAAGGCTTTCCGGCTACTTTTTGACTGCCATCGACTGTCTTTAGGCTAGTTGGCTTTGTTCGAATGCGACTTTCCTGGTGGGGATCGAGTAATTTATGTGCGCCCACCTCCTCAACAACAGCCTTAGCATTTACATTGGTTTGTTCACTTGACTGGCCCTTTATTGCTGGATTAGGTGCTATTTGGGGATTTATAGGTTTCACCGGTAGCGGTGGTGCCTGGAAAGGAGAAGGCGCCGCCTGAGCAGCAGGAAGTGAATTACCCGGCATGGGTTGAGGCACTCTAGGCACCCCTAATGCGCCTTGTTGTGGCGCTCCGGGGGTAGTCTGGCGCCTTTTCGCTAGCCACTCATCAAGAAATGATGATCCGCTCTGAGTGGGTGTGGCCGTGGGTAGGCCGCCGGATCCTGTCGTTAATTGGGGAGGCCTAGCTGGCAATTGAGGCCTGCTGGCCATCGCGTTGGGCATCGTCCGATTTTGTGCCCCAATATTTGGTGGCTGACCAAAAGGTGACGGAGCGGGCTTTGTTTCAAGTCGCTTAAATATTTCAGCCTGAACTTGTGCTTGTGGTCGGCCATATTTTGCTGCCGACAACTGCTTTAATGCGATACCAAGCTTTGGGTTCGAAACCTGAACGGGCGGAATGCCTCTTAGTGTGAATGGCTGACTGGGCAGACCACCAATCAACAGACGAGTTACCCACTCCCCGTTCGGTAAGTTCACTAGATCACGGGTATCGAAAGTTGGAGAAAATTGCTTAACCAAGAAATCTGCGTCGCTGGCACCACAGCGCGAAATCATCATAGTACCGACGTTTCCAAAAACCGCATCTCGAATTTCCTCACTGAGCTGGCCAATAAACTGATTCGCAACCACTAAGCTTAGTCGGTACTTACGTGCCTCAGATAATATATCTGCAAAAGTATCAGTTGAGAAGTTTTGGAATTCGTCTACGTAGAGTGTGAAGTCTTTTCGTTCCGCTTCCGGTACATTAGCTCTACTCATTGCGGCCGCACCAAACTTCATGACAAAGATCATTCCGAGCAACATCGAGTTGAGCTCCCCAACCCTACCTTTGCTTAAGTTAACTATCAGTATTTTTCCGCTATCCATGATATCTCTCAGATCAAGCGAGCTTTTCGTTTGACCAATGATATTTCGCATCATTTCATTCGACATAAAGGCGCCGAATTTGGATACAAACCAACCAAGAATTTCGCTCTTGTGATAATCGCTCGTTTGGGCCATTTCTTTGTTCCAGAAGTCCAGGACAGTCGGATCAGTTACGAATTTCATCTTGTCACGCTGATACTGCTTATCGGTAAATATTTTTGGAATCTCAATAAACGTTGCGCCGGCGGGATCGCTCATCAGGGTAAGTGCTGCGTTTCTAAACCAATGCTCATACCGAGGACCAATAATCCCTTGGTGTTGAGGGTCATATAGGCGATATAACATATTGATTGCTTCCTGAATAAGGAAGTCTTTTTGCTCTGGTAAGTCATACTCGAACATGTTTAAACCTAAGGGAAATTGCATATCCCCTGGGTTAAAATAGATAACATCTTCAGTGCGCTCTTTAGGAATCATACTCATTAACTTCTCGGCCTCATCCCCGTGAGGATCAATAAATGCCAAGCCTTTACCCTCGAGCATGTCCTGATAGATTAGATTAGTTAGAACGGTTGATTTACCCGTACCAGTCTGACCCAGGATATAAAGGTGACGACGCCGATCATCCTCAGTCAAACGAATCTCTTTTTTTACGCCCCTGTAACTATTCCATCCGATTAAGCTACCTTTGTCGGGGAGATTACTCGGACCATCTACCTGTTTGGAGTACTGCCTCTGCAATTGTGATGTATGTGTGAATTGGTCATCCGGTAAGTGTAATAATGTCGCCAGTTCAATACTATTTAATATTGACGATCGTGCCTCAGGCGGGAAGAATCGAAAAATGAACGCAGTAACAAAACTTTCGATATCTTTGGCTTCTTCAAATTTAAATCCGTTCAGGCCAGGTGAGTCAAACAACGAGAAGGCAGACGCAATATTTCGCTGAATCGCCTGAGACTGTGCGGCCGTAGAAGATGACGCGACTATTCGAATCATTGTTTCATATCCAGGGTGCTTAGTCTTCTGCTCAATTGCCTCTACTACAGATTGTTCAAGCGAGCCAAGTGGTTTTTCTTCATGGGATTTTTCATTTACTTCCGGTGGCTTCCATAACGCCTCAGCTAATCCTTTCCACTGTAAAACGCTGCCTTTTTTGCCTTTATGCTTCTTCTTTTTTTCGACTAAAGATTCACTGGCTTTTGTCCATCCGCTAAAGGCCGGCCTAATCAGTATTTGAATAGCAGCTCCATCACCCTGACCCAGCGAAGTTAGCGCAGTAATCATAGCTTGCATTGCATCCCGCTTTAGCTCTGTAAATGTCGCTATCGGATACGAGTAGTCGTGCTTAAGCACAATCTCGCCACCTATTGTGCCACTAATCTTGCCTGTTGGACTAAAGATATTATGATCTTCTACCTGTTCTAATTGGGCACCCGGGTATGCAGTTAACACGGCCTGATTTACTACTGACTCAAGGGCGACCGGGACTGCTACATAGAAGCGTATTACCCCGCCCGTTGCGACAATTTCAAACGAGATATGACGCTGACCATAGAAACGGCTTTTAAAGCCTTTTTTCGCAGTTCCCGCTATAAGATTATACAAAACCTCCGCTTGTGATATTTTCTCTTGTATAACATCACGCACATCTCTTGTGCCAACCTCAACATCATCGCTTGGTGGAGGCAGATGAATTAAGAGTGGAACCATTTTTATTCCTCGCTCTACCCCTTTTGCAAAACGCAGTATATTGCGCCAGACGAAAAACCCCACTACCAAAAAAGCTGATGCTAAAACAAGAAAGAAAATGATTATTGTGATTAAGCCACCCATATTACGATTTAGCTTCCGCGCGAGCTTTTTACGTCTTTGCCATATCGCTTTTTCAAGTAATCTATCTGGAGTTTTTCAACAGCTTGTTCTTGAGCATGGGGGTCCTTACGGGTGTTCTTGATTATCTCCTTAGCTTTATTAACCCATTCCATTTCAATAACATCTACATCGTCAGCTATTAATGGGGTGTCGTCGTTATCATCATCTGCTTGTTGAGATGTTGGCTGCACTACAGGTGCCTGAACCGCCGGTAGACTGACTCCACTACCGACGCCCGCCTGTTTCTGATTGATATTCGCTCCCCGCTCGGGGGACTTCTCTACTTGCTTATTGGCGGATACCTCTGGGGCACTAGCAGCCTCTGCCTGATTGGGAATTGATTGTTCCGACGTGGGTTCAGCACTCTCCACAGGAGCAGGTACAGGAATGAAATTGGGACTGCCTTCTGGTTGATCCATCTGCTATTTAGTATACCAAAGTGGTTGCGGTTTGTACGCTGTTTTATATCTGATTATAGGCGCTCTGCTTTGAGCACTTGACTAGCATTATGAGCAATCGTCGCTAGCAACTCATTCATCTCGTCAGTAACCAGCGTCCTTTCTGGATGCGAAAGCTCAACATGGAAAGCTATATGTTTATGGCTTTGGTTGCTTTCGTTTCTGTAAATATCTAGCGCTGATAGCCTAAAGTCATACTGCTTGCTCTCCCTGGCTGTATTAAGAGTTGCTAAAATAACGTCTGCTAACTCTTTGTAAGTAACCGACGACGCCAATTTAAAACTAATGTCCTGGTGAGTGCTTGGGAAGCGTGATAATACGCGATACCTACTGGAGCCATCTATTGCACTCATCAAGCCTTCTGTACCGATCTCAAATCCAGCAATCTGGCGCGGTAGTTTTAAAGCCTTCCTGACGCTAGCCCTGTACTCGCCAATAATACCCAAAAAAGTCCCGCTTTTTTTGTCAGTTACGTAGGCCGATCGATCAATGTTAAACGGAGCAGTTAAGTTGTTTGTTGTTTCATCAGTAACTGCAGTATATTCTAATTCAAGTCCTAGCTTCTTGCCCAAAAAATCTAGTATTGCCTTTGCCTGGTAGTATGGTGCGCCGTTGAATTCTTTACCATTACTCGAATAAACAAATGCCACCTTTTGCATTTCCTCTGGCAACTTTCCAGACTTTTCAAGATGGGTTTTATCGTGAGTTTTGCTAATTTCAAATAACGCGAATTCATCAAAATTAGCCTTAATATTTAGGTGCACTTTGCTTAGAAGACTGGGAGTCAAAGTTAATCGATAATATTGCAGATCCGGGCTAAGAGCATTGTTTAACTGATAGGCTTCATCTTTATTTTGACCGGTCTTCTCAAACAAATCACCATGCACAAAACTATGGGTTAACAATTCATTAGCCCCTGACTGCGCTAAGATACTACGAACTCTGCTCTTAAGTTCGAGTAGCTGACCCCGTGGCGCCGGTGTTAAATCGCGCATTGGAAGCCACGGCGCTAACTTGTCATAGCCATATAGACGCCCTACCTCTTCGACTACATCTTCGGGTATCTCAATATCCATTCGCCAAAATGGCACGGCAATTTTTAGAAGGTCGTCATCAACGGCAACCTTAAACTCAACATTCTCAAGCAGCTTCTTGATTTCTAATTCAGTTAGCTTAAGTCCTAGTCGGCTATTTATAAATTCCACTCTCACCTGTACTGTCGCAGGCAGTGGTAGATTTTTATGGTTATCAATAATATCGCCGGCTACTTGTGCCCCGCCTAATTCACCCAGCATCTTGGCTGAATAGGCTAAGACCTGTTCGTTCTGCAATGGTGATTGTCCTTTGCTAAAGCGAGTTACCGCATCGGTAAATAAGCCATGCACCATACTACTCTTGCGCACAGAATACATATCAAAATTAGCTACCTCGAGGATAATGTTCTTAGTGCTGGTATCAATCTCTATGTCGGTTCCGCCCATAACACCACCCACACCAACCAAGTGTGTTTTCGTGGCTATCATAATGGCGTCTTCATGCGGCTCTATGGTTTTGCCGTTCAACAAACTAATTTTTTCGGCTTTTTTAGGATGACGAACCACTAAGGTGGCTGATGCGGAGCCATCTAGAGCAGCTGCCTTGTCATAATCAAACGCATGAAGCGGCTGACCAGTTAGTAGCATCACAAAGTTTGTAATATCTACAACATTATTTACAGATTTCATACCAAGCCGACGCAGATAGCTCTGCATAATAATGGGTGAATTCTTAATAGCAATGTTACTCATCGGGACAACCATAAACCGCCTAACCAAGTCAGGAATTTCATTCACAACATTTACACTCAAAGTATGTTCAGTGGATATCTTTACTGGCAATGCCTCTTGGTACCAATCAGGAGATGTAAATGAAATGTTTTCTATCCCGGCAATCTCACGCGCAACACCCAAGATACCAAAGCAATCCGGTCTATGGGTGAACATTTTGTTCTCTATCTCTATAATGTAGTCGTCTAGCTCGTACAGTTTTGCAAATGAATCCCCGGGTTTTGCCGGTTTATCAATCTCCAATATACCGTCGTGATCATCGCTTATAGCTAACTCACTACTACTAGCTAGCATGCCGTTACTATTAACACCGCGCAGTGGGCGTACCTCTAATTTAAACTGCTCTTCATCATAGCTGCTTGGTACAATTGCTCCGGGCGGAATCCAAGCAACCAGTAGGCCTGCTTTAACATTTGGCGCCCCGCAGACAACCTGCACCAAACCTTGCTGGTTGCGCTCCACTGTCTTTGTTGCACCACCATCGTCAATCATACATATACTCAGCTTATCGGCATCCGGATGTTTCTCGCACGTCACAACTTTGGCAACCACTACTCCCTGATAGCGCTCACCAAGATCTATTACCCGTTCAACCTCACCAAGCTGTTTGCCAATTCTTTCAACAAGCTCATCAACCGTACCATTAATATCTGTGAATTGTTTTATCCAATTAACCGAGATCTTCATTAAAACTGCCTCAGGAAATCTAGTCTACCACTCTCAAAATGCCTGACATCTTCTATGCCGTGTTTCAACATTACAGTTCTATCTACCCCAAAGCCCCAAGCAAAGCCAGTATATTTTTCCGGATCAATACCACCCATTTTAAGAACGTTCGGGTGAATCATCCCGCAGCCCCCAAGCTCAATCCAGCCAGTGTGACTACAGATGCTACAGCCTTTTTGATTACAGAAAACACAACTACTAATAAATTCGAAACTCGGCTCAGTAAAAGGAAAATAAAACGGTTGAATTCGAACGTTTAGCTCTTTGCCATAATATTCCTGAAAAAACGCTTTAAGTGTGGCAATCAGCATGCCGGCATTTACCCCTTTGTCTACATAAATCCCCTCGTACTGATAGAAGGTGTGATCGTGCCGAGCATCAACATCCTCATTGCGATATACGCGGTCTGGTATAAGTACGGCTATTGGCTTACCGTCCACCAGATTAGGTTTATACTTCTTAAGCATGCGGTTCTGCATAGTACTGGTGTGTGCCGGCGCTAGCAGGCCATCTATGGTAGTGAAGGTATCGTATTCATACCTAGCGGGGTGTCCTGTGGGAAAATTGAGCGTATCAAACATATGATGCTCGTCATCCAGCCAGCGAGACTCCTCAGACACAAATCCCATCCGCGCAAAGATATCAGATATTAATTCAATTTCGCTCATCAGCGGATGCCTACTACCTGTGGCGCTATTTAGCAAACCGGGACGCTTATTTATTGGTGTATTTACGTCAAAAGGAGCTGTAATATCGATGGGTTCAAGATCTTCTTGACTATTATCGTTAACCAAGACAATTTCTTCAATTTCGGCCTTTAACTGATTGAGCTCTTTGCCGAAGCTCGCTCGCTGATCAGATGGTAGTTTTGGGATCATGGCCGCTAGAGCCTTGAATTCTGGAGCACGCAAGGGGTTAGCTCCCGGGTTTCTTTCCAGCTGTATTTTAAGTTTGCTAAAGGTGTCGGCGATTATCTTGTGGCTGTAACTCATATTTATTGACATTATACACGAGAGAGACCGCCTAGCTTGCCGAAGTTCGGCGTACATAGAACTCTACGAGCAACACCAGTATACTCACCAGTACAACGTCTTTTGCTCCCAGCTGTCCTAAGCTCTGAAAGGCCAGTAAAGAGACTGCCCAAGCAGCAACTAATGCCCCCTGACGAAAACTTGTCGCACGTGAGCCCTTTTGCTTGAAACGTAAAACATACCCCAAACCCAAACGAATCAAACCAAAAAGTCCGCTCAAAAACAACCAGAATCCCACAAGCCATAGAGTTATACCGAATGGACCTAGGCGATCAGGATTAGAAATAAACAGGCTTACCCCTAACAAAGCGCCTATCAATACCGTCAGCCCAACTATGCTATGTATTGTGAATTCAGAGAATTTTCTCATATAAACTAGTATGCCATAAATACCATGACCAAATAAAAACTCTCCCAAGAATAGAGCAATAGCTTTTCCTTGGGAGAGTTAGTTTAAGTACTAGGTGGCAAAACGACAAATCCGCCCAAATAATCAATTGAATAGCGCTTGTCGTTTCACCGCTGAAGACTCCGCGCGGCAGCAGCAAAACGACCACGTGGATTCTTATCGAGTACCTTACCTTGCGGTAAGGCAAACCAAAGTTGAACCTCGCCTACTACACATGCAGGTAAATAGTTCAGCTCAAGTCTGCCACACCCCAAAAATGTAAGATAAGATTTTTGTTTTTGTAAGTTGTAATAACTTATGCTTACAAGTTCTAACTTAGCATAAGCTTTAACGTAAGTCAATACGCTTATGTTATAAATATTACAACACTTAAGGTGTTAGGCTAGGCCGAGCACTGCCTTTACTTGCGTCATCTTCTTAGTGGCGATGCCTTGAGCAGCTTTTTGTGTCGTTACAATTTCTTTGTCTAGTGCAGCCGTATTAGTCATGTACTCGTTATACCTTGCCCTTATAGGTCTTATCACTTCTACTGTGAGTTCAGCCAAATCATTTTTAAATTCTGCATAGCTTTTGCCCGCATACCGAGACTCTACCTCGGACACACTGTAGTTACCTAAGAGCGCGAAAATCCTCATAAGATTTGAAATGGCAGGCTTATCCTCTGCAACTTTTATAGTGTTTCCCGTATCGGTAACTGCTTTGCGAATCTTCGTTCTTATCGCCTCTTCGTCATCGGCAAGAGATACTACTCCGCCCTGATCAAAATCGCTCTTGCTCATCTTCTTGGCGGGATCCTTGAGGTTCATTATTGATGCACTAACTTCTTGAATATCGGGTTTTGGTAGCTTAAAGACCTCACCGTACTGCTTATTGAATCGCGCAGCAATATTTCTCATTAGTTCTACATGTTGTTTTTGATCTCTACCAACAGGTACCTCATCTGCATCATAAAGAAGCACATCGGCAACTTGCAAAACCGGGTAATCAAACAATCCCACTAGCTGACCATCTGCACCAAGGCGTTTGTTCTTGTCCTTGAATTGAGTCATTCTTGACAACTCCCCCATAGTGACAAAGTTGTTTAATATCCAGCAAAGTTCAGAGTGCTCAGGTATTTGAGATTGAACGTATAAGGTTGATTTACTGGTCTTAAGTCCTGTCGCAAGTAGCCACGAAAGAGTTTTGTGAGTGTTATCTCGCAGGTCACGAATATTGCTTTTCGTAGTAAGTGCATGCAGGTTGGCGATAAAATAGAAGTTCTCTTTTTCATCTTGTTCTGCCACCCAGCGCTTAATTGCCCCTAAATAATTCCCAAGATGAATATCGCCACTCGGCTGAATACCTGATACGACGCGTCTTTTTGCCATTACCTATCCTCCTTAGGTTTGTCGAGTAACTGCTGTTCGTTCTTTGAATACTCACCTATTTTATCAACAACTCTGGTCAATTGGCGATGGCGAGTTGTTTCAACTTCGCCAAACGTTTTACGCGTGGTTTCAATTTGAGCACCTAAGCGAGTCATGCTATCGCCAAATTTCTCATACTCACTCTGAAACTTCTCAATTAGACCCAAAATATCCTGTAAGCCCCTCTCGTACTGAAAGTTCTTATAGGCGGCAAATATAATTCGCAGTAGTGCCGTAAAGCCGAATGGTCCAGCCATCACCACTTTCCTCTGTGAGCAGTAATCATTTATTACCGGCAGTTTTTCGTAAATAAAACTAAATATCATCTCGTTAGGAATAAACATCACCACGAAATCCATAGTCTGGTCCTCTGGGTTAATGTAGTCCTTAGTGGTAATCTCCTTAACCTTGTTCTTAATGGCATTCTCAAATTTTTTGAGGGCTGTCTTTTTCTCGGTATTTGTTTTGGCCTCTTGGTACTCGACTAAACCATCGTAAGGAAATTTTACATCAACATTAAGCTTGGTCCCATCCGGCATAAGTACTGTGTAATCCGGTCGGCCTTCTTTTGTATTGCTTTGTTTAGTGTATGTTTTGTTAAGCACAAACCCTGAGGAAACTAACAACTCCTCAGCCACTTGCTCACCCCATTCGCCTCGAAGGCGATTATTTGAAAGTAAGCTCCGCAAACCTTCGGTTGAAGTGCGTAAATCTTCAGTTACTTTATGAGTATCAGCAACCGCCTGGTGCAATGCTGCGCCCTGCTCTTTAAGTGACTTTACGTCTCCTTGGCTATCTTTCAACTGTTCTCGCAATTGTCGTACAATTAGATCAACTTGTTTCTGATTATTCTCTAGCATGTCTTTAACCGAGCCATTTACCTCATCTTTATTCTTTAGGCGCTGCTCTTCGCTTTTTTCTAATAGCTGGTTCAGGGCTTTGTCTAGTTCGGGTTTTTGATTTTGGCGCGTCGCGATAAATATTAACGCTGCAAGCAGAAAAACTATAATTATTATTAGGGCTACATCCATTGTCTTTAAAGTCTAAGTAACATTACGGTTTATTACTAGTCGGAACATTTGGTATCGGTGGCGGTGGTGCATCAGGCGCTGTTTGCTCTACCTCTAGATCAGCAACATCAAGTAAAACCTTCTCGCCCGGTGTAATTGCACCGGTAAGCAAGCGTCTAGCTACTACATTCTCTACGCTTTGCTGCATCATCCGGCGCATTGGTCTTGCACCTAGCCGCGGATCGTAGCCCTTGTTCACGAGAATATCTACAGCAGCCGGTGTCAGCTCTAATACAACTCGCTTATCTGAAATCGTTTTGTTAACATCTGCCAATAGTAGCTTGACAACTTCTCGTAATTCTTCTGGTGTTAATGGTCGAAACAAAACAATTTCATCAAAGCGGTTTAAGAATTCCGGTCGGAATTGACCAGAATTTATCAATTCATCAATAAATGGCTTTTCAAACTGCTCTAGCTGCCTACCGGCTTCTATTTGTGCACGAATCGAGTCCGCTCCCGCATTGGAGGTTGAAATAATAATACTATCTTTAAAGGAGACTTTTCGGCCCTGAGTATCTGTTAGCTGACCTTCGTCAAGCAACTGCAAAAAAAGGTTCAGTACGTCCGGGTGCGCTTTTTCGATTTCATCGAACAAAACAACCGAAAACGGCTGTAAACGCACTTCGCCTAAGAAAGTTGAATTAGTATTTCTACTCCCGCCATCTAGAAGCCTGGTAACATCGCTGTCTTGAGAGTATTCGCTCATATCAACTCGAACCATCCTGTCTCTACCGCCAAAATAGACATCTGCCAACGCTTTTGTGAGTTCGGTTTTTCCGACACCAGTTGGCCCCAGGAATAGGAATGTACCAACCGGACGATTCTGGTTAGATACTCCTGCCCGCGCCCGTCGCAAGGCATCTGAAACCACCTTGACCGCCCGTGTTTGGTTTATCATGCGTCTGTGTAGCTCTTCTTCAAGATTAAGAAGTTTTTCGCTCTCTTCGCCTTCTGCTTGGCCAACTTTTACTCCGTATGTCGCCTCAACTGCCTTGGCGACAGAATCGGCTGTTACCAAGCCCATAGTGGCATGGCTCAATGAGCTCTTTACTAGCTCAATTGCCCGCCCCGGGTACGCGAGGTCCTGAACATAGCGACCGGATAACTTATAAGCAGCCTGCAGTGCTTGATATGTAATGCGAACTTTATCTGTTTGATTAGCTCGATACTCTAGCAGTAGTGTTTCATCTTGAAGCATTTGAATAGTTTCAGATTCTGAGGGCTCTTTAATAGCCTGGTAAGCGATTAGATTGGTTAGTGACGAACTGTTGGCCGTAATCTTTTGCCAGTGCTGTGGGTTCATGGCTAAAATCATGCGCAGTGAGTTGGATTGTAATACCGGCAGCAATACATTTGATAGGTCTAGCGCACCAGTCCCCTCTGAGAAAAACAACTGTGCCTCGTCAAGAAACAGAATAATATTCTTGGCATGTATCGCCTCGCTAATAACCTGCAACAATAACTGTTCAAGTTGGCCCTGTCCTTGGGCGCTAGCCAGCAAAGCTGAAGCATCGAGCATGACGACCTGTTGATACTGCAAACGCTTACTTTCCCCTTTAAGTAATCGTTCAGCTAGAGAAAAAACCGTGAGTGTCTTGCCTATGCCATCTTCGCCTATCAAAGCAACACTGCTGCGCCCGGGCTGGCCCAGTACGTTGATCATTTCATCGATAATATTTTCGCGAATATTAGTTTCGCCGTGATAAGCAGCCCCTGACTGAACTTCGGCAGTTAGATTACGACCAACATTATTTAGGGTGGGCGTGTAACCTGCCGTCCAATCTCGAGCAAGTCCTCCGAAATATTTTTTCTTTTTTGAGTTATCAATAATACGAATAACCCTAAAGAGCCAACGCAAACCACTAATAATATCTTCACGACCAAGATGAATTTGGGCTAAGTATTGATCTAGTTGTGGTGTGTTTGCCATAAGGGCGGCTACTATCGCACCCGTACCAACCTGTGGCTGGTTAAGATCTTTACTAATTTGAACTGCTTGAGCCAATATCGGTTGCATGTCTTCTGGCTTATTACTTAAATTCTGCTCAAAAAAGTTTGGATCCAACCCAAAACGCACCAAAAAGAATAATGACTGCCAATCCTGTTGTAATTTTATCCACATTTGCCTGGGGTTATCTGGCCACTCAAGAATTGTTAAAGCGTCTGGAGCCAATATCAGCTCTAGTTTACCCGTATCACTTTTTGAAATATCACCCTGCAATGTTTGAAGTGCCCATTTATTCCAAATTCCTATCATCAATAGAACTACGCCAACGCTAATCAACCAATACCCCGATGAAACCTGAGTAACAACCAGTCCGATACCGCCTGCGATAAACAAAGCTGCCATAAGTAGAATTGCTGAACCCAACCATGCACTTAGAAGTTTGGCTAAACGGGCCTTCTTTACCTGTACGCTTGCAGTATTGAAACTTAGCTGCCCCACTGGATTTACCCCACTAGACATGTTCTTTGCCTCTGTATAACGAATTATGTAACTTCATTTGATAATCAAGACTGGCACCTACCATAGCCCAAAGCCTTTCGCGATAAGCGCAGGTACACTAACTGGGAGTAGAGGCCAAATGACCAGCAGCGCAATTCCTAAAGCAGTGTAGAGCAGAATCATGACACTGGCCGTCACCAGAGTTATTATTCTGACAAAGAAACCAACCGTTCTTGAGACCAAGGTGTCGAAAAACCCTCTAATCTTCATCTGTATATTCTCGTTTGGATCCTTGATAGCGACAATTTGTTTCCACGGCGCGAACAAAGTACGCAGGAGTGTATTTACCGAAAATGATTTCAGTACACCTCTTACTGCGTTCTCGACTCGCTTTAAACACTCGAGCCAGCCAGCGGTATACCACCAGCTAAGCCAGGCAAAAAATAACATAAGCATATTCTACCACGCCACTGTAAAAAGCTAAGAAACTCTAGGACTTTCTATTTTACTAGTATAACTTTACTAGTAATTTATATTTAATGTATCTCGATTCCCTTTCCAGGCCGCTTCGCTTACTGACCTAAATTTTGGCTGTGTGTTTCAGTGAGCCGTGACGCCAAATAAGCAAGCCAGTTACTGCAAATAAAGCACTGCCCGTAATAAGTGCCGACGATATTCCGGCTTGTGAAGCAGTTAGCGCAATAACTATACCAAGCAGAATCTCACCTAAGTACTCGGCTTGAGCCAAAAATGAATGTACGGTAGCTCTAACATTGTCGCTTGTTTGCCTGTTTACCCAAATCGCACTAATAGTCCCAGTAAGTGGCGTGGCAATCCCAGCGACAAATAAAATCGCGAAACTTGCAGTAATTTTCTCAGGTGTGATTGCTAAGATTAATAATCCAAATGCGCCTACAGCACTTGCAAAAATATATCCCCGACGCGCAGTTTGCGCACCTTCAATATGTTTCTCTACAAAATGAAAAGCTACTGCGCCAACTAGCACTGCCATCACTGCCAGGACTGTAAACCATATAACAGGGTCAGTGGTTAAACCTATATCTACGAGTCGCCTTTGGTAAAGTCGTCCTACCTCCGCAGCCCCGCTTACCAGTAAAGTGGCGACAAATATTACTAATATTGCGCGACTTCTTCGCACTAAGCCCAACCCTTTCGTAAAAATTGACCAAGAGGCAGACCATCGTTTTGTGCGTGTAGGCATAAATCGGTTTTCACGAAAGTGCGTAAATACGTAGAATCCTAAAACTATCATCATTACGCCCGCAGTTATCATCGCTACAGTGTTTTGTGTTAAAGCAGCCAGTACACCCAGACCCATAAGCCCGACTGCCGTACCTGTCAGTTGAGCTTTGCCAGAGCGAACCAATACCCTTGATGTCAGCTGTGGCTCATTTAACTCATCTGTAATCCAAGCGACGTCAGCACCACTAGAGAACGTCCATGAAATACCCCACAACATTTGGGTAGCAACTATAAGTCCGAAGTCTTTCGTTAAAGCTGTGAGTATCATCGCAGTTCCCATCAATAAATGAGAAACAATGATAGACCATTTTCTACTAATTGTATCTGCCATTACGCCTGCAGGAACCTCAAAGATTAACGCAATAATTCCTTGCGCAACACCTATCAGCAGCAGCTGGGAGGGTGATAGATTCGCATTTACAACCAGATATATGCTCGTAACTAACCACCAACCTCTGTGGAGAACGGCTCTCATCCAATTCCAACGTATAAAATGCCTGTCTAGACCTACTGAGCCTCTCATAATCATACGCCAATCATATCAGAAGACTTTGCGTCACACCCATATGTACTCAACCAAAAATGGTCGGGGTGAGAGGACTTGAACCTCCGACCTCAGCGTCCCGAACGCTGCGCGCTACCACCTGCGCCACACCCCGAAATGATCATGCTTCTAGGAAATTTATACGTCCATCCGTAATGATCTTTTGAATATAATCCTTTCTCTTCCAAGATTTTATGCGCTTTTCGGCATTTCTGGCAATCGCAATTGTTCTCACCTCTGTCGAAAATACTAGCTTAAAGCTTTGCCAGTTCTTAGTTGTAAAAGTATGCGCTTTTCGATATTGACTCAGGCGACGCCTCAAATTAGTCGTACTACCCACGTAAAATTGCCCGGTTTTGCTTTGAAGCATATATATGTATGCCATTTTGCGCTACCACGTCCGACGTAAAGTCGGACCAAGCTGCCTGCCCCGACACTTTGGCGTCGGGGCGCCACACCCCGACGATTCACCGCTAATTGTAGCAAATTAGAGGAGTCTAGCTTAAAGCTGCCTTAATTACCTTTATTTGATGCTCACGCAACCGTTGCACTTGTGCGTGCTTTGGACGACGCAAAACTTCTGCATCAGCACTACTTACCCAGACGTAGTCGCTATGTTCATCGCTTAGTTCAACTTGTTCTAAATTTGCTTCTACTCGGTAGCAAACCAAAAGCAATCCGTGACCCTCTGGAAAATCAGTATCATGTCGCCAAACGTGCAACAACTCTCCCACCGTGTAATCATTCATATTTAGTATCTCTTCCTTTAGCTCGCGACCAAGAGTTTCTGTGATTGATTCATTTTGCTCAATTCTCCCTCCAGGCAAATCCCAAAATTCAGTGCCGGGCTCCATATTGCTTGTTCTTCGCAATAACAACACCTTGCCGTTATTAACTACGGCCGCTTTCACCCCAACATTGAGTAATTTAGGCATGTCGTTATCATACTAGATCAAACGAAAACGTGACGACCGACGGCGAGTTCGAAACTTTAAATTCGGGTACTGCTTGCGAACAAATTTCGGCCACTCATCTTTTAACCATTGCTCCTGAGCAATATATAAATCCTCAAGACCGCGCTCGGCATATTCTTTTTGAATAACCCCACCAGCATGAGGATGCTTGTGTTTTTGTTTTAGTCCGGAATGGAACCCATGGGCGTAATGACAAAGCTCATGCACAATTGTCCCCTTTACTACCAGTTCCGGCACATCCAAATCAGCGAATAGTCGCGTAATTCTTATTACTGCATAGCCTGTCACGTTATCGAAACTAATAGAACCCAGTCGATTGCGCGCCCGCTTCCCAAAAACAATCTTTATTGGGGCTTTGCGCTCGATGTCATGAAAATGATCGTCCCATATTGCACGCAAGAGTCGCTCAAGCCAAATATTGTCCCGCTTCATAACCCATTCTCCTCCGACGCTTCGTCGACGTTTTGATAGGCGCGGGCGAAAGCCTCGTACTTCGACTCTGTCGAACGTCGGCGCATATTAAAACCCATACTCCTGATGTGTACAAAACTGGTGCGAACTACCGGGGGTATAGTTATTTGCTCGAATACCATCAGCGACAGTTTTTATTTTTTCCTCGATGGTTTTTAATTGCCGCTCGGTTTTCTTAGCTGCACCGATAAAACCAACGTCGACAAAATCTAGGGTAACTAGCTCTGGTGCTTGGCTGTTCATTTTCTCCCAAGCCAACGCGTACAAAGCCAACTGCTGGCTAGTGGCTGCCCGTGTATTGGCACTTTTTTCGTCGGTAATAGTACTGGCTCCGGTTTTGTAATCACGGATTTCCACACCATCGTTTTCGTCATAAACAGCATCAAACCGACCAACTAGCACTACATCCATCTCACTAAGCGCCACTTCGAAAGCCCGCTCAACTTGAATCGGATGCTTTTTGGCAGCTTCCTCGCGTTTGTAAAAGCGCTCTATCGTGCTTATGGCTTGCTCTAAACCACGTTTACTGTGCTCAGCGTAAACATACCCTTCTTTGGGCCAGTTGCGCTTTATATGGGCTCGTAGAAGGCCTAGGCTAATAGTCTTGTTATCGCGCTTGCTTTGGTTATATAGCTGAAAACATGCATGCATTAAGCTACCGTAGCTTAAGTTGAAGCTTGGCATTTGGGGTGGGTTTAAAATAAAACGCAGCTTGAATTCTGCTGGGCAACGGAGGTAGGTTTCTATTTGAGCTGCCGAAAGCGTTAATTTGTTACCTTGTCGCCAGGGTAACTCTATTTTCTCAACGTCAGATGGCGCGGCAAATAGTTCAATCTGATCAGTTTGACGCTTAGGTCGCATACCTCCGCCCTCCAAAATTACCCCACCAAAAGCTTCGCTTAAAAAGCTGGATGGCCGCCAGGCTCGTTTACCGCCATGATCTACGGAGTAGGTCATGGTAAGTTCCCGCTTGGCACGAGTCATAGCCACATACATAAGCCGACGCTCTTCTTGAATGTGTAGTTTTGACGAATTTACAACCTCACTACCTGTTAGATCTGCCGGCACCTCCAATGAGTCATGACGATTAATGCTCGGAAATGTCCCTTGCGTCATATCGAATAAATACACATGCTCAAACTCAAGCCCCTTGGCTCGGTGAACACTAATCAAGCGCACCTTATCTGTAAAAAGCTCAGGTAATTCATCTATGTTCAAGCGTTCACCCGCGCCTAGTAAAATTGGCAGTGCATGCGCGTAGCCCACAGCTGTTGTATCTTCCGCAACACGTTCGTACTCTAGTAATGTAGTAAAAAATTGGTTCAAGCTCAGAATATTTTGATCCGCCAGCACGTCTTCACTGGCTGAACGCAATAATGTTTTTAAGTAATCTGTTTTTTCAAGAAAACTATAAGCCAGTCGCCCGACATTTTCTTGATTAAGCTGTTCCCGCCAGTTTTCTATTTGTTCAAGAATACCAACAAGGTCACTGCCCGGTGATTCGTTTTGTTTGATCGCTTCACTTAAGCTCATCCCTAAACGCTGCGCAGTAGAACTAAAATGTCTCAATGCACCCGGGCTAAACCCGTAAACAGGGCTGGTCAGCAGATGATACAGACTTATATCGTCGCGAGGGTCAACAATACAACGCAAGAAATTTAACATTACCTTGACGGCTGGCTGCTGATACAGATCTTGATTCTGTCCAACAAAGTAACTTTCAATTCCGTTTGTGCTCAGGTACTTTTCCAAAATCTTTGCCTGCGAATTTTTACGCAGTAAAATAGCTATATCTGTTAAGGGCACACCTGTGTGCACCTTTTTAGCAATATCGTCGGCTATCCAGGCTGCCTCTTCCTCAATACCACTAAATGTTTTTAATTGTGGTTTTTTGCCCTTAAACTGGGCAACTAAATTCTTATCAATCTCATATAGCGATTCAAGTCTATCGGGGTTATTGTGCTCAATCAGCTTATGGGCCGCATCTAATATTGCCTGCGAAGAACGATAGTTTTGCCTCAAGGATACCCCGGTTGAATTAGGGTATCTTTGCTCAAACTCTAAAATGTTCTCAATTTGCGCTCCCCTGAATCTATAAATACACTGGTCGTCATCGCCAACCACCATTAGGTTTTTTTCCTTCGATACCAGCAGATCAATTAGCTCACCTTGCGCCTTATTTGTATCTTGAAACTCATCCACCAGAACAAATTTAATCTCGGCTTGAAGTTTCTTCAGTATATCGGGGTTATCTTGAAGGAGCCTTACCGCCAAATACACCTGGTCATCAAAGTCGATCACATTTTGTTCTCGGCTTAGTTTTTCGTAAGCATCATAGGCACCGGCCAGCTCCAGGTGCTTATTAGCAGTTACTATTTCCGGCTTTTCATTAGCCCTACTTAGTAGTTTTTTTGCATACGAATTATACGATTGCGGCAAGATTAGCTGGCACTTTAGCTTAGAGAAATATCGAGCTAAGTCACCCAGTAGACTCTCTGGGCCGGTCAGTGGAGCATAGTATTTTAGTTTTAATTTATCTAGATTTTGCTTTAAAAAAATCAACTGTTGTGTTTCACTCAACACATTTGCATCAGGAGTGATCCCAATATCATAGGCAAACCGTTTTAGTAATTCGTACCCATATGAATTAAATGTAGTAATTTTTACATCAAGCATATACTGACCTAGTATCTCACTCACCCGTACTTGCATTTCATTGGCGGCCTTTTCTGTAAACGTAATTGCTAGAATTTCGGCTGGCGAAACATTGTGTTCACTAATTAGTCGAGCGATTCGCTGAGTAACAACTTGAGTCTTGCCCGTACCGGCGCCAGCCACAACCAGCATGGGTCCGCTCACATGTTCAACAGCTTTCTGTTGCTCGCTATTTAACTTAAACTGACTCATTACATAGATTCTCTAGGTGAAACACCTAAAATACCAAAATACTGCTCCATAACTGTTCTGTATTTCTCTAAAAACAGTAAGCTATTTGATCTCTCTAATTCGGGCAAGTCCAGCACCTTTTCATTCTCGTAATATTCATTAAACAACTTAGCAGTCTCTAAGCCGTAATAAACTAGTTTATACACCTCATATGAAGTGCTTATTTCCTCTATTAACATTGGAATTTTGTGCAAACTTCGAATTATTGCCTCTTCTCGCTCAGATAAGTTGGTTACCTCTGTAGCTATCTTCATTCTTTTGCCCTTGGCTTTTTGTAAAATCGAACAGGTACGCGCATAGGTATACATAACGTAATAATAGGGGTTATTCTTAGATTCTTCCTTAGCTAAATTCAAATCAAAATCAATACGCATGTTTACCTCGCGCATTACAAAGAAGAAACGAGCCACATCAGAGGGAATCTCGGCTATGAGTTCGTCGATAGTTACAAAATCGCCTGCCCTCTTACTCATCTTCACCTCTTTGCCGTCTTTTATAAGGCGAACGAACTGCATAATAATGAAGTCCAGTTCTTTATCTGGGAATAGCTTACCAACTGTTAGTTTTAGCGAAGGGACTTGTCCTGCATGGTCGGCACCCCATATCTTAATGGCTTTCTGGAATTTTCTGTCTTCAAAAATATTGGCATGGTACGCCAAGTCGTTACCCAAATACGTCACGTCCCCGTTTGACTTCTCAAGTACCCTGTCTCGATCATCACCAAAAAGCTGGCTCTTGAGCCAAAGTGCGCCATCTTTTTCCTCTGTTAATCCCATTTGTTTTAATTTTTTTATAGTCTTCTGATAAGTACCGCTTAAACTGGCCTCGTTAAAGAATGTATCGAAGTGGATGCCCATCTTATTAATAGCACCCTCAATAAATCGTTCAAATATCGCTTTCGTCACCAGAGATGACAAAGCCGGATCTTTATTTTTTAGCTCGGCACTGAATTCATCGAGAACTACATCAAGATACTCACCTTTATATTCGGGGTCAGGCCACCTGCTAATTTCCTCGGGATTCAGATCGGCAAGCCGCTTATCGGTATCTTTTAAGTATTGCTTAATTTGCCTCTGTATATCGAGTGAATGTAACAATTTTGTTATTTGTGTGCCAGCATCATTAAAGTAGTATTCACGCTCTACCTTATATGAGGATGCGCTGAGCACATTTGCTAACACATCACCCAGATAGCCACCCCTGGCATTGCCGAGCGTTAGAGGGCCAGTAGGATTAGCCGATATAAATTCAACTTGAACTTTTTCCCCTTTACCGGAGGTGTTCTTTAGGAAGTTGGCATCAATTTTATTAGTTTCTTGCACCCAGAAGGCATCAGTCATGGTGAAATTTATGAAGCCATTAACAGCTACTGCCCTCTCTACCTCTGAAGTTTTGTGATTTTCTGCAATTGTTTCAGCTATGACTTTTGGGCTTTGCTTTAGTTCCTTAGCTAGCTGAAATGCAACATTGGTAGCTAAATCACCAAACTCAGCCTCCGGGTACATGATTTCAGGGGTAATTTTTACCCCATATGCCCTTTTTATGGCGTCGGCTACGCTTTTTTGGATACTTTCCACAATCATAAGTAAATTATAGCCTAGAGCGCCAGCTACTGTATATGAGATATAATGAGCTAGCAATGAAAGTAGTAGCAACCAACCGACGAGCAAAATTTGATTACGACATTACCGACACTCTGGTAACTGGGGTGGTTCTGCATGGTGCAGAAGTAAAGAGTGTCAAACAAGGCGCGATTAGCCTTAAAGGTAGCCACGTTACCATTAACGGGGGCGAACTATACGTACTTAACGCTCACATCAGCCACTACAAGCAAGCAGGCGTGCAAGAAAGAGATGAAACGCGCACGCGTAAGCTACTTGTACACAAAAAGGAATTGGCAAAACTGGTCCAAGCAAAGCAAAATGGCTTAGCCATTGTGCCATTAAAAGCTGGCATTGAACGCGGGCTAATAAAAATCGAAATTGGCATTGGGCGCGGACGAAAAAAAGTTGATAAACGCGGGCTAATTAAGCAACGCGAAGCAGCACGAAATATCGAACGCGCGAAACGCTAATTCCATATTTTGAAAAAAAGTTAATAAAAGTGTTGACATGATACTTATGCTTGTACTAATCTGTAAATATGCACTTGAACAAATTAAGTGCTCAAAAATAAAAACGTAAAATAAAGCTCCCTAAGAAACGGCTTCCCGAAGCCGTTTCTTGCATTTAATACAGATTTCTCTACTGACACTGCCCTGCATCGAATGCTACGGATCATGCCTTTGTGGCAACGGCTGTTTTTTTAAAAAAAACTTTTTAATTCTAAAAGATTTTGCTTATTCGACGGTTACACTCTTCGCCAAATTTCGTGGCTGGTCGACGTCGGTTCCACGGGCTACGGCAACGTAATATGCGAATAATTGTAGGGCCGTATTCATAAGCAACGGGCTTGTCCATGGGTTGGTTTTTGGTACTTTTATAACATGCTCGGCTTGATTTTTAATATCGTCATCGCCTTCGTTTGCCAATAAAAGAACTCGCCCATGCCGTGCATTTACTTCCTGAAGATTACTAAGTGACTTTTCGTATACATGATCGTGCGGACAAAGCATCACAACCAAAAGATTTTTATCTATTAAAGCGTTTGCACCATGCTTCATCTCCCCTGTTGGGTAAGCCTCGGCGTGTATATATGAAATCTCCTTCAGTTTGTGAGAGGCTTCGAGGGCCACCGGGAAGTAGCTGTCTCGGCCTAAATATAGTGCATTATCATGCTTGTAGAGTTTACTGGCGATTTGCTTTATCTGGGGAGCCATCTTCAAGACTGCGGCAATCTGAAGAGGTAGCTCTAATAGGGCGTCAATTATTTCTTGACCTTCCTCTGTTCCGAGCCCACGTAACCTACCCATATACAGCCCGACTAGTAGCTGAGCAATCACCATATTGGTAAAAGCTTTGGTCGACGCAACGGATATTTCTGGCCCTGAATGTAAATAAACCCCACCATCAACTTCGCGCGCTATCGTTGAACCAACAACATTTACCAACCCAAGGGTTGGAATGCCCCTACGTTTTAGCTCTTTTAGAGATGCTATAGTATCGGCCGTCTCCCCCGATTGTGATAACAAAATCGCAATATCGCCACTGCTAAGTGCCGGATCACGGTAACGAAACTCCGAGGCAAATTCCACTTGTACCGGTATATTAAGTAGCTTCTCTAGCTGATATTTACCTAGCATGCCGGCATAAGAGGCCGTACCACAGCCTACATTAATAAGTCGTGAGGCTGAGCGCCACACTTGATCACTTATATTCAAACCACCTAAATGACTTGTTACATTTTGCTTATCAATCCTACCTCTGATTGCATTGGCGGCGGCATCTGGTTGCTCCATGATTTCTTTTAGCAGAAAATGCTCATAGCCACTTTTCTCAATGGATTTTCTCTCAAGGGTCACTTTCTCGGGATTACGAGTATGTATTTGGTTATCCAGTCCGTATATCTGGTATCCCTCGGCCTTACAGACAGCTAGTTCATTATCTTGCAAATACACAATGGAGTTGGTGTGGCCAAGCATTGCGGTGGCATCACTGGCTAACACCATGCCACCCTTGGCTACACCCATCAATAAAGGGCTCCCGCGCCGACTAACAATAATTTCATCGGGGTTATGTCTATCTATCACTAAAATGCCAAAAGTGCCCTCTACACGCCCCAGAGCACCTAGAGTGGCATCTTTGAGTGAGGAATTATTCTCGCTCATCACAGAATAAATTAGGTGCACCAATACCTCGCTGTCGGTTTCTGTCTTAAATACCTGGTGCTTCTTGATTAACTCAGCCTTTAGCTCAAGATGATTCTCGATTATCCCGTTATGAACAAGTGCTATTCGATCGTGTGATACGTGAGGATGCGCATTTAGCTCTGACGGCTCACCGTGAGTTGCCCAGCGCGTATGACCAATGCCGATTTTAGCTGTGTGCGTTTGAGCACTTAACTTACTAACCAATTTTTCGACTTTTCCAACTTCTTTTTCAATATTAAGTTGATCATTTTCAATAATCGCAATCCCAGCAGAATCGTAACCTCTATACTCCAGTCGCTTCATCCCCTCTACAAGAATGGGCACTGCTTTGCGACCACCAACGTATCCAACAATTCCGCACATTTTCTAATAATAGCACTTTGTTACTAGCCCAAGTCGATAACCATAAGCTATAGTTAAAATATGGATCCTAGAGTTCGCGAAAAAGAAGAACAAAGAACATCAACCAGGGCAAAGATATTAAAGTGCGGATATCTCGATACTCGCAACGCCCATCCCGATTACGGGGGCGTGCAAATCGACTCAACTCTGCTCGATAAACTGCACGTCATACCCCTTCTTCATGATCCTATCAGCATGACTTTTGGTTTCACCCAAAACACCAAGCGCTCTTCGTTAGACAAGCTAAAAGAGACACTGCCACAAGTCAATATAAAGACCGTGTTAATTTCCGAGAGTGGCTACCAACTGCTTTACGAGGAATTTTTCGAGCGCACTCACCCTGAAGATCCATTTGCTTTCAAACGTTTATCCGAACAAGACCAAATCGCAACTGCTGCTCAAAAAGACTTGTTTGCAACGATGGCTCAACAAGCCTTTAGCCACGCTGCTTCAGATATTCATATCGAACCCGGCGATATGAACGTTGTGATTCGTTATCGAATTGATGGCGTCCTTCAGCCAATAACAACAATCGATTACGATAAATACCAAGTCCTACTTACAGATATACAAACGCGAGGCGGGATCAAATGGAACGCCGGCTACGCTCAAACTGGTCGTATTTCGGAGGTCCTCGAAGGAAAAGACGGCAAACTGGAAAAAGTAGATATGCGACTAGAGACAATACCAACACTTCACGGTACCGATATTGTAGTCAGAATTTTCAACCTGGACGTTCAGTATTTGAATTTAGATCAAGCCGGATTATCCAAGAAACAGTCTGAGGTGATTATTGATCTCATTACTCACCCGCATGGCATGGTGCTGATGGTTGGTCCAACTGGTTCAGGCAAAACTTCTACACAATACGCCATCCTAAACCGCCTAAACGGTCCTGATGTAAAGATTATTACGCTTGAAGATCCGGTCGAATACGAGCTAAAGGGGGTCGCCCAGATACCTGTCTATTCAATTGACGGCGAGTCTTTTGCTGATAAATTTAGAAGCGTATTACGCGAAGACCCTGACATCATAATGCTTGGAGAAATTCGTGATGCGGATACTGCGAAAACAGCCTTGCAGGCGGCGCTTACCGGCCACCTGGTGCTTTCGACTTTCCATGCCTCATCAGCCGCCGCCGCTGTTAGCCGAATGATGGATATGATTGGACAGAATCCACTATTGGCCTCGTCGGTACGCTTAATTATGGCGCAACGTCTGCTACGCAAGCTGTGCGAAACCTGCAAAGAGGCTTATAAACCAACGACCGAAGAGGTTCAGAAAATACAAACGACTCTGGCCAACTTAGCAAAAGATGAACAAATAAATGTTACAGATATTGAACTTTACAGAGCTAAAGGTTGTAAAACTTGCAACGATATCGGCTACAAAGGACGCACCATGGTTGCCGAACAATTGCTTATGACTCAAGCTATGGAGAAATTTATTGGCGGTGGAACCGCGGAAACTACTACCGAAAGGATTCATGAACTAGCTGTTAGCGAAGGTATGGTTACGATTTTTCAAGAAGCAGTACTGAAAGTCATTAAGGGAATTACTTCCCTCCAAGAAGTATATCGCGTGCTCGAAGAGTAACACTTCCTTTTCTAAAGGCGGATCTCAGTAGCTCAACTACATAAGCTTGTCATCAGGAGCAATAAGTTCGCCCTTTTCAAAGTGGGGCTTCGAAGGGTCATTTTGAGCATTAATTACAGCGGCAGCAACGTTTTCCGGTGTCATAGCAATACCATCACTGATTGTTGCGTTCAGATTTACAGCCTGATTAGCCTGATCAGACTGGGTTGTGGTGGCAATTGGGTCAGGAGCGGGGCTTGATGCCGGTTGCGTCGAGCGCGTTTGATGACTAGGTGGTTGAACATGCATATTATCCATATTTTTCCTCTGTTATTTTTTGTTTTATTGAATTACTCAATAAACATACATTAGCATAAGTAGTATAAAAAATCAATAGCTCTTAACTGACACCCTCGGGGTTGATTAAGCCTATTTATCAACCCTAACTTCGTTAATCCAAAGCTTCCTAGGACGACTTAACATAAACACAACTACATCTGCTAGGTCATCGGGCTCAGTGAATGTTTCAACCGGAAAATCATCACCTGCTTTCTCAAATAACTTCGTGTTTGTACCAGACTGAAACACAGATCCGATTCGAACAGCATTATCTTTGGTGTCATTCCTCAAAACATCGGTGAAACCACGCATACCCCACTTGCTTGCAGAATATACAGATTGGCCCTCTTGAGCAGTAATACCGGATTTTGAAATTACGTTTATGACTGCCGAGCCTTCTTTATCTTTTAGTAACGGTAGCAAAGCCTTCGTGAGTAATATCTGCGAGGTCAAGTTTGTATTAATAACCTCTTCAATCGTTTTATCATCAATTGCTTCAAGCTCTCCAACCTTATGCCAAATCCCAGCATTATTTATAAGTACATCAAGTTCGCTAATTTTAGAGACTGCTTCTTTCCTCTTGCCAGCGTCGTTTATATCAAAGGTTAGTATTTTTGACTGTGTATTGCACTCTTTAGCTACTGCCAGTAGCTTTTGTTTCTCTCGCCCGCAAAGAATCAGTTTGTGTCCTTCTTTAGCTAACTTTATTGCTATACTTCTACCGATTCCGTCACTTGCACCTGTAATTAGAATTGTCTTCATCAGTTGATAATACCAAATCAAACGAAGAATCCCTACGTCGCCAAAAGGCTATGGAGGGCATTCTGCTTTGCTAAATTCTATGAAGCTTTAGCGAAGTAGAATGGTGGAGTTGGCGGGTATCGTTACATTTAATGCTCGCTCCTGATTCTCTTCGCTCATGTCGCTCGACCAAGCAAGGATAACAGAAACTGCCACTGGCAGTTTCTGCCCTCTCGGGTGCAATACCGATTCATAAATTAAAAAAGCTCAACAAAAAGTTGAGCGCTTTTAATGGTGGAGCTGGCGGGTATTGCACCCGCGTCCGCAAGTTCACATCTTATCCATCTACAGGCTTAGACCGCTTAGTTGTTGATTCGCCAATTACACATTAAAACGGACCAAAAAATGTAAATGGCTAGCTTCTGTAAAATCTCGACGGATTAGCGAAGCGGGTTATTCCGTCCAGCCGAATAATTGGCGTTCGTCTTCTCTATTCGGCATCAAGAAGTTGAACGGCTTAAGCTAAACTAGCGAAAGCTGGCGTCATTTTCGGAGTAAATAGACTAGCTACAAACTCACGAGCCTGACTAAAAACAGATGTTTTTGCATCTATAGTGTTTGACCCCGGTAACGCCAAGGTCAGAACGGCCTGCAAGATAAGTTGTAAAGGTTCTCACGTCGAAGCTATGGCAGCCCCATATGCATTATTCTACCCCTGTTAGGTAGAAAAATCAAGACATCAAATGTCAGTGAATGTCACAATCCCGTAGTAGCAAGTCAGAATTGCATTGTAGTTTATAAAATTGCCTCGCTCGCGCACTACGGGGTACAATAAGCACAAACGTTATAACAAAATATCATGGCAAAAAACCCTTATTCTAGGTCTCAGGTACGCAAACACTACTATCTTGATGAGTACGTAGTAATTGCACCTAAACGAGAAAATCGGCCCTTTACTGTACGCAAATCTTCTGGCCAAGACGCTGTTAGCGTAAAACAAAAAAACTTACCAATCGAGAACGAAAAAAGCCTATTCGAGATAAAAGATCGCAATGGAGATTGGCTAGTAAAAGTCGTAAAGAATAAATACCCGGCGTTATCAACTGCTTCCAGACAGGCCTATGGGCATCAAGAAATTGTACTGGAAACTAGTCACGAAGGAACGCCTTTTTATGATCTGCCCATAAAGCAAATAGAGCTCGTACTTAATGCCTACCAAAACCGAGCTCTCGAGCTACGCCGAGATCCTAAGGTAAACTACGTCAGTATTTTTAAAAATCACGGGATTGAAGCTGGCGCCAGCATGGCCCATACACATTCCCAGATTATCGCAACACAGATTATTCCGCCCGGTATTGAAAATGAAGAAAAAGTATTTACAAAGCTAAAACAACAATTCGGCGCATCTCCCCTGGGCGCAGCCCTAGAGTGGGAACGTGAACAACAACTAAGAATTATTCAAGCTAATTGGTACGTCACCGCACTGGCCCCTTACGCCTCCCAAAGGCCACTAGAGGTTTGGCTAATACCAAATCGCTATTTCAGCTCAATTACCGATGCTACGGCCAATGAGATACATGATTTCGCCGTCCTACTTAAGGGCATAACCGGGGCTATTGGAAGCAAGAACCTAAGTTTTAATTTCTTTCTCCATGAAAAGATCGATTCGCGCGCAAACCATTTCATGATTCAGATAACCCCGCGTCCCAATATCTGGGCAGGTTTTGAGCTTAGCACAAAGGGCTCACTTGTAATTAACCCTGTTTCGCCAGAACGAGCAGCTAGCTGGTATCGAAGCTACCTTGACCGTCATGCTGGCTAAAGTACTAGCAGCTGCACACACGGGCTTTGACAGTCGTATTATTGAAATTGAATGTGATATTACAAATGGACTCCCCTCACTTATAATCGTAGGTTTGGCCAACAAGGCAATTGATGAAGCGAAAGAAAGGGTCAGAGGTGCAATTAAAAATTCTTATCTAAAGACCCCGCAGAAGCGTATTACCCTTAACTTAGCACCTGCCGATATACCAAAAGACGGTACTGCCTATGATGTTGGTATGGCTATCGCCATATTAGCAGCGAGTTCCCAAATCGACGCTAAATCGTTGACGGGTAAGCTATTTATTGGCGAACTGGCACTTGACGGAGCAATTCGCTCTGTGCCCGGCGTCCTGAGCTATGCCCAGCTGGCAAAGTATGAAAATGTAGAGGAAATATATGTGCCAGCCGCAAATGCCGAAGAAGCAGCATTAATCGACGGGATTAAAGTTGTGCCAATTACCACACTTTCCGGTTTGTACCGACATCTCATTGGCGAGGCGCCAATAAATAGCCAGCCACAAACAAAAATCTTGATAAACCAGCAAGACACTGAGAATAACTTCGAAAACATATATGGCCAAGAACAAGCAAAGCGCGCGCTTGAAATAGCTGCGGCTGGTGGTCATAACATTCTGTTTACCGGTCCGCCAGGTGCTGGTAAAACAATGCTAGGGCGAGCGCTGGTATCGATTTTGCCGGAACCAAGTATGGATGAAATAATTGAAATCACAAAAATTCACAGTCTGGCGGGATACACTGACGGGAAAATAATAACTACTCGCCCATTCCGTTCGCCTCACCACACGGCCAGTGACGTATCGCTAATTGGTGGTGGTCAGAATCCTCGTCCCGGTGAAATTAGCTTGTCAAATAATGGGGTTTTATTTCTTGACGAGCTTCCAGAATTTAAACGTAGCGTGCTTGAAGTTTTGCGCCAGCCACTTGAAGATCGTCACGTAACGGTTAGTCGCGCCTCCCGTAGCGTGACATACCCCGCTAGCTTTATTCTAATTGCCACTCAGAATCCATGTCCTTGCGGGTATTATGGCGACCCAATTCGTGATTGTAGCTGTAGCCCCGCACAAATTGCCCGCTACGGAAAAAAAATTTCCGGCCCTCTATTGGATCGAATCGACCTGGTTGTAAACGTTAAGCGAGTCGAGCATGAAAAACTACTTCGTCAATCAACCAGTAAGCAAACCGACCATGTACGTAACAGAGTTTCATCTGCGCGCCGTTTACAAATACAACGTTTTAGCAATAACAGCCGTACTAACGCGGATATGAATAATAGTGAAATTAAGAAATACATTCAGCTAGACAATCCAACTAAACAACTGGCTTCTCAAGCAATGACGGCCTTAGACTTATCGGCCAGGGCATTCATGCGCACCCTGAAAGTAGCTCGGACAATCGCAGATCTAGAAAACAGCACAGAGTTGAAGCCTACTCATTTAAGCGAGGCGCTTCAGTATCGTTCAAAACCGTCACAACCTATACGTTAATAAGCTCATAAATCCGATTATCTAAATGCGTGAAGTGTAATATGGCCCATATCATCAGTTGGGCTACGATTAACGCACCGACTATTTTGAGGCTTCGAACCAGATCGTCTCGGTTTGTCCGATGTTTCGTGTTACTGCTTGCCGTCACCACATCTTTCTCTATAGTGACATGCGTTGACTTGGATTTGTTGATCGATTTAGGCAAAGCATCGCGACGTGATAGCATTTTCACTTTTTGAGATTTAGTTTTTCGCTTTCTGGGCATAACTCTATACTAGCAGGGTCAGGCGCATGCATAAAACCTTGCTTGCCTGGTATTAATCGTCCCGGCGTTTTAGTAATATGGATGTAATGGATGGGATTGTAATTATTCTAATTGTGGCTGTTATTTTGCTTGGCGTTGCCTGGATATACTTATTTAACCTCACAACTAAGCTAGCTCGTCGATTTGAAGCTGCTTTTGCCAATTTAGATAGCAAACAAAATCTAGCCGAGACCATCATAACTTACTTCGATAAACTCGGATTAACAGAGAAAAAACTAGACAACATCGAAACAAGTTACAAGCACCTAGCAGCTATTGGCTCGAAGTCGATTCAAAAAACAGCAGTTGTAAGATTCAACCCATTTCGCAACACCGGTGGAGATCAGAGTTTTGTGCTCGCATTGCTTGATAACAGCGATTCGGGCTTCTTAATTACAAGTATTCATAGTCGCGATGGCACTAGGGTGTACGTCAAGGCAATAAACTATGGCAATAGTGAGCATAATTTATCAAAAGAAGAAATTCAGGCACTAAATAAAGCCCGACAACCAATGGAGGATACAAAGAAATGAAATTTCACAACAAAGCAGACCAGGTAGACATTAAAGAAACAGTCATTACTGATGGCGTTAGAGTGCGTGGCAATATATCCGTCGAAGCCAACATCTGGCTTGATGGGATTGTTGAAGGCAGTGTTAATACCAAGGGCGAAGTTAGCTTGGGGGCAAATGGCAGGATCAATGGCAATGTTACTGGTTCGATTATTATGGTTGGGGGTATTATTCGAGGCAACATAAAAGCCGGTGAAAAGCTGATAATATTAGCCGGTGGCAGAGTACTTGGAGACGTCGATACGGCCGGTTTGGCCGTAGAGGATGGTGGAATGATCATCGGTCAGGTAAAAATGCCAGCACCTCCGCCCGAGGAGTCAAGTGAAAGCGCAAAGTCGGAGTAAGCCTTATGTATTACTACATTGTTAACCCTGCCGCAGGCAATGGTGCCATAGATGGAATTCAAGAAAAACTAAAAGCGAATCTTCATGGGCTGGGCATCGATGGTGAATTTAACAAGACCATAGGATCCGGCGACGCCACAAAAATAGTCAAACAAGCAATCGAGGATAATTATAAGACCATTGTTGCCATTGGCGGAGATGAAACAGTAAATGAAGTAATTACAGCTGTTCATGCAACAAAAAACCCCAATGTAGCCGTCGGTATTATTCCTACCGGCAAGCAGAATTTAATGGCACGCCACCTGGGGATTGGTGATTGGCAACACGCTTGCGATGTATTAGCTACTAGGCGCTTACAAACCTATCAATTGATGAAGGTCAACAACAAAACTTTCATCTACGATTGCACGTTTCTCAGCGAGGGTACCTGGCAACCGGAAGTAAGTAACCACCCAATTCCTGTTTGGCAAAACCTTTTAGACAAAGCCTCCGGCCCTACCAAGCAAAAACCATTCGATTACTTATTAGACATAGATGGCAACTACAAGGTGCGCGGTACAGCCAACCAAATTACAATTTCTAATCAGAAATTCCTCGATACGGCTCTGGCTAATGAATTAATTGTACACCTCTATATTCCACAATCTAAGGCCGAAAAACCATCGGTGCTCTCCCGCCTATTCAACAAAGCAGGCCAGGAAACCGCCAATGCAAGTCAGTTGCACGGTAAAAGCATAACCATCGAATGTAAATCCCCGGTCGAAGCAATTATTGACGGCCAGCGATTGGGTGGAACGAAATTTGCCATTCACATTGCCCGAGACTCAGTACAGCTAATAACCAATCGAGAAAACCAAAGCACCGGCAAATCGAAATCATAAAGCAAACAAGAAATTAATTAATCTAAGAATCTGTGATTGACAGGGGTAGAAAGATTCTGATACAGTGGTGAGCGTAGTCATCAACAACTGATGGCCGATATAAAGGAGAGCATATAAACCAACGAGTCCGTCTTAATCAGGAGATACGTGCTTCTGAATTGAGACTAATCGATGCCGAAGGCAAGCAGGCCGGAGTTGTCAAACTTGCCGACGCACTAAAGATGGCCGAAGAGGCCGGTTTAGATTTGGTAGAAATTGCTCCCGATGCCTCTCCCCCAGTGGCAAAAATCGTAAACTGGGGAAAGTTTCTTTACGAGAAAACCAAGCAACAACAGAAAGCCAAAAAAAAGCAGAAGACAATTGGCTTAAAACAGGTTCGCTTTGGTTTAAAAATCGGCACACATGACCTTGAGGTTAAGAAACGTAAAATCCGCGCCTTTTTAGAAAGCGGAAATAAGGTTAAAATGAGTGTATTCTTTCGCGGACGGGAAATGGCTCATCAAGACCTAGGAAGAGACTTATTAGATCGCATCGTTTTAGAATTAGGCGATGATGTAGCGGTAGATCAGTCTCCTCAACAAACTGGTAAACATTTAATAACTGTAGTAAGGAAAAAATAATGCCAAAGCTAAAGAGTCACAAAGGCGCAGCTAAGCGAGTAAAAGCAACCGGTAGCGGTAAGTTATTGCGTAACCATGCATTTCGTAATCATTTTTTGACAAAGAAACGAGCAAGTCGAAAAAGAACCTACGCTATTGATACTGCATTTAGCAAAAGTGATAGCAAGAACGTAAGGCAAATGGTAGGCTAGTCATATGAGAATTAAACGTGGCGTAACCGCCCATAAGCGACATAAGAGACTCAGACAGCAAACCAAGGGTATGACGCACATGCGTCAAGCTAGCCCACGCATGGCTCGCCAGGCTATATTCAAATCACTTTCTTACGCCTACCGCGACCGACGCAACCGCAAACGAGATTTCCGTGGCCTTTGGATTACCCGCATCAACGCCGGCGCCAGATTGCATGGTCTTACATACAGCACCCTAATGAGCGGGCTTAAGAAGTCTGAAGTTAAATTAGATCGAAAGATTTTAAGCGAACTCGCCTCTAACCACCCAGATGCTTTCGCCTCTGTGGCCAAGACTGCTCAAGCCAGCAAGTAGACACCCCCACTCCCCTTTGCTAAGATAGTTCAGCAAGACTACTAGGTGGTCGCTCTTTTACAAGAGAGGAAAGTCCGGACAGCGTAGGGCAAGGATGGTTGTTAACGGCAACCGAGGGTGACCTTAGGGAAAGTGCCGCAGAGACAATACTAGTCAGCTCTTCGAGCTGGCCAAAGGTGAAAAGTTTCGCGATCAGCGCGAATCCCGCAGTGGTGACACTGTGTGGTGGTAAACCCCATCCGCTGCAAGGTAGTTAGTTCTTCGACTCGAAAGTAATTTTGGGACTAGTGGCCCGCTATGAACTAACGATTTAGAGCCGCATGAGCGTATTGGCAACAATACGCCAAGATAGATGATCATCTTCAATGACAGAATCCGGCTTACAGGTAGTCTTGCAATTTAAATCCGCTCTTAGGCGGATTTTTTTCTACCAGTTTCTCTGTCTAAAATTATATTTACTTGCGCATCTGCGAGCTTGTTGTTTTCGCGGTAGACATGCTGGAAGGTTACCTTAGCGTATTGAGTAGCGAGCCGTTGAATTGCTTCAAATATTGGTCGCAGGGCTGCGTTCTTCATTTTATAAATGCCATTTAGCTGATGAGCAAGCAGCTGGCTGTCTAGGAAGCATTCTATTGTATCTGGCTTATACTTTGCTGCACGCTCGAGAGCAAGTTTCATTGCGCGATATTCTGCCTGATTGTTCGTTGTAATCCCCAAGTACTCTCCGCCCTCTTCTAGAACTTTATCGTGCTCGTCTAATATCACGTAGCCGCTAGCGGCCGGACCCGGATTGCCGCGACTCCCGCCGTCTGTAAAGATTTTTATTGTTTTATGCATCCCTTACGTAAGCATAAAGCCAGCTTCAACATAGATAACCTGGCCTGTTACTGCATCGTTCTTTGCTAGAAATATAAACGCATCTGCTATTTCGTCAGGTTCAATAAAGCGCTTTAAGTAAGTTTGTCCCATAAAGCTATCGATCCTCTCGGGGGGGGCTGTATCGTATACACGAGTTTTTACGAAACCTGGAGCTACCGCGTTTACTTGAATCTCGGGTGCCACTTCTTTAGCAAGAGTTCGCGTAAGACTATGGAGACCAGCTTTTGATGCAGCATATACTTCTGCCCTACCACCGTACTCCCAGCCACGAACCGAGCCAGTATTAAGTATTTTCCCATGACCTTGCTTACGCATAATCCGAACTGCTTGTTGCGAGCAAACCATAGGCCCAATTAAATCTGTGTCGATCATCTCGCGAAGATCATCAAATGAAGCATCTAAAAATGGCACTTTATCGGTAGGTATGGCTGCATTGTTGATTAATATATCTAGCTGCCTAAATTCTGAAATTACTTGATCAAACATCATCTTTACTTCATCTGGTTTTGACACGTCTGCTTTAATAATAAGAGCTTTCGCTCCCAGTTTGTTAATTTCTTTTGCAACTGCTTCGGCACCTTGCTTATTCTCGCGGTAATTGACACCAACACTCGCGCCCTGTTTAGCAAAACTAATAGCGGTAGCTCGGCCTATTCCACTTGATGAACCGGTGATTAGAACAACTTTATCTTTAAGCTCAGTCATAACTTTATACTATTATAACTCAAGTTCTTGACGTGGGTCATCTGGAAAATTCTTATTGTCGAATAACACAATTTTACTTGGTTTTAGACAGTAAAATTGACTTGGTTTTTTCCCACTTATAATTTCGTCTATTGAGTTAGCATCCTTACCTAGTTTAGATACATACTTCCTAGCAACAGACTCGTATTCCTTTATGGAAATAGGTTCAGCAGTTCCTTCAACTGATACACCAATTACATAGTTTTCGCTTGGACTGTCCTCGTGAACCATAATCGTTGCAGATACATTTTTGTTCTTGGCAACTTCGAGGGAATGCCGTCGCTCGGGATGCGACATCCAATATATATTCAGGTGATCATCGCTATAATAATGAACTGTGCAAACCCATGGCTTATTATCTGCGACAGTCGCTAATTGCATTAACCTAACTTTATCTAAATTATCTTTAATGCATTCTACTAATGTCATTGCTTCTCCATTATTTTATTAGGGCTACATCATTTTGGTCGGGGTGACTGGACTCGAACCAGCGACCTCACGGCCCCCAGCCGTACGCGCTACCACCTGCGCCACACCCCGTCTCTAATATGTCATTATATCTCATATTTTAACGGGCCGTGAGGAACCTCACGCCCACCTCCGGCGGGCCCGCAACTTCTGCTTTGCGAAGCAAGCTTGCAAAGTGGAGATTACCTTGCTCAATGCCACCGGCATTGCTCACCCCAGACGTACGCGCTACCACGTCCAACGTAAAGCCGGACCAAGCTGCCTGCCCCGACACTTGGCGTCGGGGCGCCACACCCGGTGGTTACTTATCTAAGAAAGTTACTCTTCCCTCATGCACTATTCTATCTATAAAATCTCGCCTTTTCCATGACTTAATTTTCTTCTCAGCTTCTCGGGCTTGATTAATAGTTTCTGTTGTCTGACTAAACACCAATTCCCAATCACCCGATTTTGTCGTTTTTGTGCTTCCTGATTTGTGTTGTCTTAGGCGTCTTTCTAAATTTCTCGTACTACCTACGTAATATCTGCTCGTTTGCCTATTTTGCAGAATATACACACACCCTTCCATACAAATAATTCTATCAAGACAACTCCGACGCCTTGGTCGGAGTCCCTACTTCGCTCTAGCGAACGTCGGGATAAAAGAAGCCTCAAAGAATATCCCTGAGGCTTTACTCCAAAACTCCACGTCACGGTACCTTGATTGCTTTTCCTACCTAAAAATAGGTGGGTGCCCGCAATACGAAGCCCAGGGGCCAAGATAATATTGAGCTCCCGAAGCAAAATTTATTGTGGAAAAACAACTCAAGGTACCTCTTGCTGACGCAGAGACACCTATATTATACACCGAAGTACGCTTATGTTAAGTCGAGCTAAATTGTTAAGCTGTAGCCTGGAATCAGCACTGTTAATATGGCATTAATCGCTCGCCCTACAATCGGACTTATAAACGGAAAAAGCAAAAAAATGAACGCCATAATTCCTATAAGGCCAAATCCTTCTATCTGACGCATCACTGCCCGCAGTGGATCGGGCGCGAGTGCATAGAAAAGTCTGGATCCATCAAGTGGTGGAAATGGAATCATATTAAAAACAAAGAACCCAACGTTTACCATTACAAACATTTCGAAGAAATCCATAGCTAACCCGCTTACCGGCAAAAAACGTAACCACAGTGATATAAAAACTGCCAGTAGCAAATTTGTAAACGGTCCGACAAGGGCAACCATTGCCATACCCATATCGCCATTACGCAAACGGCTGGGATTAAAAGGTACAGGTTTAGCTGCACCAAACACCGGTAAATTAGCTAAAAATAAAATGAATGGCAGTAGTATTGTTCCAAATAAATCAATGTGTGCGATTGGATTAAGACTAAGTCTACCGCTAGATTTTGCCGTGTCATCGCCTAATCGATTCGCCACATATGCGTGCATAAATTCATGGCACGTTATCGAAATGACTAAAATTATGACAAGAAATACAACCCCGATTATTGTTCCCATTGTTGTACAAGTATACCAGAAATTTGACTTCTTCTCTGTTATTGGCTAGGATATGGTGATATTTGAGTTCAACACTAACAGGAGTTAATTATGGCCTATCGTTGCGATATTTGTGGCAAAGCCAAGCAATTCGGACACAACGTGAGTTTTTCTCAGCGCAAAACTAAACGCACCTGGAAGCCAAATCTGCAGATAAAGCGCCTAGATATCGGCGGTGAAAAACTTAAACTAAAAGTGTGCGCTCAATGTTTACGCACAATCAAGAAAACTGCAGATTCCGAAGCCAAGTTAGAGAAAACAAAAGAAACAGCTTAGGCTATTGACGCTCTAGTACTACTACCTCGGCTTCTTGCTCGAGGTTTTTAGCTGTCACTTTGAGTTTTACTTTTTTCTCCGGGGATTCTACTCCCACCTCTTGTAAGAAAGTCTCGAGCTTATCCTGGGGTACAGGGTATTTGGTATCGCCGTCATCGTAGTGCACCGGTATAATGTACTGCGGCTCAAACTGGGTAACCAGCTTACAAGCAGCGTTTGCATCCAGGGTAAGGCCTTTGCCACCTACCGGAATAATCAATACATTAACCTCACCAATTGCCTCAACTTGACTATCTGAGAGCTGTGGATCAATATTCCCCGTTACAAGCGCCCTGACTTCACTGTTCTGAATTGCATATATAACAGCAGCCTTGGGGTCACTTGGTTTATCAATGTGTTGCTGAGCCGCTATACCTTGAATCGAAACACCCTTTAGCTCGTACTCCCCCGGTAAATTTGTGACAAAACTTTCACCATGAACTGTCTCTGTGCTGGCTGACTGATTACTATATAGCACCACGTCTGCCTTTACCTTTGGCAACTTCAAACCGCTATCACTGGTTGGTGGATCAACCAGAATCGAGAGATCTTTTGTTGAAATACACACACAGCCGGCACCGTAATAACTAAATTCCATTTACCCTCCTGACCTTCTTATTTCTTTATCTAGACTATTCGTACAGTATACACAATCCATAAATCGTTTTGTCAGATTAGTCTTCTTTGGTTTGTTTCACTTCTGACGCTTCAATATTGGCATTCGGGTTTTTTGGTAGATCACCAACCAAAACAGTGTGCTTGGCTTCAAGTATAATCGATAGAAATCGATCGCTAAGGTCATAGCGGTAGTCAAACTCTTCTTTGTTAAACACCGCATAGCGAACTTCGTGATTCTCTTCGGTTTCGAGCTCACGAACCACTTTAGCTAAACGTGATCGATTAACATCCCCAACAATCAGCAAATCAACCGGCATACTGGGGTTTTTAACGAAAAATCCGCTTAAAATTGCCAAATCGATAGAACCAGTTTCTTTTAATCTACTAGCAATATCACCGCCACTTTTTGCTACTACCTTGTCTTTTTTGGTGTTCATCTCGGTAAACATCGACCGCAGGGAATTGTAGTGTTGATATCGCTGGTTCACTTCGTAGTAAAGTCGATTACCGCTAGTATCTGACTTAATAATGCCGATAGTTAATAGATTGGATAACTCACGACGAACTGAATTTATTTGTTCATCAATTTTTCGTGTTATTTCGCGAACATAGAACGATCTATTCGGATTAGCATAGAACAAATGAAGTAACTTAACGCGAGTTTTTGAGCCAAACAACTGTTCAATCAACTTCTTATCTCCTTATTACCCAACTTTAAATTTGTGTATCAGGAATTTTACCTTGGGTTAATCACTATGTTTATTGTAGCAAAAAGCAATAAATATAGTATACAGTTCGGTACTTTGAGTAATACTACCGTGGTCGAGACCGAGCAACCCGGGCTGCGTGATGTTCTAGTGAGTCATTAAGTGGCTCAAGTTCAACTTTGCCATACTTTCGCGACAAAGCTCGATGCAATAACTCATCTGCAAAACGTGGGTTCTTTGGTAATAGCGGTCCATGTAGGTATGTACCAAATGAGTTGTTCATGATTGCACCTTCAAACCCGGATGAACCATTATTGCCATATCCTTTTAGCACCTTGCCAAGTGACTCTTGGCCTTTGAATAAATTAGTTTTGCCACTATGGTTCTCAAAACCAACCAGCGTTCCAAAATCTGAAGTGATAACAGCATTTCCAATCATCCGTTTTTTCGATCCGATAGTCTCAGCCTGAAAAATGCCGATGCCGGGAATTTCCTTAGCTTCGAGGGTCACGAATCGATGGCCAAATAATTGATACGTCCCACAAATTCCAAGCATCACTACGCCGTCGTTCGTGGCGGCCATTAGTTCGTTCTTTTTTGCCTGTAAGTCATCAGCCACAATTTCTTGACCTTTATCTTGCCCGCCACCGCCAAAAATAATGTCGCTTTTTGTGAAATCATAACGGTGCCCCGGGTGAACTGCGTCTACTTTTACTTCATAGTGGCGCCAAAGTAGACGTTTTTTTAGGGTAATAATATTACCGCGATCTCCGTAGATGTTAAGTTCTCGCGGATATAAATGCGTAATAGTGATTTGTTTCATATTGTTTTCGACCTTTCTGCGCACACTTGTTCGCGTCTAAACAAAGCCCCGCTCGCAAGATAACTCACAATTATCATTTCCATATCTCATCTATGCTATCTTCTTTGGCAAGTAAGCTACGAATTTTTAGCATGGCTGTATAGGTTGGGATGACATACCCTATTTGGTTTTCTGCCACGCTTCGGCTAAAGACATTTATCGCTTGGCTCAAATTTTGTTCTACGCTACATTCAACTTCGGCATACTTAAGGCGCACAGCTAAATCATTAGCTCGCATACCACTAACCAGTATGCTATGTTTCATGTTTTTTAACTGTTCAAAATTTACATCCCATAGCCATGATACGTCGCGACCATCAGCAAAATTATCATTGATGCACAATAATAGCGATAGGTTCTTTTCGGTAGTCAAAAAAGTCGTAATTATCTGATTAAAACCACTCGGGTTCTTTACTAGCAGTAGTTCCAGTCTTTTTCCGTGGGAATTGATTACTTCGCTACGCCCAAAGGCAGGCTTGACGCTTGCCATAGACCTAGTAATGCTTTCGAAGGGAACTCCGACGCAATTTGCCACTAACGCTGCGGCGGTGGCGTTATACGCATTATATAGCCCTGGTAATTGCAGTTGCGCCGGATATGATTTGCCTTGGTGTTTAAGCACGATGCTTTGTCCCGTTTTTGTCGCTTCTGCTTTGTCTAGCACTAGGTCGAGGTGTCTGGCGAAAGGCAATATTCTATCAATGCTTCTGCCGGCTTTATTAAATAGCGAGGCATCGTCGGGTAAATCTTGTTGTAGTTTTGGCGTTGCGCCAAAATACTTAACCTGCATCTTATCATTTGCCTTTGCCAAATCACGAACCAGCGAATCGTCGGCGTTTAGCACTGTAGTTTTGGCGTGGACAATGCCCTTTTTAATTAGGCTGGCTGTTCTGTCGAGCTCACCATAGCGATCCAGCTGGTCTCGTAACAGATTCAGCACAACCAGCACCTTGGGCTTCGTTTTAGCCGCTACATCGCCTACAAACGCTTCGTCTACTTCGAAAAGACCGACATCCGCTCGTACACCGGCTAACCAGCTAGACTGTTCAATGAACGCAGCCGCTATACCACGGCTCATATTGCTACCGCTACGATTTACCAGCACCTTGGTTTTATGCGCTTCCAGTATTCCAGCCAGCAGTTTGGTTGTTGTGGTTTTTCCATTAGTTCCAGTTACTAGCACTACCCCCCCGGGTAAGCGCTTTGCCATTTTGCGCAAATAATTTGGTGAAAGCTTTTCAACTATTAGCCCCGGTAATGCCGAGCCACTGCGACCACTCAGGCGGAGTACGCGCAAAAGCAATTTACCAATCAAATTTACAAAGATGCGATACATGTCATTAGTATATCGTAGATAGTAGGTGGTAGCTTGTATAAAGCCTTATCCACCGAATATAAAGGAACCCGATTACATCTGGAATGAAAAATGCAAGAATCGAGGATTGTTCGATGCGCCTACGGCGCAGAGTTCCGCAGATTCCTGCTTCTTTGAATGACTAATGTATATCGAGTATTACGTCTTATTCGGGAACTTTGCTTCTTTGGTTACAAAGAAGTTTAAGGAAAAGAATTAAATTAGATCCTAAAGCATTAAGAGTTCAAGAATTTTGACACTAATTTATCAGCCTCTTCAAGATTCCCTACCCACTGAATTGAGGTGTTGCGCTTAAACCACGTGCGTTGCCGTTTAGCTAAGTTCAGGGTGTTTCGCACGATCTTTCGCTTAGTTTCGGCCATACTTTGCTGGCCGTCAAAGTAACCCCTAAACTCAGCGTAACCAATACCTTTTAGGCTCTCACTTTCCCAGCCATATTTATCTACCAGCTCTTCAACTTCCCGGCGCAAACCTTTTCTAAACATAATCTCTACCCGCGATTCAATGTTTGCTCGTAGCTTCGCTCGCGGTATTTTTACGCCTATCACCAGGGTATTGCCACGGAGCTCAGACTTTTGCGGTCGCCTCCCACCGGTTTCTATTAGCCTGCGTACCCGGCGAGTATTGCGCAGGTCAATCCCGGCAAGGTCGTAGCCTTCGTGCTGTGCTCTTTTTACTAAGTCATCCAGCGATAAAGCCTCTAGCTCCGTCCTAAGGCTGTCACTGCCTACCGGCAAAAAGCTAAAATCAAATAGCACGCTATCGACATACAGCCCCGTCCCACCGACCATAATTGGCAAATGCTTGCGTGAAGTAATCTCCGTTATCGCCTTATTGGCTAGGTCTTTATAAAGCGCCGCTGTAAAATCTTCATCCGGGTTAACAACATCAATCAGATGATGCTTAATTTCAGCTTGTTCGGCTTGACTCGGCTTTGCCGTACCTACGTTTAGCTCACGGTAAATTGTCCACGAATCGGCAGCAATTATTTCACCACTATATTTTTTCGCTAGTGCAAGTGCAAGGCTAGATTTCCCGCTGGCTGTTTCGCCAACAATTGCTATTAAAGGAGCATGCTTCGTCATAAATAGAGCCTATCACACCCAGAATGCTTGTCTGAGTTAGGGTTAGTTGCTAGTGGTCGGTGCCGAACCGGTGCTGAACTGCTGTTTAAGAGCTTGGATCTCTGCTTCGAGCGACTGAATCTTAGTGTCTTGCGCATTAAGCCGGTCGTCGTGTTCGCTTAACCTTGTGGCAAATTCCTCTAGCTTGTCCGACAGGTCGTCTACTCGCAAGCCAAGTGCAGAGAGGATGTCGTTAGTTGTTGAAATATCACCGTTAGCTTTTTCTAGAGCGCTAGTAAATGTGGTTTGCAGGTCATCGGCGTTGGTGCTGAGCTCCTGTATACCTTTGAGTATTTTCCATGAATTGTAGCTATCAACTTTGTAGTAGCCATCTTCACCCATGTGGACCATTTCGGGGTTGGTGTTTATTACCTCTTGCGCAATCAGTCCGGTTGTTTGCTGTCCACTAGCAATTACGGTGTAATCGTGAATTTTAAGGCCATTGATTTCGCTGAGCACACTGGCTGCATCGGTAATGTTGGATTTGAGGCGAGCGTCGGAGCTACAGCTGACGGTTTCGGCACCGGCAGTCGGGGTGTGGTCACACGTACCGGCACTGTTGGTAAGCTGCAAGACGGCCCCGGCCGTGCTGGTGTTGGAGACGTCAAGTTTTGCATCAGGAGATGTGTCGTCACCTATCCCAACATTAGTAGTACTGTCAACTCGCATGACTTCGGTGCCACCAACAAAAAACGTATGGGCGGTACCTGCGTCTACGTTGTATTTAATTCCATTTGAATTCCAGAGATACTGGGAGCCAAGAGCAATTACAGACCCTGCTGGTGTGTAGAGATCGCCTGCCGCGGTTATGCGCGACAATACTGTGCCTGCCGAATTTTGCCATTCCTGTAGATTCCCAGGGGTTGTCGCATTAGCCCTGATAACTAATCCCTTTCCTGAGGCCACTGGTGTAAGTAGTTGTGCAACAGTACTACCGCTGGCCGTACCAAACTGCGCTACTGTAAAGCCGGGGCTAAAGTTCCGAATATAGACATCTTGAAACCTCTCAGATAATGACAACCCGCCGCCGCCTGTATCTAGCCTTCCGGGAGTTGTACCAACACCCCCCGGCATAAAGCCTGACGCACCTATGGCTGTATTTAGGTTTACGCCAGTAGAAGCGTAGGTAAACGCCCATTCATTACCAGCACTTCTCATTCCAATTGAGCCATCAGGTGCAATGTATGAATAGGTAGTTGTGGAGCTATCTCCGGCATATATCCGGCCAGCTGAAGTCACGCTAGCAAGTTTGGTCCCAGCCGAGTTCTGCCATTGCTGAAGATCTAAAGTCTGTCCTAACACTCCCATAACAGCAACAGATACGGCATGGGTTTGGTTTGTAAATAGTAGCCCTTGGTTTCCAACTATCTGTCCCTGAACACCGCTAGCCTGGATGTACATACCTGTATAGCCTGGGTCATTGTTGAACCAGAATCGGTGATTGGAATCTACAAAAAACGATTGCGCATGCCCATCAGCCCCCCAAGTAAGGCGCCCTGCCGAATTGACAGCTATTAGCGCCGAGCCAGCTGAGTTCTGCCATTCTTGGAGGTTGGCGGTTTGTGCGGCTCGGCCTTGGATAGTCATACCTGCATAACCGGCACTGTAAGGGGTAACGACAACGCCATTCACTCCGTTCATCATTAGGGAGGCAAACGTCGGACCGTCCCAGTAAATGCCCCGAACTTGGTTTGCATCGAAGCCGAGGTTTCCAGATGCATCAATGTATGCCTTTGTTGTTGCAGCTGAGTTCTGCCATTCCATTAGATTACCTGTTTGAGAGCTTATGCCCTTAATAATAATTGATGGATCTGTAGTAGCGGCTGCAGTTCTAAGCCCAGTTGTTTCTAATAATGCGTTTAAAGAAGTACTAGCGATAGGCTGTACTATTGGGGTAGCATTCCAAAATCCTAGTTTCTGGCTAGTTCCAGTGCCGATCTTTGTACCGGTCGAAGTTCCGAGGATGAAGTTAGTATCTTGGCCTCCAGTATTTTGAAGCGTTACGTACGGTGCCGAATAACCTGTAAGTCTATCTGTGTAAAGCTGCGACGACGCATAAATATATCTGTTGGCAAATATATCTCCACTGGAGCTTATGTAAGCTAATGCTGATCCAGTCGAATTTTGAATTTCAAACAGGTTAGCTGTTTGTGAAGCAGCGCCTTTTACAATAAGACCTGTTGTGCCAGCTGCACCAGACAAGATTGTTTGACCAACACTAAAGCTGTTAGATGCATTTAATAAAGCCACATTAGCGCTCAGTCTGGAATCTGAAACTGTACCACTGCCTAGGGCGCTGGCATTAAGCGAGGTTAGTCCTGAGCCATTACCAGCTAGAGTTGTAGCTGTAACCGTAGTAACATTCAGGCTATCAGCTAGAATTGCACCATCGATATTTATGTTGCCTGTTTCTTGGGTGCCAGGGGTATTAACTTGGCGGGAGACACAAATGCCACTGATGCAGTCGTTGCTACCTGGAACACCTTGGGCACCAGTAGCACCTGCAGCTCCGTTAGCTCCGTTAGCTCCGCTTGCACCGTCTTTACCGATGGTGCCGTTTAGTCCATTCAGGCCATTTGCGCCATTAGCTCCGGCTACTCCAGCGGGTCCACGAGGGCCTACTACTAGTTTAACCGCTTGAACACTGTCGTCATAAACCGTAAACAACACGCCACTCTGAGCACTAACCCCGACAACGGTAAACAATGCTAACAGCAATAATAACACCGGCCAGAGCGTTGATTTTACGTATGGAGAATTTTTTGAGCCTGTTTTTCTATTCATTTTATCCCCGCTTTAAGCGCATTGAATAACAATTTAAATACCATTTTAGCATTAAATTATTTGTTCACGCAATAGCATAAGCTTATTATTTTACTGAGGCTAGTACAGGTTCCACAGGTATCTATTCAAATCAACGATAAATTCTGTGTTCACCTGCACTCCATCTGCTTCTAACTGCTGTTTTTGCGCCTCTCGCCCGCCTGGGTAGCCTTTAGCTAATCCGCCCTGCTTATTAACGACCCGTTGCCAAGGTAATTCATCTGGGCCACAGTGTGCGATCTGCCCAACCTCCCAGGCTGCACGTAGTTCACCGCAAAAAGCAGCTATTTGCCCGTACGTCATCACCTTACCTTGAGGTATTTTCCCTACTAAAGCAAAAACCCGTTCCTTAAATTCTTCTGAGATCACGCTTATGTTAATGTTGTTAAATAGTCTGCAATTTCAGATAGTTTTACAGATTTTTCACCGGCTTTTGTGCGTACATTAACAGAATTTGTTTTTACGTCACGAGGACCTACTACAATGATGGCTGGTATCTTTTGTGTTTCGGCCTCGCGAATCTTTTTACCGAGTGATTCGTTCCGATCATCCACGGAATAGCGTAATTCATTGTATTTCAGAGGTGTATTTAGCACAACATTATCAAAAGTCTTACATAAATCAGCAACATATTCCTTGACTTCATCATTTATGGTTAGAATTCTGACTTGCTCTGGAGCTAGCCAAAACGGGAAGTGTCCGCCAAGTTTTTCAATCAAAACAACCATGAACCGCTCAAACGAACCAGCGATGGCAGAATGGATGATTACCGGTGGCTGTTCTTCGCCCTTCTCGTCTACGTATGCGAGATTAAACCTGCCGGGTGTGGCAAAGTCTAGCTGGATGGTTGAAAGTTGAATGTCGTGGCCTGTGGCGTCTTTAAACATGAAGTCTAGCTTAGGACCATATAGGGCAGCCTCGCCCTCCATGGGCTTCGCATCTAGCTTCATTTCTTCGCTTATCTCCCTTAGCATAGCTTCGGCCTTATCCCAGCCTTCAGGCTTGCCAATATACTTTTCTGGTGTTGCTGGGTCGCGTAGTGACAACGACACCCAGTGATCTCCGTACATACCAATACTAGAATAAAATTCTCTGATAACGTTGCAGATGTTTTCTACCTCAGGCTTGATCTGATCGACAGTACAAAACGTGTGGCCATCGTCGACCGTAAACCCACGTACTCTAGATAAACCACCTATTTGCCCCGGTTTTTCGTCTCGGTACTGAGTAGTAAATTCTACATAAGGCAATGGTAAATCACGATAACTGCGAGGTTTGCTGTTGTAAATTTGAATGTGATGCGGACAGTTTACTGGTTTTAATGCAAAATCTCCGTAGTGCCCTTTTACTGTAAAAAGCTCTTCTTCGAACTTCTCGGCATGGCCGGATTTCTGATAGAGATCTATCTTGGCAATATGCGGAATTGACACCTCCAGCCCCCCGTAATTTCGCCGTGTGGTAAATAGCATCTCTTTGAGTTTGTTGCGAATAATTGCACCTTTTGGTGTATATAGGGGTAAGCCCGCTCCCACTAAGTCCGAAAAAGTAAACAAATCAAGTTCTTTCCCGAGCTTACGGTGATCTCGTCTCTTAGCTTCCTCTTGAAGCCTAAGGTATTCATCTAACTCCTGTTTTGTTGCAAAGGCTACACCGTAAATTCGCTGTAGCATCTTATTCTTTTCGTTTCCACGCCAGTAAGCACCGGCAAGTTTTTCGAGTTTAAACGCCCCCACCTTGCCAGTTGAAGCCACGTGCGGGCCCTGACAGAGATCGGTGAAATCACCATTGGTAAAAAAAGATACCTCATCTACTTTTGAATCGCCCGTGTCTATGCCGAGCGTAGCGGCATCAATATCTTTGGCAGAGGTAGTGCCGTGTGACTTAAGGTCATTTAAAAGCTCGACCTTATAGTCCTGGTTACTCTCTCTTGCCCACTTTAGAGCGTCAGCTAACTTCTTATGTGATTGCTTAAAATCGTGATTAGCTTTTATCTCTTTATGCATTTCAATATCAAGTTTGTTTAAATCCTCGGGTGTCAATGAATAATCACCCAGGTCTATATCGTAATAGAACCCATTGTCGGTTGGCGGTCCTACACCAAACTTAGCCTCAGGCCAGAGACCTTGAATGGCTGTAGCCATAATGTGAGCCAGAGAATGGCGCATTGCATATAGAGGGTCCATTTGCTTCTTACTCATTCAATAAATTATAGCTTATATTGCATCCTAAACTAAATACTCCACAGCAACGACTATTAAACTACCTAAAAAATTGTATACATAACAAAAAAAGCTTGTTTTTTGCAATTTTCATATTATTCAAAGCCCGGGAGTTCGTTACCTTGGGAAACGCTACATTTTGTAGGTAATTAAACAACTAATTGAATGAATTACCTCTGTTAGTATTTTTTACAACAACTATACTTATCCGGCCCAAACTCCACTACACCGGTTCCATTCCGGCTTTTTAGACATTAGCTTTATATATCTGTAGTTACAGAGGTCATGAATAAAATGTAAATATAATGAACACAAAAGTATTGCATTAGTTTTTCTATTGAGCTATATTTAATAAGCAAACAAAAAAATAGGTGGAGCCGCTTTAACAAATTTTTGAAGCGGCTTTTTCTATGCCATCCCCTTGCTGATATCCCTTGCCTTTCGTAACATAGATATGGAGTCTAGTTACAAAATTACAAACAGCTACTGCTTGGTTTGTAATTTTGAGAGGAGCCGCTGCGAAAGACTGTAGTTTGCGAAAGACCACAAGCAAACGAAAGTCGACAGTCAGCTGCGACGAGGATCCGTAGCTCAGTTGGCTAGAGCGCCTCATTGACGTTGAGGAGGTCAGAGGTTCGAGTCCTCTCGGATCCACCAATCATTTTTTCGACATCCTTGCCATTTCTATTTTCAGCGTGTCTCTTGTTTCGGGGTCAGATGAATGGTGGCCAGCTGTAGTAAAAATTAGTTTAGATTTTGGCAAGACTGTATGAAGCTTATAAGCGTTTATAGGTTCGCACACGAAATCATATCGCCCGTGGACAATTGTCGTTGGGATGTTTTTGATATTCTTTGCGTTTTTTAAAATGTAGTCCTTCGGTAAGAAACAGCCATTGAGCAAATAGTGCGCCTCCAGTGGCGCCAAAGATTTATAGGGAAATTCATTCATGTTGGCCTTTGCTTTTTCTAGATCAGTTTTTAGACTAAGCATTGACGCCTCATAAAATGCCCATTCATAAGCGTACTTTTTCTTTTCTGCCGGAGTACCAAACCGCATCTTATCATAGTAATATTTAGCAACGTTGTTCTGTTTACTCTTTGGTACTAAAGCTGAGAATCGTTCCCATGTCTCTGGAAAAAAATCCTTTATCCCTCCGTTAAGGAAATGATCACTAGCGGCATCGGCACCTAAGAATATTCCTCGCAGTAACATTCCCGTTACACGCTTTGGATTTCGAATAGCATAAACCAGCGATAGAGTTGAGCCCCACGACCCCCCGAATAAAAATACTTTATTGATATTTAAGTAATCTAGCAGCTTATTCATGTCAGCAATGAGGTAGCTAGTTTCGTTTTTTTCTATGCTTGCGAAGGGCTTACTCCTACCAGCACCACGCTGATCGAACAGAGTTAAGTTGATTTTCTCCAGAGAAAAGAAGTCTTTGCTTTTATCACGGAACCCCGCCCCTGGACCGCCATGTACATATAGCACAGGAAACCCCTTTGGATTGCCACATTGCTCGTAATATAGCTGATGGCCATCGCCGACATTTAGGAAGCCGGAATTATATGGCTTGATAGTGTACTTCATGCGCATATCGTAACATTTCTATTGCGAGCCTGCTTGCGTGAGAGTATCATACATTGAAGTATCAAGAGTCTGGGAGGAGTCAAAGATAGCTGATACAAAAACAGCCTACCTAGTGCTAGCTAACGGCACTTGCTTTTCGGGAAAAGCATTTGGCGACATTTCCAGTAAATCAACCACCTCAGGCGAGGTGGTTTTTAATACCGCCATGAGTGGCTACCAGGAAGTGCTCACCGACCCATCATATAGGGGTCAATTGGTCTGCATGACCTACCCGTTAATTGGAAATTACGGCATTAACGATTTAGATAACGAATCTGACAAAGTGTATTTGAGCGGTTTCATTGTGAAGGAGCTTTCGCGAGCTATCTCGAACTACCGCGCCACCACAGATTTGGCCAGTTTTCTTAGTAAGAATAAGGTTACCGGTATTGAGGGCATCGACACCAGGGCGCTGACTTTACAGATTCGTAGGCTTGGGGCCACCCAAGGCGCCATAGTTTTAGACAAACGCCTCATAAAGCCGGCCATTACCAAGCTTAAGTCACAATCTATGAGTGGTAGCGATTTGGTTCGTGAAGTAGCGGTGACTAAAAAATACCAATGGAACAGGCGAGGCAAGTATCACATTGTTGTGCTTGATACCGGCGTAAAGCACAATATTCTTCGGTCTTTCGAAAAACTAGGATGCAAATTGACCATCATGCCACCCACCAGTAACCTAAAGGAGATTCTTTCAGAAAAACCGGATGGCATATTTCTTGCTAATGGACCTGGTGATCCGGCAGCGGTTAAATATGTAATCAACACAACAAAAAGTCTCCTCGAGATGAACATTCAATTATTTGGTATTTGCCTTGGGCATCAAATGCTGGCATCCGCACTCGGCGCCAAGACATACAAACTTAAGTTTGGACATCACGGCGCGAACCACCCTGTCAAAAACTTAGCCAGTGGCAAAATTGAGATTACTTCTCAAAACCACGGCTTTGCCATTAACCAAAAGAAACTGCCAAATGACATTAAGCCAACTCACATTAACCTGAATGATCAAACCTGCGAAGGTATCCGCTCTACTCGCTTCCCGGCCTTTAGCGTGCAGTATCATCCGGAAGCTGCGCCCGGCCCACATGATTCGTTTTATCTGTTTGAGCAGTTTGTAGAAAATATTAAACGAGCCAAGGTAAATACAAATGCCTAAGCGTAAAGATATAAAAAAGATTCTCATTATTGGTTCGGGACCAATTGTCATTGGCCAGGGTTGTGAATTTGACTACTCAGGTACCCAAGCGTGCCGAGCTCTGCGCGAAGAAGGCTATGAAGTAATATTGGTAAACTCTAACCCCGCCACAATCATGACTGACCCGGAAATGGCCGACAAAACCTACATCGAACCAATCACGGCGGTATCCGTAGAGAAGATAATTAGGCGCGAACGGCCGGATGCGGTGCTACCGACACTGGGTGGACAGACCGGGTTAAACACCGCTGTTCAGCTGGCAGAAAACGGAGTTTTTAAGAAATTCAACGTCGAAATGATTGGCGCCAACCTTAGTAGCATCAAGAAAGCCGAGGAAAGAGAACTATTTAAGCAAGCCATGAGACGCATAAATTTGGATGTCCCCCGCAGTTCAATCGCCCATACGGTGTCCCAGGCTAAGCAAATCGCCAAGCGAATTGGCTATCCGGTGGCAATTCGACCCGGCTTTACGCTCGGCGGTAGTGGGGGTGGATTTGCGAATAACCCCAAAGACCTGGAAAGAATCGTATCTCACGGACTTGACTTGTCTTTAAATAACGAAGTTCTTATAGAAGAAAACCTCAGTGGCTGGAAAGAATTTGAGATGGAAGTTATGCGCGACAAAAACGACAATGTGGTAATCGTATGTTCGATAGAAAACCTTGATCCAATGGGGGTTCACACCGGGGACTCAATAACCGTAGCCCCAATTCAAACTCTGTCTGACCGAGAATACCAGCGAATGCGTGATGCCAGCATTAAAGTAATCCGAGAAATTGGCGTCGAGACCGGTGGCTCAAATATTCAATTCGCGACCGACCCGAATAGCGATCGTATGGTAGTGATTGAAATGAATCCCCGAGTATCTCGCTCTAGTGCTCTGGCCTCAAAAGCAACCGGCTTCCCAATAGCAAAAATTGCCGCCAAGCTAGCGGTTGGATACACCCTTGATGAACTGCAAAATGACATTACCAAGAAAACTCCGGCTAGTTTTGAACCAACCCTCGATTACTGTGTGGTAAAAATACCTCGTTTCGCATTCGAAAAATTCCCCGGTGCAGACCCAATACTTGGCACCCAGATGAAAGCAATCGGTGAGACCATGGCCATTGGGCGCAACTTTAAAGAAGCCCTACAAAAGGGTCTGCGCGGACTAGAGGTGGGCGTTCATGGTTTAGAAAATCCTCAAAACAATCGCAATCTGTGGCAACAAATAGAAATTCCACACGCTGATCGAATATTTCTAATAGCCGACGCTCTCCGCGAAGGCACAAGCATTAAAGCGTTGCACAATAAAACCGGTGTCGACCCATGGTTCTTAGATCAAATTTTGCAAATTATTGAACTCGAACAAAGCATGACCTTGCTATCCAAAAACTTCGCTGTAAGAAAAACTACGATATCCAGGCAATCAAATCAAAAAATACGTGAGTTAATTATGCAAGCAAAAACATACGGATTTTCAGATATACAGCTGGGTAAAATTTTTCAGATTAGTGAGCAAAAAATGCGCACATGGCGAAAAAATCACAACATTATTCCCACCTATCATCTAATTGACACTTGCGGTGGTGAATTTGAAGCATATACCCCTTACTATTACTCGAGCTATGAAACTCAAAGCGAAGTAGTACCTACAACTAAAAAGAAAATACTAATAATTGGTGGCGGTCCAAATAGAATCGGTCAGGGTATAGAGTTTGATTATTGTTGTTGTCATGCGGCTTTTGCGTTAAGTAAAATCGGCTATGAGACAATAATGATAAATTCGAATCCAGAGACTGTGTCTACCGACTATGACACTTCGGATAGACTGTATTTCGAGCCAGTCACCTTAGAAGACGTATTAAATATTGTAGACGTTGAAAAACCGGATGGCGTTATTGTGCAATTTGGAGGTCAAACGCCGTTAAATCTTGCCAGCGCACTTAAATCTGCAGGCGTAAAAATAATTGGTACCCAGCCAGAGGCAATAAATGCAGCCGAAGACCGAAAACAATTCACGCGAATACTAAAAAAATTAAACCTGCAGTCACCTCCAAGTGCCAGCGAATACGAATCAGCTAAAGTGAAGGAATACGCCAATAAAATTGGCTATCCGGTGTTGCTACGCCCTTCTTTTGTGCTGGGTGGACGAGCGATGGAGATTGTATACTCCGAAGAACAGCTAACAGACTACCTTGAACGAGCATCGCATTTGATATCTTTTGACAAACCTGTGCTTGTTGATCACTTTTTAGAAGACGCGGTTGAGCTCGATGTTGATTTAATTTCGGATGGTCAAACTACTGTTATCGCAGGCATCATGCAACACATCGAGGAAGCCGGCATACACTCGGGTGATTCTGCTTGCTACCTGCCAACAATCGATTTAGCTTCTCACCTCTTGAAAGAAGTCAGGGCACAGGCCACTGCCCTGGCCATGGAACTCGCGGTCGTTGGCTTGATGAACATTCAATTTGCCATCAAGGATAACGAAATTTACGTTTTAGAAGTGAACCCGCGCGCGTCTCGAACAATTCCGTTCGTGTCAAAAAGCATCGGAGTGCCGTTGGCTAAACTAGCCAGCCAGGTAATGGCCGGTAAAAAACTGCGCGCACTAGCCTTTACCAAGGAAATAATTCCTCCTTACTACAGCGTAAAAGAGGCTGTAATGCCGTTTATAAAATTTACCGGAATAGATATTGCGCTGGGCCCTGAAATGAAATCTACAGGCGAAGTTATGGGAATCGACACCAATCCGAATTCTGCTTATGCCAAGGCCCTGTTGGGCGCAAATGTGTCATTACCACTGAAGGGAGTGGTGTTTTTAAGCGTTAAAGATAGTGACAAAGTAAAGCTTGTAAAAATTGCACTGTCGCTGGCTAAAAAAGGGTTCTCGCTCACCGCTACCAGTGGTACAGCCGACTTTCTAGAAAACCAAAGTAGTCTAAAAGTAACTAGACTAAAGAAGATCCAAGAGGGTCACCCGAATGCAGGCGACTTAATTCAGAAAGGTAAGATTAGTTTGGTCATTAACACCGCAAGTGGCGCTAATCCTCGCCAGGATGAAGTTACCCTAAGAAACCTGGCAGTTACCAACCGAATCGCCTACACGACTACAATGACAGCTGCCCATGCGACAGTCGAGGCGATTGGTTCACTCCAAAAAAACAACCTTCAGGTGCAGACGATCCAAGAGTATCACGACAAACTCTAAATATCTTCTTACTATCATAAATAAGGGGTATTTGCTTATGCTTGCATCTGTAGTTTGGACATGCAATAGTGTTACATTTAAGAAAGAATTGTGTGAAACGACTTCTATTTATAGGTTTAGTACTAACTCTAATGCTCATTAGCGGAAACTACATTTACAATCGACTGGCTAACAGCCAGCTAAATGTCCAGGCAGAACAAGCTATCGTCCAAATAGGCTCTATTTATGGCAACCTGGAGGAAGTTTCGGCTAGTGGTGAAACTGAGACGCATCAAACGAACAGCAGTACTCGTTACCATGCAACTACCGACCTGGCAGTATCATTAATGAATTTTGGCTTAGCCCTGGAGGTCGGATTGTTTGCCATCTTGCTCGGCAGCCCTCTGCTACTTCTCAGTAAAGCATTTCAAAACTAAGGCATGACAATGAAAAAGCTAAATATTCATATAATTGCACCGTTAAATAGCTTTTTGAAAGCCAATAGAGGCAGTCTCAAATGAATAAACTAACTAAATACCCGCTCTCATACGAGCCTATACCGCTAAAAACCAGCACCAAAAAGCAGAATAAGCAGAAAAAGTCCAAGCAACAGAGTAGAACCATCAGCTTTAGTATACTTGCTAATCGCTAATCACATTACTCGAGTTTTCCCCCAACGGCGATTAGTTATCCACTGGCAATTTTTACAGCAGTATGACAACATATAGTCATGTATTGTCCTTTTTGTAATTCGGATAATTTAGCGGTGTACAACTCACGACCAACCCGTGAATACACTCAAATATGGCGGCGACGACGTTGCTTAAGCTGCAAAAAGACCTTTAGCACCTACGAAAGAATTGATATGCAGTATTTAAAGATCATCAAGGAGATGAATCGGCACGAAACCTACAGTCGTACTAGGCTGTATAACAGCATTACGTCTGTTATGAATGGCGATAAACAAAAATTAGACCAACTAGACGCCCTAGTAGACACAATTGAGAGTAAGCTAATCAGGCTAGGACAAGCTAGCATTTATATTAGTCAGCTCAGTCAAGCAGTTAATTCTACCTTGGCTCGGTATGACCTTTCGTTGTGGCTAGCCTATATCGGTCAACAGACAAAGATTCAAAGTAAATCTGATCTAAAAAAGCTCCTGAGTAACCTTTAGAAACAACTCTAGACTAGCAGACTAGTCGGATTTTTCTGGCTTAACTGAGTCGGATTCGTTCTTGTCGTCGCCTTTGCTATCGTCTTTACCCGCTTCTGTATCGTTGTCGGCGCTACCGTGCTCTGATTCTACTTCTGCCTCTGCTCCCTCTTCGACTACTTCGTCTAGCTGTTCAAGCTCCTCTTCGGTACGAGGCGGATCGGTTTTGACAATCATCTCTTCGGCATCCGTTACCAATGAGACACCTTCAGGCATTTTTAAGTCTCCGACGGCAATTGATTGACCTATTTCTACTAATGAATCTAGATTGACTTCGATTTTTTCGGGCAAATTCCCTGGAAGCGTTTCGATTTCAATTTCTTCTAGATTCTTAACTAATATCGCATTCAGTGAATGGACTGCCGGTGCTTCACCGGTAAACTGGAGTGGCACCTCTGTTTTAATTTTCTCGTCCATTTTAACTGTATAAAGATCAAAGTGCGTTATTTGCTGAGATAGCGGATTTACCTGAACGTCATGAAACAGAACATTGACTGGAGGTTTATCGTCGACAACCAGCTCGATAAGTCGACTTGTACCCGCCTCATGATATATTTTGTCTAATTCCTTATTGTCTACATCTATAATTGCGGTGGTCTTTCCTTGGCCATAGACAACGCCGGGCACAGAGCCCTGAGCTCGAAGAGCTGAGTTTTTCTTACCGCGAACTTTTCGTTCTTTAGATTTAAGAGTGATACTTTGCATTTATACTGCCGGTTCCTTTGCTTTCCTTAACACGTTAGGGAATTATTATAACAGGCTCCGCCTCTGTAGACAATCATTCTTTCGGTCTTTTATTACGTGAACCGGCTTTTATTCGCAATACCATGATTGTCGCAACAACCGACGCAATCACAAACACAGAGGCTATTAAGACACTGGTGTACAGTACGGCAAATGCAACCAATAAGGTTAGTAGATATAGCACTAATACAACCTCTCTGTGGGATAGTAGGCCTGAATCTAACAAGCGGTGATGCAGATGCTCCCTATCTGCCATAAAAGGTGATTTCTTGCTAGCAATCCGCCGAAGTACTGTCCAAAGTGCGTCGAGAATGGCGATGCCGAAGACAATTGCCCCAACAGCGATTTTTGAACTTGAATAAATCGACAGCAAGGCCAGCAATAGTCCGATTACATAGGCACCACTGTCACCCATAAAAATTGATGATGGATAAAAATTATGGGGCAAAAAGCCTAGCAACGAGCCAAGTAAAATTATTGCTAAAAGCGCCACTGCCGGGTTATTGATGTGTGGCAATAGCGCACTGATAAATAGCACAAATGCTCCAATGCTGGCTACGCCGGCTGCCAATCCATCTAAGCCATCAAGGAAATTTACAGTATTAATCATCCCAACGATCCAAATAATGCTAACGAGGTTCGCTATGGGCAGTAAATTGAACGATATCATGCCAAGCTCGACTGGTATGCGCCAACCATCAAGCGCAATCGTACCACCAAATGGAATTGCCAGATAAACAATGCCTAGACCACCGGCGAGCGCAATACAAGCAGATATTATTTGGGCGACTAGTTTCTGCCAGGCACTAAGCTCTCGCAAGTCATCGATTAAACCGACTATAAATAGCACAAGTAACGCACCTAATAGGCCGTAGAACTGTCGATTAAGGTCAAAATAGATAAGAAACGTTACAACAAAGGCGACTGTTATACCGATACCACCGATCCTAGGTAAGGGTAAGCGGTGAACCTTGCGAGCATCCGGTCTGTCGACTGCACCATTACGGATCGCATAGGCCCTTACGACCGGCGTGAGAATAAAACTAATCCCTGCAGCCAGAGCCAAGGCTGTAATGTATTCCATTGGTATTACTTTACAGCCTTTTCTGTAACATCAAATTCCTCTAGATAGCGGCCAAGCATTAAGCGAGTTTGAGCGTTTAAGGCAGCAAACGAAGTAAACAAAATGCTGGTTATCGGCAATAGAAACCATTGGACAATCATAAATAGTGAACGATGTGGCTTATAGTGCTTGGGCCGAGGTGGCAACGAAATTAAACTAATTAGGATGGTAATGATTACTCCAAACATAGCGATTAACTGGATGCGACTAGCTATGACCGGTAGCTGGTGAGCCAGCACTTGGTCGCTAAAGTTCGGATTTAATAATAGCGGTAACCAGGCGGCAAACATGAGAATTAATGGGGCTGTTGCCCAACTAAAGTGGCCTTCAAATAGCCGAAGAAACTTAATATTTTTATCCAACCATTTAATGTCTTTGTGTTTGCGGTTTTGTTGCCAGACGTATTGCACATCCGACACACCCCAAGCCCACCGCCTTAGCTGAATAAATTGAGCTTTAAAGGTTCGGATATAGCCTTTCGCCAAAACGGCATCTTGATAAACCGGCATATACAGCGGGATAACCTTGTGATTGCCATTATAACGATAGTAAGTTCTCCAATACTGGTGACCATCCTCGACAATTGTTCTTGTACTCCAAAAGTCAGTATCGATTAGGGTTTGCAAACTCTGGGCATGAGATGAAAAGTTACGCAATCGATGCGGGCGCATCATTTCCATTATCATCCAGAAGGTATTACTACTAGCAATTATGCGCATGGGTGCCGGCACGTCCCATATATTGTTATAAAACATTGGTACCGGTTGATAAGAATTCATAATCCTATCGGCGGTAGTGGCATAAACAAAACTCAAATATGCAAAGTAATTTTGATGTGGACGGTTGTCACTATCTAGCGTAGTAACGATAAAGTTTTCAGGCTTTAGTTTTCGCTGCCTGACAATAGCGGCAATTCTACGCCCCGTAAAAGTAATATTGCTTCCCTTGCCTTTAATTTCGCCCTTAGTATCACCCGGGTGCTTGACTGCTTGAGCATGTCCGAACTTGTCGCCATATTCCTTGATTAAATAATTTGCATTCTTCTCGGTGTCACTCCCACCGCGTTCTTCGTAAGCCACGAATACCCAGATTTTTTGTGGATCGTAGTTTGATTTTATAAGGCTCTTGATTGTTGGTTCCAAAATGTCGAGACCTTCGTTGTAAAGGGCCACAATTACCACGTGAATTAAATCGCTCGGCTGAATAAGATCGACCTTACTATCAACTATCTGCTTTAGTTGTTGTTGATATTTACTAAGAGACTGTGCCGTTGCGCGGGGAATTCGTCCGTTCTGCAACCGCCTGTCAATGCGCTCGATAGCTACTTGCGGGTTGTTTAAGTCGTCTAAGCGATGATTCCAATTAATGGCTGTGGTTTGCTTAAGCCTTCGATACCCCCAAATCAGTCGATAGCTAAGTCCAAAAGACTTGCTAAGCCAAAGCAAATCGTAGGCAATAATTACATAAGCAACCCAAACCGGCTCAACCAAGCTTAAGAAAATCGGCGACACTAAAAACAACCAAGCAGCTGCGCCAGGGATTATTTCAAATGCCCTTGCAACTGCGGTGGAGTTATCAATTTCTAAATCAATCGTTTTCGTCATCTAGATATCGAGCTGGGCAAACAAGCTAAGTATTATTACCAGAGTAAAGGAGTTCACTACTAGCGTTCCAATTACCAGAAAGAAGCTGGCAATTCTGCTTTTTTGGTAAAGCAATGTAGCCAACAAGGTATTTCCGATGGTTACGATTAGACTGAAGAGGCCGTACACATACAAGCGATACCAGCCACCAAGAGCGTCAAACCCCTGTAATGTGGAATAGCGAAGTGGCACAACGACAGATTTCGGCCGAATATTAAATACTAGAGTAGATATAATCGCAATCATTAAGACAAAGCTTACAACGATAAACAGGGCAAAAAGTTTATCTTTAAATATCCTATGTGAGCGAAAATGATCAATCCGTTTTTGCAACTGCCTTGAAGTCAGCTTTGATTTCTTGGCTTTTTGAGAATTCTTAACTTTTTTCTTCTTGGCCATGAGCTCCCACTATAATCTCTGATAATTTACTCTATTATACATCGACTTGCTGGTGCGAGATACGGGAATCGAACCCGTATCCTCTGCTTGGGAAGCAGATGTACTGCCACTGTACTAATCTCGCTGGAGCCGATGAGCGGGATCGAACCGCTGACCTACACTTTACGAAAGTGTCGCTCTACCAACTGAGCTACATCGGCACAATGCTTTATACTCAATACTAGATACATTATACTAGAACAGCTAGTAGCTACGAGGGCTCGTAGTGAAGTTGGCCTATCACGCCTCCCTGTCACGGAGGAGATCGCCGGTTCGAATCCGGTCGGGCCCGCCATGAAAGATCGTCACCAAAGTGGTGGCGGTTTTTTTAGCTAATTAACCAATCCTGTTTGTCGCTTATGTAGTTTTGAATTCTAGCTAAACCTTCTTTGATTTTATTGATGTCCAGTGCATAAGATAGCCGAATGCGATCTGGCTCCCCAAACCAAGCCCCATCGTAAACAATGACCTTGTAGTCGTAGTACAAATCATTTACCACCCGGCTGGCGTTTTTAATTCTCGGTAACACATAGAAGGCTCCTTCTGGTTTCCATAAGCTAAATCCCATGGCTCTTAGCTCTTCATAAATAAAATCTCTGCGCTCAAGCCATATGTTTGTTTGCTTGGCTATATATGCAGGTGGCACTGCTAGTGCCTTGATTGCCATTTGCTGACCTAAGACATTGGTATTCATCGAGGTGTGCGTTTTGAGGTTAATCACTCCTGCAACGATTTCGGAGTCACGAGCATATAAGTAGCCAATGCGTAGTCCGCACATAGAGTAGGTTTTTGAGAATGAGTTGATTGTAATGACGTTTTTGCCCTTAACATTGTAATTTGACCGTACATAAATTAAGTCTTTGTACACTTCATCGGAAACTATGTATGCACCATACTTGTGTGTCAGCTCTTCGATTAAATGTAGTGTACTCAAGGACTCGACACGACCAGTCGGGTTTGAGGGTGAATTAATTAGCACCACTTTGGCTGATTTAACTTTGCGCTTTAAATCGTTAACGTCGATTCTCCCATTGATGAGTTTGGTATAAACAGGTTGGTGGCCGCTAGCTTGAATGATTTCTGGGTAAGAATAGTAGTAAGGCTGGCCAAGTAATACTTTTACTGAGCCAAATTTCTTATACAGTGCACGAAAGACTAAATCAAGCGCCTCACTAGCGCCATTGGTGATAACAAAATCATCGACCGAGGCTTTGGGGTAGTCTTTGGCCAGAGCCTGGCGTAAGTTTGCTTCGCCCTGAATTAGGCCATACTTAAACAAACGGCGCCGGTTGATGTGTTCAAATATTTCGGTGGGCGGTGGCAAATCGGGCTGGCCCGAGCCGAAAGAGATTAAGTCGCTTCCCTCGCGGCCAATAAAAAATGCCGGGCTATTAATTTGCACATTCATTGTGTGTCATTATGACACACCATTAGTGGCTGATGTTTTGTGCCGGTATAAGTTATGGCGCTTGGGCAACAATCTCGATGTGGCAGTTGCAAAGCCATACGAACTGTTGGATCGGTATAGCTAAACTACGCCATATATTGATTCCAGCAGTTTGTGTACTGCTTTGGTGTTGCTTACATAATATTCAGCATTTGTATGTTTGTTTGTATTACCTACTCGTACGGCCCAACCCTTGCCCTTGAGCGCCTTAAATGCATCTTCATCAGTGCTGTCATCACCGATATAGATTATCACTCCACTGCTTTTTCTATACTTTGGCGTCGCGTGCGCCAATAGCCAATGAACGGCCCAGCCTTTATCAATTTCACCCGGTGGCCGTATCTCTAGAACCTTCTTACCGCGCCTAAGTACTACCATCCCCGACTCCGCGTAAGGAGCTAGGATATTCTTAACCCTCGAGCGAACCAGATTAACGTTTTCGGCGTCCACCATACGATAATGCACAGATAGTGTGTACTTTTTATTCTCCACAATTACACCGCTGCTGTTGTAGAACTCTTTTTTAAGCTCTGAATATATGCTGGCTACAGTCTTAAGGTAGTCTTTGCTCACCCGAGTCGGATAATTAATTCCCCTCCCAGCGATTTCTAGGCCATGATTGCCAACCAAAATAACTCCGGCAATGCCTACGCGACGCTTAATATCGTTCAACTCCCGCCCGCTGGCAATTACCAGGGTGCAGTTATTTTGTTGGGCCAGTTTTTGCAATGTTAACTCAACAGGTTTAGATAAATGCGCCTGGCTGGGTTGGGCAACAATTCGTGTTAGAGTCCCGTCATAATCTAAAAACAAATAAATATGCTTACGATGAATTTCTGTGACCAGCTTATCAATCAAATCATCTGTCAAATGTTTCATTGTCTTTCCTTTTCGATAGCTATTAGTTCGCTAAGAATAGTACTAATCCAGGTATAAATATTGTTCTCGGCTACCTGTTTGCGCATTGGTCTCATTCGGCGTTGTTGCTCGGCCATGGGCATATCAACTGCGGCCTTTATGCTTTTAGCAAAGGCAATTTTGTTTCGCGGATTAATCATTACCGCCGAAGGCAAATCCTTGGACGCCCCGGCATGGCGACTAAGCAAGAGTACCCCCTTATTGTTAAACCTGGTCGCAACAAACTCTTTGGCAACTAGGTTCATCCCGTCGTGCAGTGAGCTAACAATGCAAATGTCTGCCATCGCCAGAATTGCTTTCGCCACGCTATGTGGCTGTGACTGTTTGTCATATATTACTGGTTGCCAACTACCTGATGAGTACCTGGCATTAATAGCATCAATGCGAATACTGATGTCTTGATAAAGTTGCCGGTAAATTGGAATGTCGATACGGCTAGGTGCTATTACCTGAAACAAAACAAATTTTTTGTGGTAAGCAGGGTAATGAGCTAAAAACCAATCTATTGCTTCTAGCCGCTCGGTTATGCCCTTAATATAATCGGCGCGCTCAAGACTAACAGCAACTTTGATATTTTGTAAGTTTAACTTTGTACGCAAACTTGTTGCTCGGGCAGCAATATGCCGGCTATGAGTGCTGAACGACTGCGAATCAACACCAATTGGATATGCCCTTACATAAGTATCGTGCCCATTGAAACTTACAACACCCCGCTTTTTATCGACCTTACAACCAACTATTTCGCTCACAGCAAGCATGAAATCTTGACTATACTCAGCCAGATGAAAAGCCACTACGTCGCAAGCTAAAAGGCCGCGTAAGAGCTGAGACCCATATTTGCATTGTTTAAACTTTTCAAGTGAAGCCCAAGGCACGTGCCAAAATAATTCTATAGTTGCCGTTTTGTGCTTGGCTCTAATTAGCTTTGGCAAGAGCGCCAAATGATAATCTTGTATAAAAATAACTGGCGCCAAGGAGGTTATTTCCGCGGTCACCGCTTGGCAAAAGAGCTTATTTGCTTGGCGATAATACTTCCAATCAGTAGCCGTAAAAACCGGCTTGACTGCTGTATCGTGACACAAGGGCCACAACCCTTGGTTAGCAAAACCGGTGTAATAACCTTTGAGTTGGCGCTTACTAAGCCATACCCGCTTGAGGGTATAATGTGGATGTCCCACTGGTACTTCTAGCTTATTGTGGCTATCCACAAACCGTGAATCTAAGGATCCGCTACCATGTGCAATCCAGGTGCCTTGGCTTGCCTGCAATATGGGGTTTAATGCACTTACTAGACCACTGGCTGGCTGTATTACCTTTGGTCGACCGCTCGAATCTAGACCGTTATGTATATACGGTTCGCGATTTGATACTACAAATAAGTCCCGCCCTTTTAGTAAGTTCTTAGCCAGCCGGCGGAGGGTGGCAGGTGAATCTAGATTATTATTTAACACCGGCATAGAGCCAGTTAAATTATTCATATTGTCTCTATGGCTTACATTATAGTCTCGCGCGGAAACTATGCCAAAGCTTTAGTAGCAATATCGGTGCGGTATTGCATACCTTCGAATGATATTTTCTTGACTGATTTATATGCTTTGTCCACAGCGCTATTTAAGTCCGATCCATAAGCAGTAACATTCAGTACTCGACCGCCATTGGTTACAAACTCACTGCCCTCCCTATTTGTACCAGCATGGAAAACTACGACGTCGGGATCGTTAACTTCATCTAAGCCTTTAATGACTTTTCCTTTTTCGTAAGAGCCCGGGTAGCCACCAGAAGCTAAACATATTGTCACGCTAGCACCGGGTTTAGTCTTTAGCTGGTTCGTTTTAAGCTTGCCTTCGGCAGATTGCATTAGTAATTCGTAAAAGTCTTCATCTACCATTTGCATCATGGGCTGGCACTCGGGGTCGCCAAAGCGAGCATTATATTCAATAACTTTTGGTCCATCCTTAGTAATAAATAATCCTCCGTACAGCACACCAATATATGGGTTGCCGTCAGCTGCCATGCCGCTGACTGTCGCCCGCAAAATGTCTTTTATCTCTGCCGCAATTTTTGGTGTAACAATTGGAACTGGTGTATAGGCGCCCATTCCGCCGGTGTTTGGGCCCTTATCGCCATCGAATATCTGCTTGTGGTCCTGGAAAAACGGGAGCATAGCAATATGCTCGCCATCACTCAGGGCAAAAGCCGATACTTCTTGGCCAACCAGACGCTCTTGAAATACAACTTTGCTACCAGCCTCGCCAAATAGCTTGCCAGAAAACATGTCATTCAAAGTGGTTATTGCTTCTTCTTCACTTTCAGGTAACACCACACCCTTTCCAGTAGCTAAACCATCAGCCTTAATAACGTAGGTAGACGGATCTTTGCCCTTAACATAATTAAGTCCGGCATCAATAGTATCGACTTCGACAGCTTCTGGTGTGGGAATACCATGTCGACGCATAAAGTCACTAGAAAAGGCCTTGGATGTTTCTATGCGAGCAGCTGATTTGGTCGGACCAAAAATCTTTAAGCCCTTGTCTTTAAACTTGTCGACAATAGCCTGTTCGAGTGCTGCCTCTTGCCCGACAACAGTAAAATCAATGTTTTTTTTCTGGACATACTCAAGCAAGGCATCGACATCCGTCATGCCAATATCTACGTTCTCGCCGACAAGGCTTGTCCCGCCATTTCCAGGAGCAAAATAGACTGTTTCTACTGCGGGTGATTGGGCTAGCTTCCAACCAAGTGCATGTTCACGACCGCCAGAACCTATAATCAAGACTCTTGGCACTACTGTGATCCTTGGCCCTGTGTGCTAGCATCCCCTTCGGATGGTTTTACGTTTACATAAATTGATTTCTTCGCGTCTTTTAACTTTTGGTTTATTCTCTTCTGAATATTGTCGAAGCTAATTAATATATGCGAGACCTTTACTTGATCATCCTTCTTTTCAGTTACTTTAATGATATGGTAACCGAATTGCGTTTCAACAATACCTGAAACTTCGCCTGGCTTTAGTTTAAATGCAGCATCTTCAAACTCAGGTACATACGATCCTTTCGATGCGAAACCTAGGTCACCTCCCTTATCTTTGCTTCCGGGATCTTGACTTGTTTCGCCAGCCACTTTGGCAAAATCTTCACCACTCTGAACGCGCTTCAAGGTTGCTTCGGCTTTTTTTCGCTGTTCCACGCTGTAGGCAGGCTGAAGTTCACGCTGAAGCAACTGAATTTTCATTACTTTTCGAAAATCATTGATGTTCCAACCATAAAAATACTTAATAGCCTCTTCAAACTTCGCTTGACCACCTTCGCGTTCGATTGCTCTTTTTACTTCGTCGTCTAGTTGCTGCTTACTAACACTCACACCCTTTTCTTTAGCCAATTGCTTAATTACAGCAGCTTCTTCGGCTTCACGTAGAGCAATCTCCTCTAGTTGCTGTAGTTTCTTCTTGCCCTCGGGCGAAGAGAAATCCACGGGCTTGCTGTTGGCTTCTTGCGAAGCGGCGGCGTTTTTATAATAGTGAATTAGTGGATTTAGCTGAAACAAATAATCACCATAACTAACAAACCTACCATCTACCCGAGCGGCCGGATACGGAATAAACCGTGAAACCCGATAAACAATATTTCCCGAGCTATTAAATCTATAGATAAGGACAGCAAATACAATTATCATCAGGCCAATTACACCAGCCAGAATTGCCAGAGTAACAACTAGAAAACGCTTCTTGGATGGCACTAGTGGTCGCACTAATTTCTTACCTTTACCTAGAACGGCCTTGCGTTCTGTTTCTAAACTAGCATTAGTGACGGCTTTGCCACCCGGTGCTACCAATGACTTACTTGTTGTTTTCTTTGTTACTTTGGGTTTGTTAGTATTACCTTTTACCAAAACTATTCCTCTTCTTCATTATTAATAACTTCGTTCGGATTCGGATGCGAACCCGGACGCACTTCCCTCATTATTTTACTCAACATTTGGTGAATATCAGCCGGGTGATGAATAAAGGGTAACACCAAATTCCCAGCGTAGGTTTGGACAATAATTGTACCGAAATGGAACATCGTCGCCTGTAAACCCGTCATCTCATAGTTTACACTCTGTATTTTGGTATGGCTAATGTCGGATACCCGGCGATCAAAGAAGCCTTTTTGCTTAACTTGAATTAGTCGTTCACCGGTTATGATGAAAATACTGTAATACCAACCTATCCAGCGATAAAGAAAGACCAATAGCCCCAAAACGAAACCCCCAAGAAAAACCCACCAGGGCCATATGGAAAGTGGCCAAACGGCTAAGGGCAAAGCCCCGATTGTCAGTACAACTAAACTGGCAATTAGACTTTTGCGCATTACAACCGGATGTTGATGAAACACTAATTCTACCTTCTCTTCAGGATGTTGACCGGGAAATTGTTTGCCTGCTTCTATTTTCTTTTTCATACCTAGCCTAATTTTAGCAAAAGCGTTTCAGGAATGCTTCAAGATCTTACCCAAATGCTTATTAACAAACTCTTTGTCCTCCTTGTAAGTCATAGATTTTGCTAAATCTTTCGGCTTCACCCACTTAACTTCAACTACATCATCTGACTGAGCCACCGCATGCTTCTGTTGCGTACTGCTCAAATACATATGGATGTGCTTAATTACACTTGGAATAGTCATGTTTTCTGCCGTGTAGCCCTGTCGAACAACCACACCTAGCTTAGAATGAAAAACTAAATCATCTATAGAAGTTTCTTCTTTAACCTCACGTCTTGCAGCAGTGCGAGGCGCTTCGCCAACTTCTATCCGACCTTTGGGGAATGTAATGGTACCAGTTTCGTTAGTAACAACCAGCACCATTCCATCCGGATTTATTACGACTGCGCCTGCTGAATTAATCTTCTTCATAGCTATATGGTGCCCCCGCCCCGACTCGAACAGGGAGCTGCTCCTTAGGAGGGAGCCGTTTTATCCGGTTAAACTACGGGGGCACACTGCCCCATTATAGTCTACAGCTCTTCAGGTGCGTAGACGTGCTCGTATTCGCTCTTGGTGTAGTCAAAAACTTCATCTGAACTAAAGAAATGGCCGACCTCTTTCTTTGCACTCTCAGGGCTGTCAGAAGCATGTACCATGTTATTGCTAGCACCGCTCATACCGAAATCACCCCGAATGGTTCCAGGGACTGCCTTACGGGCATTGGTGGCACCTACCATTAAGCGCACAGTCTCGATTGAGCCGGCACCCTCCCAAACCATCGCTACAATTGGTGAACTTTTCATAAACTTTTTAAGGTCATTAAAAAAGGGCTTATCGGCATGTTCGGCATAATGCGCATCAAGTAGTTCGTCCCCGGTTTCGAGCATCTTAATAGCAACGAGCTTCAGACCTTTACGCTCGAATCGACTGATAATTTCGCCAACTAGTCCGCGTTGTAGGGCATCAGGTTTGGCTAATACTAGAGTTTTTTCCATGACATTGTTCCTTTGTTAATTTGTAATAAGGGTTATTACTAATATAACAGCCGCTAGCCCCAAGCGATAATAGGCAAAAACAGCCAAAGTATTATTGGCAAGAAAGTTTAATAGGAACTTAATGGCGATATAGCCGGTAACTGCGGCTGATATTACCCCGGCGAGCATTACACCATATTGGCCTTGTATGGTAGCCAGATCGGCTGTGGCTAGTTGATGAATAATCGCCCCTAAAGTGACTGGTATGGCTAGTAGAAAGGCAAACCTAGCTGCATCGGCGCGCCGTAACTTTTGGCTCATTCCCGCTATGATAGTAATGCCCGAGCGCGAAACCCCTGGGAATAAAGCCAGAGCCTGCGCACAACCGATAATAAAGGCATTCTTGTTTTTTAGCTTTTCCATAGAAAGCTTTCCATGGTACTTTTCGATAACCAGCATTAGAACTGAAATTAAAGTCATGTTAAACAACACTAGCGCTACTGAGCGAAAAGCAGTTTCGGCGTATTTTTCGATAAATAAACCCAACACTACTGCCGGAATGGTGCCGACAATTAACAACCAAGCTAGTTTTTCTTCTTTAGGAGAACGAAAGAATGATTTTGTAGTGGTTACGATATCGCGCCAAAAATAGAAAAGTAATGCGGTTAATGTACCAATATGTAAGGTGACGTCAAATAACAAGCTACCAACTTCTAGGTTGAATATCTTTTCAGCCAGAATTAGATGCCCGGAGCTCGAAACCGGAATAAACTCGGTTAAGCCCTGAATAGCCCCTAAAAATATAGCCTGAAGAATTTCCATTGTCACTATTATACCAGTCTCTATTTCGCTTATGGTGGAGTGCTCGATACAATGTGAGTATGTCACAAATTAGCTCGCTTATAACTGACTTTTTGGAATATATGGAAATTGAACAAAATCGTTCCCAAAAGACCATTGCAAATTACCACCATTATTTGATGCGCCTGGTGGACTTTGCCGGAGATTTAGATATCACAAAAATTGATTCGGAAATGATACGCAAGTGGCGACTTTGGCTAAACCGGCATGAAGACATTAGCGGTGAACCACTCTCAAAGACGACCCAGAACTACCATTTGATTGCTCTCCGGTCATTTTTGCGCTACCTCGCCAAACGTAACATCAAAGCGCTTAACAGCGATAAAATCGAACTGGCGCGAGTAACACGACCGGAGGTTAGTTTTCTCTCGCCCGATGAAGTCGAACGATTAATCACCGCGCCTGACCAAACAAAACTAGGCGGCCTACGAGATCGAGCCATATTAGAATTATTATTTTCAAGTGGTTTACGGGTATCCGAGCTAGTGAAACTGAATCGTGACCACATAAACCTAAAAACCCGAGAATTCATGGTGCGGGGCAAAGGCCAGAAAGATCGCCCGGTATTTGTAAGTGATGCTGCTGCCCACTGGCTAGAGCAATACTTAAATCAACGAGGTGATAATTATCGACCGCTTTTCATTCACTATTCGGGCTTGAAAAGCGACATTGATGATGGTAACTATACCCGACTAACGTCTAGGAGCGTCCAGCGACTAGTAGCTAAACACGCCCGTAGTGCCGGTATCACTAAAAAAGTAACTCCTCACACCCTACGGCATTCATTCGCAACAGACTTGCTAAGAAATGGTGCCGATTTGCGTAGCGTACAGGCGTTGCTCGGGCATAGCAACATTTCGACTACTCAGATTTACACCCACCTGACAGACCCCGAACTCAAACGTGTACACACTAAATTCCACCGAAAGAGTTAATTGATAATAACGATGTTTTGATACCACTGAAATATCTTTTCGCCCCATAAACCGGCAATAATTGTTCCCAGAATCAAGAATGGACCGAAAGGTATTAGGCTCTTGCGCGATATTCGTTTAAGCGCGATTAGCCCAACGCCAACTAGAGCTGCCGTAGCAAAACCAATCATCAGCGCGACGCCCACATCGCGAATACCAAGTAATAGGCCCATCACAAATGCCAACTTTACATCACCGCCACCCATCCACTTGCCCCGGGAAATAGCGAAAACGAAATAGAATAACCCACCAGCCAATACAGAAGCAATCATTGCCGATTGTAGAGGTTGAAAACTGGAATAAGTGAACACTTCTGCGAATAAGCCTATACCTGCTAATCCAGACAGTATAGCTAGTATCTTATTAGGCAATAGCATCCAGCGAATATCGAAAACCGCTAGCGCCACAAGCACTACAATTTGCGCCAACCAAATAGTTAACAATGCCCATGACTCCGGGTTTGTCGGTTGCATCACATAGTAACTCAGCCCAAATAAGATAGCCGTTATTAACTCAACCGCTGGATATTGTAGTGATATTACGTTGTGACAATAGCGGCACTTACCACGCAGATATATCCAACTAAAAACCGGCACTAAATCTTTAGTAGCAAGTACATGCCGACACTGAGGGCAAATTGACCTGCCAGTTAAAACGCTTAGATTTTCTAGTTTTTTTTGGCTGTTTTTTTTCGGTTTATGACTAAAGGCAACTTCATGCACTCGCCATACCCAAGCGTTAATAAAACTGCCAAATATCATCCCGAAAAGTGCCACTGCAAGGGTAATTACCATCACCAAATTATAGCAGTAATGAACTGTCAACACGCCTTTCGGGTGACGTTACCAATTATGGCTAAAGGCTTACGCCTACTGACACGCGTCGGTTGTTGGCCCACCCTGCGGATGATTCACACTAGGTAAACTATATTGAAATCGCTTACAAATGCTGTCTGTGGTTTCTAGTGCATACTCGGGATAGTTAAAGTCTGAATTTAGGGGCACTCGGACTTGAATTCGACGAATCACATCGTTAGCCTTGCCGGTAGCGTCAATTACTGCCTGAGAGTTAGAGAATTCCACCCTGCCGTTATTGCCATTAGCACTAATTACAACTTTGTGTTGAGCGTAAATTGATTTTAGTCGTAAATAATAGGTATTCGTACCGCTTAAACCATTGATTGTCATATTGCAATCGTTCGGGAGACTACCGGCATTGCATTCGCCATCCACAAAGACACCCTGCCCGGGCACTCCCGGAGCATAAGCGTGCGTCCCGAATTGCCCGGCGGTATCGCTTTTCTTACCATACAAATACAAAGTTTGGGTTTCATTGATCAATTGCTCTCTGGAAATTGGTGGTTTAATTGGTATAAGTGATGTTCTTAATACGCCGGCAGCGCGAACCTGATTTGAGGTGTCACCAATCGAGTTACTCATTGGCAATGGATGGCCAGAATTTTCAACATAACCGGTATCGCTGATATCGGTTAGCGGCTCCCAGCTTAGATTTATCGAATTGATTTCCTCGCTGGCGGTAATCTTTACAATAGTTGATTTCTCGGTAGACGTGGGTGAATACTCCAGAGTGCCGGGTGTTTTATCTAACAAAACACAGGTATAGGTAACTCCGGTGTTTTGGTCGTCTAGCTTCTTACCTCCGGTAACTGTGCCTGTCTCACTGCAATCATTGGTATTTGGAATGTTCGGATCGATTTGTAGCGCCTTGATGGCGTCATTTACGCCTGATTCGGCAGCGTAGTAAGCCTGAGTGCTTAGCTGTCTGTCTAATGCCTGACGTTGTTCTTGACGCATAAGCAATGCAAAACTGGTTACTACCAGAGTTAATAGAGCTATAAATATACCGGCAACCAAAATGGAAGCTAATCCCGATTGGTTGCCTTTGATTGCCTTTACCCTTACGCTTATCATCTTACGACTATTGTACACGAACACGAGAAAAAATTTGAGTACTTAATTCCGATACGGCACACCACTGTGATCCATTGGGGTCTCCTTTACAACCCTCTGGCACAGAATTAGGCGGAGAAGAAAACGTCAAAAGGTCATCATCGCCATAAATAACACCAATAGATATGCTGTAAATGCCGTTACTCTCGCTCACCGAAAACGACTTTAATCGCATATTGTTTTCCAGTAGTTCTTTCCCCGAAGAGCCACCAGGACTAGCTACAAAGAGATTCGGTATGTTTGCCAGGCATGAACCAGGACTAGAAAGCTTATCTTGCCAAAGAGCATGTTCTTGTGTGGGTGAGCCGGCTTTAATCTGCCGATTCTTAACGAAGGTATACCTGGTTTGGCCGATGCATAGCACCTCGGCACCATTACCACTGCCAGATTGTTTTTGTCCATTACTAAACTGGATATCTCTGGAGATATCATCTATAACACTGCGAGAAACACTTTGGGTTTTAGTCGTTATTATGCCCTTATAATACAAACGACTAATTTGGGTAAAGGTAGCCCCAGCCAACAGTAGCAAAGTCGTTAAAACCACGGTAGAAATCATTAATTCGACTATTGTAAAACCATGCTCTGAGCGATTCATTCCTCATACACCCGATATTTATTTAATACTTCTTCTTTGGCCAAGCCACCAATGCCATACCACCTGGCGTAAACACTAAATTCGTTGCTATTGCCATTGCTATTGGCTTTGATACCTAGATGATATTGACCATTAATAATGCACTGAGGTGCGTATTGATCCAAATTATCGTTATTAAGGTCAGTGAAAGCCACGCTTGGTGAAGTTACTTTAACACCATTATCGATGCAAAAAACCCGTCCCTCGGTAAATATATCGTTAGCCGGATTAGGATTTGAATATGACAGTGCTTTTATCTGCTCAACCTGACCCTCTACTAGTTTTAGGGCCTCCAGCCTTTCCTGAGATTGACGAGCTGATTTGAGGCTACGAGTAGCCACACCATATGCCAATCCAACGGCCAGGCTAATAATCGTCAGGGCTATCAGTACTTCGATAATGGTATCGCCAAATTGATTGTTCTTTAACTTAGTCATTAATTGCACTCCGACGGCACATTATCTATCACTACTTCGGTATTTAGTTGCTTGCCTTTACCACCCAAAATAATTGCCGCCTTACGATCACGACTCCCAGAAACCAGACACACCGTAATTTTATCCGGACGTCTGTCGGAATCTGTTAACAGCTTAACCTGCGCCTGAATGTTGGCGAAATTCGTGTTTAGTCCGCTACCAATTGGCACTAGGTCTGCTGTTTGGGCGCCTGATACATCATCATCTAAAGGATTAGCCGAGAACTCCCCCAGTGACGAAATAACGCCTACAGAGCCTATCGGCAATGGAGCGTTTACGCCTCGACTACTGATAACTTTGCTCACACTTATGCCCCAGGGCAACTTGTAGCTTTCCTTGATGTCTTCACTTATTGTGGGCTTAGAGTCCGCTAGACCGGTAGCTAGTGAGTCGCCGAATTTTCTCAAGCCGACTACTGTATAGGCTGTATAATCTGCACTATTATTAAAAAAACTGATCGTTTTACCCAGAAAAATACAATCTTCGTTTTCGCCCTGATTACCGTTAGTATTGACATTTATTACTGGCCCGCTAGCCCCTTCACTGCAAGAAAAACTGCCGTTGTTAGGATAATAGCCCGTTACTACTTCGTTCATTATGGTCTTTATTTGTGACTCAATTTCGTTTACACCCTGCGTAAATTGCGTCCGCTCTTGTCGGCCCCGAAAGAATACGATAGTTGTAACTACCAACATCCCTGATATCGCCAATACGAACATCATCTCGACAATGGTAAAGCCGGCTGATTTGAGCTTTTTACTCATGTTTAATTTTCCGCTTTTCATTGCCTAAATTATATCATAAGCGTTATCTGTTAAAGCCTAAATTGACCAACATCTGAGACCGAAAAATACTTGGTAAGCCTAAACGCGCTTTCCAGAGCTTTTTTTAATTAACAAGAGAACGCCTTAGGATTCAACACAAAGTGGGGTGTTGCCACTTCCAGATTCCACTGAATAAAGGGCAACGTATCTTCTGGTGTTAGTGCTTGCAGTTGCGTTTCCGTTGCTACCGCAAGTGGCGGATGTTGCTATCTGGAAACTATCTGGGTCATTTGCGTTTGTTGTTGTTCCGACTGTCCATGCTGGCGCAGTTGAATAAAATGCACCCGTACCTACATTTTGTAGGGCTTGGCTCTTTTCATCATCAGTGGAGGGCAACCTACCGCCGTTATTACTAGCCCATTCCGCAATACCAGAAACAACACGGCTTATATCGTTTTTACGTTGATTATTCCGTGAATTACGCTGTAGTGCTGGGACGGCCAAAAATACGATCAATAATATTACAGCAGCGATAACCAGGACTATCATCACTTCGATGATGGTAAATCCACTATTGCTTTTCTTTATATTCATGCTCGAGCCTCCTTGGCTTAGGTATATATGCTTATGCTTTAAAATATATGCTATCAAGCTACCAAAAGCAACTCAATCACTAATTTAATAGGTCTTTACCAACTAAATTGTAAACCGGTAGCAAACTTGCAACGACAATCGTAATTGCCACGATACCCATGATAACCATTAATAGTGGCTCAATGGTGGTTGTGATGGCTTTTATTTCGTTGTCGACCTCTCGCTCGTAGTAATCCGCAGTTTTTGAAAGCATTTGCTCGACCGAGCCCGATTGCTCTCCAATTCGCAACATATCTGGTACTAAGGGCAAGAAGTTGGGATCGCCTTTGAGCGAACTTGATAGCGACTTGCCACCTTTGACCTTGTCGATGGCGTGGTTGATTGATTCTCGAATATGAATGTTGTTGACTGCCCTGCCGTCTATTTCTAGCATTTGGATTAGTGGCACACCACTGGCAACCAGCGTAGAACCTACTCTGGTAAACCGAGCCATGTAAACTTTCATAAATAGCCTATCGATTGGCCACATACTTAGTTTGAGTTTGTCGACAAATCGTTTTCCGCCCAGAGTGTTTACCCACCTGGATGCTAGAAAAATTATCAATCCGATAATTATAAGCTCAAGCCACCAGTATTTTATTGTCACGTTTGATATCCATAGCAAAACTTGTGTTACTAATGGTAGCGTAGCGCCGGGAATGCCAGAGTAAACCTCTTTTACGGTGGGTATGACACTTACAATCATAAATACAACGACGGCTATCATAACAAGTAAGACGATTACCGGGTAAATCATTGCCCCACGAATTTTGCTAACTATTTCGGCATCTTTTTCTTTTTGGTTGGCTAGCCTTTCTAAAACCTTGTCCAGTGTACCCGAAGCCTCTCCGGCTGCTACTAAATAAACAAATACATCGTCAAAAACTAATGGGTGCTTCTTGAGCGCATCCGCAAAAGCACTGCCCGACTCTACATCTGTTATGACTGTGTTAATTATTTCTTTGAAGTTTTTATTTTGAGTTTGACCTTCTACATTCCGAAGGCCTTGAACCAATGGCAAGCCAGCATTGATAAGTGTTGAAAGCTGACGCGAGAATAATACTTTGTCTTTGGCGCTAACACGCCCCTTTATTTTACCGAAGAACGATTCGCCCCCCTTGGTGGCTTTGACTTCAATTACTGAAAGTCCATTTTTCTGAATAGCTTTGGCGGCACCTTGCTCTGACTCGGCCGCTATTTGATCACTTATTTTCTTGCCGGTTACTGGGTCTCTGGCGGTGTATTTAAATGTCTGCATTTTACACGCTATCCAGTCCCGCCACGCGATTTACTTCATCTAAAGTTGTATAGCCGGCTAATGCCTTAAGGTAACCATCCTGGCGCATAGTCACCATGCCTTGAGCTTGCGCAGCCCGCTGTATCGCCGTACTAGTGGCGCGCTTAATGATCAACTCTTGAATAACTTCGTTGACATTAAACGCCTCAAATAAGCCCATCCTACCCCTATATCCATCTGGTGCTTCATCGCTATCTTTACCTTTAAACAAAGTATAAGCGCTTTGGTGACGCAGTGGCAAGCTTTTATAGCCGAGCTCTACCGCTAGTTTCTTGGTTTGCTCCGGATCGGCCGTAAGGATTGGGTCTAATTCGTTGCGAATAGCAGTTTGTTCAGATAGACCCGCCTTGTAACTGATTTTGTCTGAATTTATACGACGTACAAGGCGCTGACCTATTACCGTCCTGACGGTCGACGCTATCAAGAACGGTTCGATACCCATGTCGAGTAATCGAGGCAGTATGCCGGCTGCCGAGTTTGTATGCAACGTCGAAAACACCAAATGACCGGTCAAGGCTGCCTGAACCGCTAAATTGGCAGTTTCTTTGTCGCGAATTTCACCGACCATAATAATATTCGGATCCTGGCGCAGAATTGATCTTAATCCACTGGCAAAAGTCAGACCGACCTCGTTATTGACCTGAATTTGGTTTACGCCTTCAATTTTGTATTCAACCGGATCCTCAAGAGTTACAATATTCACTTTGTCGTTCTTAATTTCCTGAATTAACGCATACATAGATGTCGACTTACCCGACCCGGTTGGACCCGAAGTAAGTATCATGCCATTTGAATGGCCAAGTGATTGACGAATGGTATGTAGGGATCGCCCAACATAGCCCATGTCCTCGAGCTTTAAACTTGTCCCGGTTTTGTCTAGCACACGAATAATTACCTGTTCACCCCAAACTACCGGACTGATAGCAATACGCAAATCAATATCCCGCTTTGAAATCGAAACACTAAATTGGCCATCTTGCGGTACTCGGTGTTCATCTATTTTTAAGCTGGCAAGAATTTTCACTCTAGATACCAGTGGTGCTTCAGTGGATTTTGGCAAACGCATTATTTCGCGTAAGACTCCGTCAATTCGAGCTCGAATGCGTATTTCCTTCTGTAATGGTTCGATATGGATATCGCTGGCACGATTATTGGCCGCGTATTCCAAAATGGCGGTTAGCACCTTGGTAATAGGCGAATCCTGCACCACACTTTCCATTTCGCTTTGTGTTCTTGCATTTATAATTTCTGGAATTGCTTCAGATTCGGCGTCTGAATCGCGTTGAAGCTCATTAGCTACAGATTGATCTAGTTTTGACCCATATTGTCGCAGGACCTTCTTTATACCTTCCTCGCTGGCAGCGTACACCTTGAGTGGACGACCAATTTTATTCGCTAAGAAGTCAATTGCCTGCACGTTGTCGGCATCGAGCATGGCGACTACCAAGCGATGTTCCATCTCGCCAAGCGGTACAGCCATGTATGTTTCGGCTGTCTCCTGAGGCAAAAGAGCTAAAATATCTGCATCTACTCGCGCTTTTCCGAGGTTAACATATGGCACGTTGGTAATTCTCGCCACTAGCTTGGTTAGCTCTTCATTCGAAACGCCGCCCTCGGTGACAAGAAGTTGCATCAAAGGGGTTTTTTCAGCTTTGGCTTTTGCCTTGAGCTTCGCCATAGTATCTTTGCTAATAAGCTTGTTCTCGATGAGTCTGCGTTCGACCCTCAGCTGAATATCTTGTGATAACACATTCATAATTCTTCTATACCAATATTACTTTGCTAATTCTGGCCATTACCGATGGTTATCTCTTCGGTTGGATTAATCGAATTAACGTTAAAGTAGCGTGGATCGGCTGTTGGCATTTCAGCTTTGATTGGCTCGACAACCTCTACTTCTTCGCTAAGATCCTTTGGAGAAGTAAATAACCTAGAGGAAATAAGGTACGATGTAATCGCGCTTAGAACTACGACTATTATTATTACAGCTACGTCTTTTTGCTTCATCGCGTATACCAGCCTACTTTAGTTAAGGGGCTCATTAATTTAGACATCGAGTAGACCATGTTACTTTACCACCTTAGTCTTTAGCGTTAGCGTACGACCGGGCTGATAAAAAGACTTTGCAGAAACTTTAACTTCCAAATTTGCGTTCGTGCCAGTGAACTCAATTTTTTCGACGTGAATTGGCCTTATAGAGCGATCAAACAACGAAAGTAGCGAATTGATTGTGTCGTAATTACCCTTAGCCGAAAGCTCGACCGGCATATCGATAGGACCTTCTTGGGATTCACTTTGCTGATTGACTTCGTCGTCCGTTCCGGTAAGACTACTTACAGAACTACCACTCGCTTTTACCAGTTTTTCCATGCTGGTTAAGAGCGCTGGGTAATCATATTTACTAGGCAGTGCATCGAGCACAATTTTTGCATTGTCACCATCACGATCGCCGTTTCCAGCCAGCTGACCGCCGATAATGTTTGGGTCTTCCGTAGCAAACTTCTTGTAGTTTTCTACCAGCTCATCAACACTATCTATATTCTTCCGTAGTTGATCGCGCGCTTGCTCTTTTTGCTCTATTACGCGCGCCTGGTAGCTCATTTTTGTCCAGATAGTTTTCGTTGCTACAAGGCTAAAGACCACAATAAACGCCGAGATACCCACAACCACAATTGTGCTGGAATAGGCTTGGTCAATAATACGTCGTTTTTTTGATAAATTCGTATTGTCGAGCTCGGATGAGGCCATATTAGTTTCCTCCCTCAGTCGCATTAGGTTGCGCCTGGAATAAGTCCTCGCCAGGCTTCTGTGTTTGCGAACGAGTTGAAATAATATTGGGAATTATCAATGCCACGGACTTCGTATTATTAAATATTTCCGGATTATATTTAAACTCAATAGTATAGGTTACTTTGTCGTTTCTGGCAGAAAAATTCTTAAGCACAACGCTCGAAAACGCTTCGGATTGAGCCTGAGCAGAATCGACGGTGTACTTTGTAAATTTAATGGTATCTACAAACTTATTCACCGTAACCGAATTGTCGGTAGTGCCAGAGATAGTTATTTTTTGGTCGGAATAATCGATCTCGACCGACGAAACGCTGGCGTTTTGTGGCGTAATCTGGCTAATGAAAGCAGCTGCCCTGGCTGACGATGGCTTATTTTCGTGCAACGGCGTCAGGGAACTGAGCTGATTTTGGACTGTCAGAATTTTGTCGATATCTTTGGTTTTAGCCAGCTCGGCGGTGTTTTCCTTTATCTCGTTGGTTATATTAGTCATGTGCCTTTTTTGCAATACGTTTACATTTATAAAGGCCAGCGCAAATATCACCAACGAGATAATGCTGGCAATTATCGCGACAGCAACTACAGTATTCTTGGCTCTTTGAGCTTTAATGAATTCGAGTTTTATATCGGGCAATAAATTAAATTGAATCATAGCTTCCTCTCGGCCAAACCAACTGCCGTAGCAAAACTAGAGGCAATTCCCAGTAATTCCTCTTGTCTAGACTGTGGGTAGCTGACATTGCGCCAGGCGTTGCCAATCTCGACACTAATGCCGGTCTTATTGGCAATATAGCTAGCAAATTCCGGTATCGTAGTGGCAGTCCCACTAATAATTATTTTGCTTATTGAATTATTTGAATAACGCGCGCTAAAAAACTTAATCGATTTCTGAATATCGCTAACAATGCTGTCCACGGTGCCGACAATTGATTTGTACGTTTGACCTTCAAGTTTTCCCTGTACTAGGCCAAACTTATAGATAAACTGCTCGGCTTGCTTTTGTTCAATATTCAAATTCTGAACAGCTGCCCGAATGATGGACTCCATGCCTGTCGGAACCGATCGAGTAAGGCGTGGCGCTCCATTCATCGCAATGACTAAGTCGGTTGTTTTATAGCCAATGTCGAGAACCATTTGAGGGCTGGCGATCTCTGGGGCTAGTAGCGCTCGAGACATGGCCAAGTTGTCAGGTTCAAAAGCAACTGCATTTAAGCCGATGGATTCAATGAAATCCAATTGGCTCTCGATATATTCGTTTGTAACGCTAGAAAGCAATATCTCAAGTTTGTTCGTATTGACCGGTGACTCACCAACAACCGACCAATCAATTTTTGACTCTGCAATTTCAGTAGGAATTATCGAATCGGCCTGATACCGAATCGCCTTAGCTAACTCAGCTTCTGGTAGCTTATCGATATCTACAACGGTAGTGAATACTTTGTTCGAAGATAGCCCAAAGGCAACATTCTTGGTGCTAACTCGAGCTTTTGTCATTAACTCTTTAATTGCCGATCCCATTTTCTGTCGATCGATACCTGAATCACTCGTGGCTACGGCAGATGGTATTGGAATTTGACCGTAGGTAATGAATTTCTTGGTTGCCCCAATCGACTTGAGCTCAACCACTCTGATGGCTGTGGTGCCCAAATCGAGCCCAACGAAGCTAGAATCAGCTGAAAATATACTCATAATTACTTAGAATTATAGCATAAGCGTAATCAGAAAAGGCAAATATTATTAGAGTACGGGTGGCAAGCTTTTGATTGAATCATATTTTTGGAATGGCAGGTTGGTTTCGAGGCTTGAGTTTAGTGGAGTTAAGTAAGCTTCTGGGCTGAAATTAATAACCTCAGCGATGTTATCTGAACTGGCCGGTTCATTAACAGCAGCATGTTCGCCTTCTTCGCAAATTGATTCATCTAATAGCCTGTCGTAACCTTCACCTCTTGGGCAGGCCAGAAAGCCATTGGCGCGGTGAAAGACAG
>CAZBQI010000003.1:0-95711 GCA_964494105.1 uncultured Candidatus Saccharibacteria bacterium | reverse complement strand
TATTGTTGGCATAGTTTTCCTATTTAAACCTTATTGCTCGGCAACGTCAATACCATGGAACCCTGTACCTACCGGAATTTGACGACCAATTATTACGTTTTCTTTTAATCCGTACAGCTTGTCTACGCGACCTTGATTTGCTGAACTGATTAATACGCGTGTTGTGTCCTGGAAGCTTGCAGCAGACAGAAACGAATCACTCCAGGTCGATACTTTAGTAATACCAAGTAGCAATTGGTTGTAAGTTACCGGCTTCTTCTTACTAGCGGCAAGCTTGTTGTTTTCTTCAACAACTGTTGCTTTTGATACGATATCGCCTGTAACGAATAGGCTATCACCCGGATCTTCCACCTGGACTCGACTGAACATTTGGTGAACAATTACTTCGAGGTGTTTATCGGCTATGGTTTGACCTTGTAAGTTAAAGATCGACTGGATTTCACTCATTATGTAGCGCTGTACGGTTGCTTCGTTAGTAAGGCGCAGGTAATCTTGTAAGTTAATCGAGCCACTAGTTAAACGCTGTCCGGCGGCCACAATGTCGCCATCTTGCACAACCAAATTTCGATAACCAGGTATCGTGTATTCCTGAGCGGATGCGTCTTTCGATACTATACTTAGCTTAGTTTTGCTTAGCTTAACTTCACCTCCGTTTTTGGCTACTACAGTGGCTTTCGTTTTGGAATCTGATGCCAAAACAGTACCGGCTGTTACTACATCTTTGTCTTTAACCTGAGGAGTAAGATTTTCAAGTTTATATTCCTCAACCAGATTGTTGGGAGCTTGTATTAGAACTTTGTAGCTGTTAGCTTCTTCTGTTATGCGAATGGTGCCGCTAATATCAGATAATACGGCTTGACCTTTGGGGTTTCGCGCTTCAAAAAGCTCTTCAATTCGTGGAAAACCATGAGTTATGTCTTCTTCGGCAACACCACCAGCGTGGAAGGTTCTTAGAGTCAGCTGAGTACAAGGTTCTCCAACGGCTTGAGCTGCGATAACTCCTACCGGCACTCGCATATCAACCATATGGCCACGCCCAAGGTCTAATCCGTAACAAGCTCGGCAAATACCGCGCAAACTTCGACATTTTAATACGCTACGTAGTTGTACTTGGTCAATTTCGGCTTTGGCAATGTTTTCTGTATCAGCTTTGGTGATTATTGTCCCGGCCGAAACTATAGTTTTGCGATCATGCTTTATGTCTTTGGCCACTGCTCTTCCTACTAGGCGAGCGAAGAAATCTTCGCCAATAGCCTCTGATTCTGTATGGCTGATTGTTAGTCCAGAGTTGTCACCACAGTCATCTTCGATAGTGAATATATCTTGGGCTACATCGACTAAGCGCCTAGTAAGGTAACCTGAATCAGCAGTCTTAAGCGCGGTATCGACAAGACCTTTGCGGCTTCCTCTAGCATCGATGAAGTATTCAACACTCGAAAGACCCTCTTTGTAGTTGCTCTTTACCGGCAGTTCAATAGTGTTGCCGTAGACATCCTGTCGAAGTCCTAACATGCCGGCGATTTGACTTACTGCCGATAGTTTTGCGCGTGCGCCTGAAACCACTGTAATGGTGGTTGAGTTATCTTCTTCGTTGAATTTCTCCTTTAATACATCTTGCATGTCGTCGTTAACCTTACGCCATGTCTCTATAGTTAGTCGGTGTCTTTCGTTCTCGTTAATTAATCCTTCGTCAAATTGCCGACTGATATCGCTAGCTCGTTTTTCCCCACCACTTAGTAATTGAGCTTTTTCCTCTGGTATTTTGTAATCTTCTAGGCCGGTTGATAGACCGGATGCAGTGGCGTAATGAAACCCAAGATTTTTGACCTTGTCGGCAACTTCTGCTGCTGCTTCTTCACCAAAACGTCCAAAGATCGTAGTCATTAGCTGTTCGATTTTCTTATTGTCAAATGTTTCGTTAATATAATCCATTCCCTTGGGCAATACTTCGTTAAATAATGCTCGCCCAATAGTTGTTTCTAAAAGCTCGCCGTTTATGCTAATGCGGATTGGCGTTTGCAATCTAATTAAACCGTCTTCGTAAGCAAAAGTCGCTTCATCAAGACTAGAGAATGCTTTGTCAGATTTCTCAGTGTAGCGCTCGAAAGTCATGTAATAAATTCCCATGACCATTTCGTGAGCAATGTAGATAATGGCATTGCCGTCCGAAGGCTTTAGAAGGTTACGATTTGCAGCCATTAGGGTTCGAGCCTCTTCTTGGGCAGCATCACTTAGTGGTAAGTGAACGGCCATTTGATCGCCGTCAAAGTCGGCGTTAAAACCTTTACAAACTAGCGGATGAAGCTGGATCGCTTTGCCCTCAATTAGTATTGGTCGGAATGCCTGGACACCTAATCGGTGCAGAGTCGGCGCGCGGTTCAATAGAACAAACTTATTTTTAATTGCTTCGTCTAGAGCATCCCAAACCTCTGAATCGCCAGCCTCAATCATCCTGCCGGCTACTTTTACGTTATGAGCTAGTTCACGTTCAATTAAAATACCGATCACAAATGGTTTGAATAGTTCTAGCGCCATCATTTTTGGCAAACCACATTCATCCATTTTTAGCGTTGGACCAGAAACGATCACGCTTCGTCCGGAATAATCCACACGCTTTCCAAGTAAGTTCTGGCGGAAACGGCCTTGCTTTCCACGCAGCATATCACTCAGGCTCTTGAGTTTACGGCGACCGCCCGTGCTTGAAACTGCGCGTCCGCCACGGGCATGACTATTGTCAATCAAGGCGTCAACTGCTTCTTGTAGCATGCGCATTTCGTTTCGACAAATCACTTCTGGAGCGTGCATTTCCATAAGCTTGGTTAAGCGATTGTTACGGTTTATTACGCGTCGGTATAGATCGTTTAGGTCGCTGGTTGCAAATCGTCCGCCAGTTAACTGAACCATTGGTCTTAGATCGGGCGGAATCACCGGTAAGTTAGTCATGATCATCCATTCCGGTCGCAAATTAGCCTTCTTCATGCCTTCAAGCATTTTTAGCCGTTTCAATACTTTTCGTTTTCGTTGTCCCTGCGCCGTTTCAGCTACGCTTGCCAGTTCTTTAACTGTTTTATCTAGATCAATTTGCTTAAGCAACTCCTGAACTGCTCCGGCGCCAATTTTGCCTTCAAACAAATCGGCATAACGATCACGTAAATCACGGTAATCTGCTTCGCTAATTACGCTCTTAACAAACAGCAAGTCAAGTTGTGCCACCTGATGGTTATGTTCGTCTTCAAGCTCAGCCAACTCTAGTGATTTTTGTTCAGCTAGTTTTTTTAACTCGTCGCCCTCGGCTTTTTTATTCGCAGCAAATTTCTTTTCAACTTCAGATACATCAGATTTGTACTTTGCGTTCAAGTCTTTTAGAGTTTGCTTTTTTTGAGCCTCATCTACCTTTATAACCAAATAGCTGGCAAAATATACAACCTTCTCTAGGCTTTTGGCTGTCATATTAAGCAATAAGCCAACACTAGATGGCGTGCCTCTTAGGAACCAAACGTGTGTAACTGGAACAGCTAGGGCAATGTGACCCATGCGTTCACGTCGTACAATACTTCGAGCCACCAAGACGTTACAACGATCACATGTCACACCGCGATAGTGAGAGCCTTTGTATTTGCCACAATAGCACTCCCAATCTTTGGTTGGCCCAAATATGCGCTCGCAAAACAGGCCGTCTTTTTCGGGTTTTTGGGTACGGTAATTGATTGTTTCGGGCTTGGTAACGCGACCATGGCTCCATTCAAGCACCCTTTCAGGTGAGGCAATTGCCAACTTAATGGCATCGAAATCAGTTGCTTGCTTTTCGTACAGATAATCAGCCATTATTTGTTCCCTTTCTTGCTTTTTTCTCCATTGGCAGTAGTTGATTCTTCGTCATCTAAAACCTGGTATTGGTCATCGTTACCACCGCTAAGGTCTACGCTCGACTCATCGGGTGAATCTGTTTCAATCATCTCAGTCGACTTAGTTTCTTCCATTTCCTTTTTTAGGTCTTTTTCTAATACTACTTCGGCATCTACTACGTCTTCGTCCTGAATTAAATCAACCTCTAAACCAAGGCTCTGAAGCTCTTTAACCAGCACATTAAAGCTTTCTGGCAATCTTGGTCCGCGAATTTCCTCGCGCTTAATAATTGATTCGTAGGCTTTTGACCGCCCAATTACGTCATCTGATTTAATTGTTAGCATTTCCTGCAAAATATTTGCCACACCATAGGCTTCAAGCGCCCAGACTTCCATTTCTCCAAACCGCTGACCGCCGTTTTGCGCTTTTCCGCCCAAAGGCTGTTGCGTAACCATCGTGTATGGTCCGGTTGAGCGAGCATGTATTTTATCGTCTACCATGTGATTTAATTTGTTTACATACATGTAGCCAACTGTCGTGCGCTCCTTGAATGACTCTCCTGTGTGACCGTCGTATAGCTGAACTTTGCCATCCTCGGCTAGTCCGGCTTTGTTTAGTAATGTTTTAGTATCTTCGATTGTTACGCCGTCAAACGCCGGGCTTGAGACATGCAACCCAAGTGCACTTGCTGCCCAGCCTAAGTGTGTTTCAAAAATCTGACCAATATTCATTCGCTGGGCCACACCAAGTGGGTTTAAAATAATGTCTACCGGACGACCATCTTCCATGAATGGCATGTCTTCTACCGGTAGAATTCTGGCAATTACACCCTTGTTACCGTGACGCCCACCAAGCTTATCCCCAACACTTATTTTCCTCATTTGCGCAACAAACACTTGAATTTGCTGAATGATTCCCGCTTTTAACTCGTGACCGTTTTCTCGACTAAAGATTTTTACGCCTACGACTTTTCCGTGTTTTCCGTTTGGCATTCGCAAGCTGGTGTCGCGAACGTCCTTGGCTTTTTCACCAAATATTGCGCGTAGCAAGCGTTCTTCGCTAGACAGTTCCTGCTCACCTTTGGGGGTAATTTTTCCTATTAAAATGTCTCCGGGGTTTACTTCTGCACCAATTCGCACAATGCCTTCCTCGTCAAGATCAGCCAGGGCTTCCTCGGATACATTAGAAATGTCACGGGTAATTTGCTCTGGTCCCAGTTTGGTCTCGCGAACTTCTATTTGGTAGTCTTCGATATGAATTGATGTCAAGGTGTCGTCGCTGACGAGTCTCTTGGAAATAATTATTGCGTCTTCAAAGTTGTATCCACGCCAAGGCATAAAAGCCAAAAACAGGTTTGCTCCAAGCGAAAGCTCACCAAGATCGGTACTCATACCATCGGCAAGCAAATCACCGGTTTTTACTTTATCGCCGGCCGTTACTTTGACGCGCTGCGATATAGCTGTACCTTCATTACTGCGCTCAAAAGTCCGAACGCGATATTTTTTACTACCCTTTTTCTTGTAGTTCACTTCTATCTGGTCAGCGTCTGCTTTAGCCACGACTCCATCATCTTCGGCTAGAATTAGCTGGCCGGTGTTACGGGCAATGTCGGCTTCCATGCCTGTTCCAACAATCGGCGCCTGTGGCTTAACTAATGGCACGGCCTGTCTTTGCTGGTTAGCACCCATCAACGCTCGGTTCACGTTATCTTTTTCAATAAATGGAATAAGTGATGCCGATGGACTGATAATTTGTTTGTACGAAACATCCATGTGTGTCACGTGGGCAATGTCTTCTTGTTCCGGTCGTCCCGCACGCCGCACCGAAATTCTGTCGTTCATAAAGAACCCGTCTTTATCAAACTTGGTTCCAGCTTCGGCTATCACAGCTCGTTCTTCGTCGGAGGCATCTAAATACACAACCTCATCTGTAACTTTTGGTCGAACTCCAACACTAGTAATTCCAGCCTTTTCAAGCTTGCTGGCATCGGCAGTTGTTATTTTACTGCCGGCATTGACCAAAACTTTTCCGGCTAGCTTAATTGGTTCTCGTGCTATTTGGTTTACTGCTTCTTTTGGTGACACATTTGCGAGCACTTTTCGGTAGGGAGTTTCAATGAATCCGTAGTCATTTACTCGCGCAAAACAAGTCAGCGAAAGAACCAAACCTATATTGGCGCCTTCCGGAGTTTCTACAACACATGCACGCCCATAGTGAGTGCGGTGAACGTCACGCACCTCAAACCCGGCTCGTTCACGCGAAAGACCACCGGGGCCCATGGCGTTTAGGCGTCTTTTATGGGTTAGCTCGCTCAGTGGGTTAATCTGGTCCATAAACTGAGATAATTGCGAACTGGCGAAAAACTCGCGCACGCTAGCTACCACCGGTCGCGCATTCAACAGTTGTTGCGGTGTAACAGTTTCGATCTCATATACACTCATTCGGTCTTTGGCATTACGCTCCATACGCAACAGACCAATGCGAAATTGTCTTTGAATAAGTTCGCCAACCATTTTTAGTCTGCGGTTGGCGAATGAATCTATCTCATCTGGCGCGTCTTGGGTTTGATTTAGGCGAATAATCTCGGCAACAATTGCCACTAAATCTTCAAGACGCATAATGCGGTTTTCTGGAATGTTTTTTACATCGATGTTGAGTCGTTTGTTTAGCTTATAGCGCCCGACTCGGCTAAAATCGAACCGTTTAAAATTAAAGAAGGTATTTTCAAGTAGTAATTTAGCATTTTCAACGTTGGCTAAATCGCCTGGTCGCTGACGGCGGTAAACTTCTAGCAACGCCTCTGACTGATTGCCTGAGGTATCTTTTCCTAGAGTTGCATCGATTAAGCTAACGTCTCCTATATCGACATGCTCAAACAGCTTTTTAATTTCAACATTACTGCTATATCCAAGTGCCCGCAGTAAGGTCGTTACCGGCAGTTTTCTACGTCTGTCAATCTTTACGTGCATTACGCCATTAGCGTTGGTTTCAAATTCAAGCCAAGCACCGCGACCTGGAATAATTTTCGCACCGTACAATCGCTTATCACCCGACTGGTCAGCTGTGAAAAAGACCCCTGGGGATCTAATTAATTGCGACACCACTGCACGCTCGGCGCCGTTAATAATAAACGTGCCACGCTCTGTCATCCATGGGTAATCACCCAAATATATTTCTTGGCTCTTTACTTCGCCGGTAACTTTATTAATCAATTCAACGGTGGCACGAAGTGAAGCCTCGTAGCTGATATTGTTTTCTTTGGCTTCCCAATCGGTAGTTTTTGGCTTGTCAAAGCTGTACTTTTTAAAAGTCAGCGACAGCTTAGTACCGGTGTAATCTTCGATGGTACCAATCTCACCAAATAACTCATCAAGCCCCTCGTCGATAAACCACTTGAACGAACGATGCTGGCTTTCGAGTAAGTTCGGAAGCTTAACTAGCTCTTTAGCATTACTAAAATTCTTACGCTCTCTTAGAGCAACTGCCATGTATATAGCGCTTTCATCTTATTGTTAGAACTATTGAGAATCTTCTAAACGCGTAAAAATAGAGCATTACGCAGTGCTCTATCTGCTAAATTCTTTCTCTTAGTAGTCTATACTACGTACGTTTGCACTTGTCGTCAAGTACTAACGGCCTATTGGCCGGCTTTCACCCCTCCATGAGAGATTACGGCGTCTACCAAACCATACTTTTTTGCTTCTTCAGCGTTAAGCCATTTATCACGTTCGGTATCTCTTTCAATAATCTTAAGGGGCTGTTTAGTGTGTTTGTGCAACAATTGCTCTAATAATTTTTTAGTCTTTAATGTCTCTTCGGCAGAAATTTCAATATCACTGGCTCTACCCTCAAAACCACTGCTGGGCTGATGAATCATAACCCGAGCATTAGGCAAAGCAAATCGCTTACCTTTTTGTCCAGCCGCTAATAAAAGCGCACCCATACTGGCGCAAAGGCCTATACCTATCGTAGATACATCGGGCTTAATAAACTGCATCGTGTCATAAATACCCATACCAGCAGTTACGCTTCCGCCTGGGCTATTTATATACATTTGAATATCCTTGTTAGGGTTTTCGTGTGCTAAAAACAATAACTGCGCAATTACCAGGTTTGAAACTGTGTCATCGATGCCAGTGCCCACAAATATAATTCGCTCTTTAAGCAGTCGGCTGTATATATCGTAGGCCCGCTCACCCATGTGAGTTTTTTCTATAACTGTGGGAATTAAGACTTGATTTACATCACTCATATGAAAACATCTTACTCGTTTAGCACTCGTAGGTCAAGAGTGCTAATTATACTGCTGAAAGCAGCATAGTAATGTGGTCTCGGAGTTTTCCAACGTGACGTTCTATCGGTACGCCATCGGCGTGTATGAATCTTTTTCCGCCAAGCTCGCGAACATCGCGCTTGTGAAGCGCAAGTACTTCATCCCACGTGCCTACTTCCTCTTCTACTACATATGTAGCGTTACCGTATTCTGGATTTTCGGCAATTGCTATTGTTTTGGTTGGTGCTTCAACCAAAAGAACATAGTAGGGAAACCTTGTCGCGAGTGAGCCGGGCTTACCGCGATAAAGCGTTATGCTAAAACCATCATAGCCTGATAGTTCGTCACGAAAATCTATTAATCCTTTTATTCGCAGCCAATCAACATCATAACCGTCTTCGCCAACATTATCTGCAAAGTCACGCTGTAAGTCCTCGAGAGTTGCTTCTGGAGGTAAAACTTCAAAGTCTAGCGTGAATGCTTCGCCAAAAAGCTTAGTTCTGACTTCTCTCAAATCTATTTCGTCAAGCATTTCATCCTCAACCACAGGCTCTTCTTCGACAACATCTGACTCTACAGCTTCTACTATTGGCTCGGCCACAACAAGACCTAAGCGAGCCGCCTCAACACCATCAAGGTACGTTTGTAGTTCCGTAGCCAGATTGCGTATACCACTAGGCACACCTTCTGCAGTACGAAGCGCTTGGGCATTTTCTATAAGCCACACAAGCATGCTACCAACCGAACGACGCAGATTAGTGAGTTGATCGGGCGAGAGTTGATGACCATTTATGTTTTCCTGAAATAGTTTTTCAAGTTCCGCAAAACTGGCTAATTCGTCAAAAACAGCTTGGGATCCCCCTTCACTCATCCGCTCTGAGAGGCTAAGCATAAACGCGACTAAGCCCTTTGCCTCTACTTTGCTAACTCCATTAGTCAGATTTTGCCGACCAGTGCCTTCGTATCTAAAAAGTCCTGCTTGCAAAGCTCTCGTGAACTTGAAGTCGGGATCACCTTTGCGTAATTCATCACTGGAAAGTTCGTACTTACTGTGCTTTGCAGTTAAAAACTCAGCTAAGTTTTCAGAGAAATAGTCGATTCCATCCGCAGTTTCGATATTTGCTGTTTGCTGTCGCCCGAGTGCGTCGTGCAAAGGCGTATCTAAAAATGCTGCGACATCAGTTCGCAAATTCCCCGTTGTTACGCCGAGTTGGCGACTGCGACCTAAAGCTCTTGTAAAACTGGGTAATCTAGCCAAAAGCTGCTTGGCATAAAATGAAACAAACTCTTCAATTGCCAATCCATTAAGCCACTGCGCTTCATTATCTCCAGTAAATTGTTGTTTTGTTTGCTCTCTAATTTTCTCAAGGTTAGCCAATGTGTATATAATTTGATCCGACATACCCAACACTACCTGGTGCGCAACTGCCTCATTGCTGGCCCTGACTAAATCAAGATGTGTCTCAAATCTTTTATAGATGTGTGGCATCTTCCATAGCGCATCATGGAGTAATTTGGCGGGCTTTTTTGGCCAATATTCTCGCGATTTAAAATTGCGCTTCATCATCGCGCCCATTGTCTCCTTGTCGGCAATCACGCCAATATTGCCCATGAGCACATCGTTTTTGGCGTCTTTAGCATCAGGATTTCTAACCGCAAACATCGAGTCACCCATCAGATCAAGTGCCTGCTCCGTCGGATCTAAACCTGCATAATGCTTAAAGCGCCCTGTTTTTATTAAAGCTTTTTGGACTCCAGGCTGGCTAAGGTACTCCCTAAGCTCAACAAACGCTGCTCCCATGGCCACACAAACTTCACTTCTGCTTGGAACTCTAGCTACAGCGTCGATGTACGAATTAATCGCTTGAGCTACTTCACCGTATGACGTCGAGTCATCTTTAAGAATCCGGATAACCTCACTAGCATCAACAAGCCCCGGCTCAATTGGCTCTCTTATTTTCGCAACTACATCATAACCTGATGATCTTATGGGTGAGCGTACGTTTTGTACTGCGTAGGCGGCATCACGCACAACAACTGCTGCATCAGTATGAGTAGAATCAGGTTCGCTCGCATCATAAATAGTGTCGGGAGAAGCAGTAAATAGCACCTCACCCAGTTCGCCAAGCTGATGTTGCGTTCTTTCTGTCAGTGGCAGTTTTTCTGAAAATTCGGTTTGTCTATGTGGGTCTTCTAATATTTCGCTTAATGCTTCCAAAGATTCAAGATGACCATCAAACTGATTAACTCCGCTAAATCGACTGGCAAGCTGGTCAATCGTACTTATCGCCTCAGCAGTAAGCAGCTCGTTGGCACGATCTAAATGCGGGGCTTCAGCTACAGTAACAACGTCACTCATAAACAGAGTTATATTAACATCTTTTTGCTTATACAGCAATATTACTTTGTGGCGTAGTCCACCAACTTAGCCACCGTTTTTTCGGCTAATAGCTGATTGGCAATCTCTCGTCTGGCTTCTAACTTACCTAGCTCGGCCTGCATTTGCGGGTCTTGGTATTGGCCTTGCAGTAGTTGCATGCGTATTTCAAATTCACTGGGGGTAACTTCTAGCTTTTCGACATGGGCGATTTCGGTAAGTATTAGCGACAGCTTAACCCGGCGCTCGGCTTCTTGCTCGAATTCCTTGGCCAAATCTTTTTCGGTTTGTTTCTGTTGCACTAGGTACTCTTCGCGGGTAATGTTGCGGCTCTTTAACGACCGCTCAAAGTCGGCCTTTAGTTGTTCCAGCTGGTTTTCAACCATGCGCGCCGGCAAAGACAACTTTGATTTCTTTACAATCTCGTCTAATATTTCGTTCTCTAGTGCTTGGCGTTCCTTAGTGGTTTTTTCGTTCATAATCTGCTTTTTTATGTCGGCCTTGAGCGCGCTCAGGTCTGCAAAGGGCCCAACAGTTTTGGCAAAAGCATCATCTACTTTTGGTAGTTTAAGTTCATTGAGCTTGCGTAGTGTTACGCTAAATTTTACTTTTTTCCCTCGCAAAGTAGCTTCGGCATAGTCTTTGGGAAAAGTGATATCAAAACTCTTCTTGCCCTCGGGCTTCATGCCAATAATTTCATCCTCAAAGCCGGGAATAAACCGACCAGAACCAAGCAGTAGCGGGTAGCCTTTGCCATCGGCACCTGGCACAGCTTTGCCATTAAGTTCACCGGCGAAGTCTATAGTTGCTTCATCCCCATCTTTAGCCACTCGCGACACTTCGGACTTTTCTGCAGCCCGACTACGCAAGCCTTCAATTACATCATCAATTTCTTTATCTGTAACATCTACTTTTAGCAAAGTTTTTTTGATCTTTTTGTAGTCAGCCAGCTTAACTGGAGGCATTACCTCGACGGTTGCGGTAAATTCTAGCTCGCTATACGGAACGAATTTTTTTAGGTCAACTTTTGGCCGACTTAACGGGCGAACATCTAGCTTGTCTACAGCCTTGGCGTAGTGTTCACTGGCCGCGTGCTCTATGACCTCGCCCTGTACTTGCTCAGCACCTAGCTCGCGCTCCACAATGTTATTCGGCGCTTTGCCTGGGCGGAAACCAGCTGCTTTTACTTTTGGTCGTAATTCGTCGAAAACGTGATCAACAATAACATCTAGATCAGCTTTGTCGAGATTTACACTTAGAACTACTTCGGTATCTTCTTGTTTTTGAATTACGTGTTTCATGGTTGTCTATTATACAGATATACGAATCTAATAAAACTAAGCGGCCTACACAGGAGTAATTATTTTATCGCCTTGGCAAGGTCAGACACACTCAATTTTTGTTCATCACCGCTATTTAAATTCTTGAGAGTATACTTTTCCTCACTAATTTCATTTTCACCTACAAAAATTACCAAGCCAATGTCTTGCTTATCCGCCTGACGAATCTTTGTGGCTGGCTTGCGGTCAGTTACGTCTACCGCCGCGTTAATGCCCTCTTTGCGCAATTCTGACGCTAATGCCTGAGCCTGCTCGTCAAAATCTCCAACGGTCGCAATATAAACCTGCGTGGTTGATGGAAAAGCCGGTAACAGCTGGTGAGTTTCCAAAAAGTTAGTAATCACGGCGTCTGACACAGCAAAGCCAATGGCCGGCACTGCCGGAGCGTCAAAAATTGAAGTCAACTCGTCGTAACGACCGCCACCAAACAACGAGCGATTATTTTCGGGGCTGGTATCGAATATTTCAAATACTATGCCGGTATAGTAATCAAACCCGCGCATCAGAGTTAGGTCGAACTCAAAATTCGTAACTTCATGTGCTTCAAGCTGGGCAAATAACGATCGCAACTCTTCTACCAGTCCGCTTTCGACTACACTTGAAGGAAGTTCATTTATGTCTTTCACACTTATAAGCTCCATCAGCTTCACGGTGTTATCACCTAAAATTACTTTTGCCTGGCTCTCAAACGCATCGTCGGTCATTTTAGCTTTACGATCTAACAACTTTGAAAGCTTGTGCGAGTCTTCAATCCCAAGACTTAAGAACTCACCCATCAGCAAGCTAAATAGTTTTCGGCTATTGATACGAATTTTGAACATGTCATCCTGTGCTTTAAAGGCCTTCATCATGTTCGACGCCATTTTTATCAGCTCAAACTCGGCGTCTATACTTTCAACACCAAAAATATCAGCATCGAATTGGTAAAATTCACGCAAGCGTCCGCGCTGCGGGCGTTCGTACCGCCAACGCGTGCCTATGTTATACCAGCGTAACGGATACGGTAATTCCTGCTGGCGGGCGGCAACTAGTCGAGCTACCGAGGGTGTCATTTCCGGCCGGATTGTTACTTCGCGACCACCGCGGTCTGTAAAGCTATAGGTTTGGTCATTTACTATCTCCTCACCAGTTTTAGCCCGGTACATATCTGTTGGCTCAAGTAGTGGTGCATCGTATTCCTCGAAACCGTAGCGTTCGGCTACTGCTCGCCAGGTGTTAAAGATGTACTTCTGCAGACGCATATCCTCGGGGTAAAAGTCCCGAGCGCCCTTATATGGTTGTGTACTTAGCTTTGCCATTTTCTTCTCCTTCTGAGTGTATCAGATAATGTTTTCACTTACTGATTTCACTGAACTCGACTTGCTCGTAAATTGCATTTGGCTTGGCATAATATTTCGCCCATTCTTTATCGCCGTAACAAAAGTGCCACCACTCGCCATCAAAAGGCGCAAACCCAACATTCATCATCACGCGACGAAGAAGCATTCGGTTGCGCCACGCATTTTTAGAAATAAACGGAGAGAACACCAAAATATCTGGGCTGTTAAATGCGTCGACCTCGGTCCCCATATCAACAGGTACTCCACTTTTTAAAATACGTATATCAACAGCTCCGCCAGTAGGGTGCCCAGCTACATCTGGTACAGCGATGAGCTTGTGTGCTTCGGAATAAAGCTCGTCGCCAGCATATTTCTTGTTAAGTTGTTTTAGTGCCGAACTAAACATAGCTTTTTGCACGCTGTTTGCGCGATAGCCATAAACAACCTGTAAGCTCAATCGCCCATCCACCTGCCTTAATGACTTAGCGGCTAGTAAAAGCAAACGAGAAACTGTTTGTCGGACATATACTTTCTTGCCCGTAAAATCTACCATGTCTTGATCGGTCTGTAGCCCACTAAGCATCTGCGTTTTTCTGATAGCCGCCAGGCCTTCTCCGCAGTCCTTAACATCGACATCTACCAAATCTTTGTACTGAACTACTTTTCGTCTGAGCAGAGAGTAAATTTCACTCTTCCTCATGCGATCTCCATCCTACCATCGTACATGACACTAACAGGGCCTGAAATTTTAGAAGATGTTACTAATTCTGTTCCGTTAGCAACAGTTGCAGAAGTAGCGATGATTTCCCCAGAAGGTTGAACAACTTCAAGCGCGACATCTTCACCCTGGCTAGTGGCCACCGCCACTCCTATCGAACAGGTGCCACTACCACATGCAGTCTCGTCAAATATTGTATTGATCTCTTTAACCCAAACACAGAAGTTAGCTTTCTTTGAGTCTTCATCGTAGTAGCTCACTCCTACAGCCGGCTGTCCACCTAGACCGTATTTATTTTCTGCCAAGAGTGACTCCAGAAGTTCTCTAGCTGTCTGCGATTCACGCTGTTCAGGATCTATAACAACAAGCTGAGTAATTCCGTCAAGAGTTACAAGCGTTCCTTCATTTATTACCTTAGATACTTTATTCGCTGGTGGTAAGGGCATCTCTAGCTCTATATCTCCGTCTTTAACTTTAAATTGCAATGGTTTAGTCACGCCAGAAACTTCGATAAAGCCTCTGTAGTTTTGGCCTTTTGTTAGTAGTGCAATTACACTACGAGTCGCATTGCCGCAAAACTCTCCGCCGAACATTTCCACTCGCGCTATTGAAAGTGAATCATTTGGTATAGTCACAAAACAACATTGTTCAATTTCTGATTCCTCAGGGTGTTCAATTTTCCATGCCTGCATTATTCCCTCGTTTAGCTCTTGCCTATTGCTATCTAGTAGTTGATCGAAAACTAGAGCCGTTGTATTGCCCGACGGGTAGACAACGGCCAGTCTATTTAGTGTTATTGGCTCCTTCACATCTACCTCCTGATTTGGTTTGGTTAAATATACTCTTTCGTCTAAGCGAATTCGCCCATCTGTTCTACGACTTGGCACGACAATTTTTTTGCCATTAGGCGTAAAACCTTCGGACTCATAAAGCTGAAGTGCCTTTGAGTTTTCGGTACTGGTACGAAGAGCTAAATTTTCCGGTACTTTATTTAATGCGCGATCAATTAGGGCTCTAAAGATTTCTCTTCCTAAACCACGACCCTGTAGCTCTGGTTTTACTGCTAATTCTTCTAGCCAATATGTTGATTCACCATCAAATTGACCACCTGCAACAGCAATAATTTCTCCGTCTACCTGGCCAAGCAATAAATCGCCGTTTTGGCCAACTAAATCGATCAAAATATCCTGAGCCTCTGCAGGAGTATATTGTTCCATATAAGGCGGTCGACTAAATGCCTCCCGCCACACATCTGTAGCTTGGTAGGGAACTTTGTCCGTATCTGTAATATCTAAAATTCTCATTATAAATTCCTTCTTGTTAAATTAATTGAATACAAACGCCCTGATTCAATGAATCAGGGCATAAAAAAAGCCGGTGTTGCTACCGGCGAAATGTATCCAAAAAATTACAATAGGAATATCTAGCCAATAGCCTCCGGCTCGATATGTGCATGCAACTGATTAGCTGTAAGTTTTAACATAAAAGTAATAATAAACATAAATACTATGTTTGTCAATGGTGCCGCGGGAGAGACTCGAACTCTCACGAGTGTAACCTCACTAGGTCCTAAACCTAGCGCGTCTGCCAATTCCGCCACCGCGGCTAGCACCAACTTAATTGATTATAGATTATTTACTGTTTACGGTAAAAGCTTAATACACTTTCACCGAATTGACGGTTATCCAGGTGAACTGCGCCGGTCAATTCCGATATTGGTAATTTCTTATAATGCTCAACCACTAACATGCCACCCTTCCTAAGATATGGCACCAATAAATTAAGTTCGCTAACGCTTAGTTGTTCAAACGGTGGACCGGCAAAAATAAGGTCAAAATCGCCGTGTTTTTCAGTATTTACTCTCGCCCATTTTTCAACCGTCATTTGCTCTAACGAATATTTGTCTTTGCATTGCAATTTCTGTATATTCTTAGACAAATTTTGTGCTATAGCATAATATTTTTCGATACCAATTACATGCTTAACTCCACGGCTAATGGCATCTAAACCAACCGCGCCGCTACCAGCATACGCGTCTATCATCTTTAAATCTGAAACATCACCAAGAGCGCTAAATAGTCCAGACCTTCCACGATCAGTTAGCGGTCGAGTCTTATCGCTTTTTGGAAATGATATCTCTTGTCCGCGCAGTTCACCACCGGTAATACGCACCGCCCCTTACCCTATTCTTCCGAGAAGAGAACTCTTTAGCTGATACCCGGCCTCTTCGTAAGCTAACAACCATATAATGGCTACTGTTTGAGCAATAGTGGGCGCCAGGACATTACGTGCCTGACGAGCCAAACCGACTGTCCAAGCTTTTTGATAAAAACGTTCGTACATTTTTAACTCTGCTACCATTCTTGCCTGTTCTTTAAAAAACCCAAGTGCCCCGATCTTTCGGGCTCTCTCAAGCTCTAGCCGATCCAAACGAACGGTTATTTTTTTGCCAAGTAAAACCGCGGAAAAACCGATTTCAAAATGGGCATGCATCGAAATTAACCCCTTTGAACCTACCAACTTCCACGTCTGCTTTACCGTCTCACGCTTGGTGTTGCCGTGCACAATTGCCTTGTCTTTAAACCGATTAACCTCGTGATTGCTGTTTTCTAGCAATTCGTTCATCTTTTCAACGTACGGGTAATGGTGTGCCGGTGTTAAGCCGTCAGTAACAGCATGAGCCAACCAGCTAGCCTCGAATGCTGAGCGAATACCGTCGCGCTGTTTCAAGGCGATTACAAGCTGATTGTAGTGGTTGGTAATTTCAGCTTTCACGCCCCCCTTGTCGGTTGCCGGATCATAAAAATGCAGTGGTTCGTGCTTGCCCGAGGATTTTCGTTTCAAGCCGTCCGGGCCATTCGTACCCTCAAAATAGTTTATTTGCTTAAGTGCCGGAAATGATTTAGCTTTCACTTCCGGAGCGATTACTCGATAAGCAATGCGATTCAGCCGCTGGTGGGCGCCAATCCAACTACCGGAATGTTTAGTGAGTGTCAGGCCTGGATACATTAATTAATCAAGTGAGGTTAGGTTTTTTAGTTTGTTCACTCGCTCCAATACTTGTGGGTATTTTACCAGACTTGCATTTGCTTCTATGAAACTCTGCGCACTCTTTCGCACTTCGGCAATAAGTTTGGTATCGCCAATATCGGCCATGCGTAAATCTAGCAGCCCATGCTGCAACTGCCCATATAATTGGCCCGGACCCCTGAGTTCGAGGTCTTTTTGCGCTAAAACGAATCCATCCTTGTACTGCTCTAGAAGCTCAAGTCGCTGCCTTGATTGCCTATCGACACTTGAAATTAAGTAGCAGTAACCCTTAGCTTTACCGCGGCCAACTCGACCACGTAACTGATGTAGTGTAGCCAAGCCAAAGCGCTCTGCGCCTTCAACTAACATAATGGTGGCATTGGGTATATCTACACCAACTTCAATCACAGTTGTTGCGACCAATATATCTGACTTTCGACCCTTAAAATCATCCATCACCTGCTGTTTTTCGGCTGGCTTCATTTTGCCGTGTACGACTGCTATTTTTCGGTGCCTGAATATGCCTCTCTTTAACCGATTGGCTTCAGACTCTACGCTTTTTACTCCTAGCGTGTCGGAATCCGAGATCATTGGACAAATTACGAACACCTGCCTGCCTTTGTTTATTTCAGCATCAATGTGCGTATAGACCTCATCACGCTGATAGGTTGTAGCGATGTTTGTTTCCACTGGCATGCGCCCCGGTGGCATCTCGTTAATAACAGTTACATCTAAGTCACCATAAACAGTCAATGCCAGACTTCGCGGGATCGGCGTAGCGCTCATAGCCAATAAATGAGGTTGGTGCTTGGCTTTCGCTCTTAGCGCTTGACGCTGCTTAACACCAAACCGATGCTGTTCATCAATAATTACCAGTCCGAGATTTTTAAACTTAACTGTGTCCTCTAGCAATGCATGCGTGCCAATAGCGATGCTTGCTTCGCCTGATTGGAGTGACTGATAAACCTCGCCTTTTTCATTTTTTGATACACCTGAAGCCAAAAACACAACCTGCTTGCCAAACAACTTTAAATTAGTAAATGTAGCTAAATGTTGCCTGGCCAAAACCTCGGTAGGTGCCATTAATACGCTCTGGTAGCCATTTGCTAAGGCCATTTCCATTGCCATAGCCGCCACCACTGTTTTTCCACTACCAACATCACCTTCGAGTAACCTATTCATAGGACTTTTGCTATCAATATCTTGCAGAATATCCCAAGCGCTTTTGCGCTGCGCGTTGGTTAGCTTAAACGGTAATTTCAACGTAAAAGCCTTGGCAGCGTCCTCTTTAAAGGCAATCTGCACACTAGATTCCGTTTTAACTTCGCGCTTAATAATTAGCCCAGTTAGAATTAAGAAGAATAATTCCTCGAAAGCAATGCGTCTTTTGGCTTCATCAAGTAGTTTATTACTCTCTGGATAGTGTATTTGTGTCAATGCTTCTGCATGACTCATGAGTTTTGAGGCCTTAACCACTTCTGCTGGCAAATTCTCTGGCTGTTTCTTTATTGCTGGAATTACTTGCAGAATTAAGCTTCTAATCTGCTTTGTGCTTAAACCGGCAGTTTCACCATATACAGGTACTATTCGGGCTGTATTTTTGGGAAAATCGCTTACGCGCTCTACGCTTGGACTCTGTAGCGCAAACTGATTATATTTAAATTCTAGAACGCCAGAGACATAAACCGGTTCATTTTTGAGTAAACTCTTTGCCAGATATGGCTGGTTGAACCAAACGGCTTTTACGGCTGAGGAGCCATCTTCAATTAGTGCCTCTGTAATAGAGGTACCGCGACGAGACCTACGCATAGCAGAGCGTGTAATTTCCCCTTTTACAGTTACCTGTCCAGGCTTAAGTTCAGAAATTGGAGTTATTTGCGAAAAATCATCATAACGTCGTGGGTAGTGATTTATTAGGTCCTCGACACTCACAATGCCGAGCTTAGCTAATTTATTAGCTTGCGCATTACCAACACCTTTTAGAAACTTCACTTCGTCAGACAACTTCATTATTGCTTTTATTTTACAGCTAATTAGCTATTACACGGATTAATGTAAAGCTGGCTCGAGCGAGAACACTCCAGTTTGTGAGTTACGATTTAATTTCGTAGTTGCAGGTAAATCTTATCAATCGCTAATGCTTGGGCTGTGTCGTTCCCGTTTTCGCTTTACTAAAACTCGATTCCAACCTTGGGCTTATCAGAAGACTCTTTTTAATTAGGGAAAATGGCAACTCGGCCGTTTTGGCCAACCTGAATGTGGCTATTTTCGGTTGTAATTCCCTGCCAATCGCTGATGGTTGGGTTGCCATTGGTATCTGGGTCCATTTCGACCGGATTTCTCACAGCCATTAGTAATCGGACAATAGCGACTTTTTGTTGTTCGCTTAAAACGCCCTCTGTGTCTAAATCATGCAATGAACTTAGTAACCATGGTCCACTTGCCTCAACTGTAAAGCTTTTATGTAGTGGCAAGCCATTAATATGACACACAGCAGTTACCAAGACACCGGTTTTCTCTTCCAATAAAGAACCACTATCGATATTCTGAGCGTGGTCAGCGATTACACCAAGCGCATTTAACGCATTCAATTGACTTGTGGTTTCGCTCTCTCCATCAAGGCTTAATACGACACCGGCTAACTGCTGTAATTCGTCTGCATCCGCCGCACTCAAACCTTGTCGGCGTAGACTTTCGGTAAACTCATCCGGCGTCATATTTGCAACTTGAGATGAAAAGTCACCTGGTACTTCAAAGTCCGTTGCAGCACAACTAAGCAAGTCGGGTGCCTGCGCCTTTGGCTCAGGACCACTAAAATCAAAATCGAAATCACATGAACGCAGCATACTTAACAAAGCGATTACGGCAACTACACCACCAATTTTACCTAGGGTTCCCCAGGGTATTTCTGGTAACTTTGGCCATTCAATACCTTGGTCAGGCCTATAGCCATCCATTAGTCGACGCTTAATCTCAGCTTCCCGGCTACTAACAACTCTATCTTGAAATGGTACATACTTAATTCGCCCCGGTAGTGCATCTTTAAGCGGTTGGGTATAGTCACCTAATCTATTCCCAGTAATGGAACCTACTCCTCCGGCATACACTCTGGCAACGCGCGAGGCTATTTTTGAGATAAGCTGTTCACTTGCGCTTTGGATTATAATTCTTAGTGTATCTTCGGCTTCGTTTAGCTCAAGATATAAATCAACGCCACTGCGCTTACTTGAGTCTTCTGCAGTTATTTTTGCCACATGAAGCTCTCCAGCATCATCAGGCTCGACGGCTGAAATAGAAATCCCATCTGTAGAGATATCAACGCCGTACATTGCCACTCCAATATGAGCGTCTGAACCATCTGGGTTTAGGTCTTCCGTGTGTGCATAAATAGCGCGGTCACCTGTAGACATAATACTGCTTGCTAAGCCACTAAAATTAACTGCGCTCAGAGGTATTTCAAACACGTGCTGAGGGCGATAGCCATTAGCCTCGTTACCTTCAAGCGGTGCGGTTGCTACCTCACTAGTACGCGAATATCTCCAACCGTCATAAGCCCTGAGGGCAGTCAGGAATGTTGGTGTCTCCTCGCTAGACCTCAATGTATAACTAAGGTCCGCACCAGTCGAGCGCACTGCTTCAAATCGCTGCTCATCTGTACCTAGAGGGTCAATAACCTCTCCGTTTGGCCTAACTATTTGTGTTGTTGCGGTTAACTCAAGATCACTTCGAATTAGCGGTATTTCTACCACTTGATGACCCTGCTCAAATTCGCTACTACTGGTACGGAATGCTAATTCTGGCCGGCTACCAGCGACGATTTCACCCGCACCCATATTTGCTCCCGGAATATCAGACATACAATCCCCTTATATGGAGATACTCTACTATATTATGTACTTATTTGCAATAGTATTATTTAGTACTAATTTTTACAAATTTTCGCTTGCCTACCTGAAGCACATCGCCAGACTTAACTGCGATTTCTTTGTCTTTTATAGTTTCACCATTCAACTTAGCGCCGTTTTGCTCTATAACTCTTCTGGCTTCGGATTTACTATTCACTAGTTTTGCTTCCGTAAGTAGCTCTGCAGGCGTCCAATTGGCTTTAGAGAGCGCTATTTCGGGAATATCGGCTGGAATATTGCCATCCTTAAACTGAGCGTCAAAAGCGCTAGCAGCAGCTGTAGCAGCCTCCTGGCCGTGCAACATTGCAACGACTTCGCTCGCCAGCCGTGCTTTGATATCGCGTGGATTTATACCTGCTTTTAGGTCTGCCTCGAGCAATTTAAGTTCCTCATACGAAACATCGGTAACATTAGTAAAGTAACTCATAACTTCGCTGTCTGGCAGACGCATGAGCTTTCCATACATTTCGTTTGGCTCGTCATCTAACCACACGCAGTTGCCACGACTTTTACTCATCGGCTGTCCATCTGTTCCTACAATCATAGGCACTGTTAGAACGTACTTGTCTTTATGGTTCATTTTCTTCTGTAGTTCACGGCCAATAAGCATGTTAAATTCCTGATCAGTTCCACCAATTTCAAGATCAACATCCATAACTACTGAGTCATAACCCTGTAAAAGCGGGTACATGGTTTCGTGATACCAAACTGTTTCACCCTTATCAAGCCGGCGCTGAAACGAATCGCGTTTAAATAACTGAATTGCAGAAATATTTGAAGCAATCTTAACTATATCTGTTAAACCAAGCTTAAGCAGCCAATCTCCATTGCGCTTAACTTGAACTTTTTTAAGATCAACAACCTTAGCTGCTTGGCGCTGCCAGTCTTTGATGTTTGTATCAATCTCCTCTTGAGTAATGAGCTTTCGGCCAGTATCGCGCTGTGAGGGATCACCTACAACTACTGTACCAGTGCCGAAAAGAAAAATTACCTCATGGCCGGCGTCTGCGAATTCCATCAGTTTTTTTAACCCGACGGCGTGCCCTAGGTGCAGTCTAGGCGCCGTAGCGTCAAAACCCTGGTAAAGGCGAATCTTACGCTTAGCCATTAATTTGGCCAGTCCATCGCCACCTGGGAGAACATTGGCTACTCGACGGGTTAAAATTTCGGTATTATTACTCATGTCTCTCCATTTTTATAGGGGTAGTTCGATTCTTTATGAGTATAGACTAATCAGTTCCAAAATGGCCAGTTTTTCGCTATAATGGAGTGATATTTGGGGTAGAATATAACAACCTTATGAGTCGAATAAAGCGCATCCTAAAATCTCCGGTAAAACGTTTCAAGAGTACTGCGGACTCAGCTAGAGTCGCACGCAAACTCCGCGCGCATGCCAATGTGAACCCACCGAATAAATGGTATCGCCGATGGCTGTGGTACATGAATCCGAAACGGTTTACCGATTTTTGGTTTACCCATGAAGGTAAAATAACAGCACTCAAAATTGCCGGCGTGAGCGCAGGATTGCTATTCATTAGTATTGCCGGTTTATTCCTGTTCTTTGCCAAGGACTTGCCGAGCCCGGGTAAAGTAAATAGTCTTGGACTCGCTCAAACAACTCGATTTTATGACCGCACAGGGCAAAAATTGTTATATGAGGTATACGGCGATAAAAATCGCACCGTTGTCGACCTAAATGATATGAACGACAACATCAAGCACGCGACAATTGCGATAGAAGATAAGGATTTTTATAATCATGGGGCTTTTAGTAGTTTTGGGATACTGCGCGCTGCCGTTAATAATGTCTTTAAAAGTAGCGATACCATTCAGGGTGGCTCTACCATTACCCAGCAGTACGTCAAGAATGCCTTGTTATCGCCAGAGCGAACCTTTTCTCGAAAAATAAAAGAGCTAATTTTATCGATTCAAATTGAGCAGCTCTACAGCAAAGACGACATCCTAGAACTTTATTTAAATGAAATACCCTACGGCACATTGGCCTATGGCGTACAAGCGGCCTCAAAGACGTATTTTTCTAAACCGGCCAAAGACTTAACGATTGATGAGGCGGCCATGCTTGCGGCCCTACCGAGAGCTCCAAGCTACTACTCTCCATACGGTGCAAATACCGAAGACCTCAAAAACCGTCGTGATTTAGTTATTACTCAAATGCAAGAACAAGGCTATATTACAGCCGATCAGGCGAAAACCGCTAAAGCTACCGATACTCTGGCCAAAGTCAACAATACGCCCAACCTCTACCGTGACATGACCGCACCCCACTTTGTGCTACATGCCCAATCGGTATTAGAAGAAAAACTTGGCAACAAGCAGGTTACCGAAGGTGGTCTAAAAGTTATTACTACCCTTGATCTTGATAAACAAGCAAAAGCCGAGGAAGCAGTTAAAAATGGTATTGGTGTGGTAGATAGAGCCGGCGGAAACAATATCGCGCTTGTTGCTGGTGATCCAAAGAACGGACAAGTCCTCGCTATGGTTGGAAGTCGGGACTTCAACTATCCGGAGTTCGGTACATTTAATGCGGCACTAGCACGGAGACAGCCGGGTTCGAGCTTTAAGCCATACGTATATGCAACTGGGTTTAAAACAAATAACTGGGGTCCAGGAAGCGTTATGTATGACGTCAGAACCGATTTTGGCGGCTACGTTCCAAATAACTACGACAACCGCTTTCATGGCCAAATGACCATAAGAAGTGCAATAAACAACTCATTTAATATTCCAGCCGTAAAAATGCTGTATATTGTCGGTTTGCAGGCAGCCTTAGATACAGCCCACAGCATGGGGATAACCACTCTGCAGAATCCAAGTGATTTCGGGTTAAGCCTGGTGCTTGGCGCCGGTGAAATTAAACTGGCAGATCACGTCAATGCTTACCAATCATTTGCCAACGGTGGCATGCACTATCCACAAACACCGATTCTAAAAGTCACTAATCCTCAGGGCAAAACTCTAATTGATAATTCAAATCCAAAAGGCAAAAGAGTTCTAGACCCCCAGGTTTCGTATTTAATTAATAACATCCTCAGCGACGACAGTACCCGTACAACTACGTTTGGTCGCAACAACCCGGACATGAACATACCTGGCCATGTAACGGCAGTTAAAACCGGAACTACCGATAAAAATAAAGACGGCTGGATGATAGGCTATTCACCTGATTTGGTCACTGGAGTTTGGGTTGGCCATACACAAAACCGCAGCATGTCAGGTATTACCAGTCGTTTAACCGGTACAACTTGGGCGGCCTTTATGAAGAAAGCACTAGAAGGGGTACCAAATAAGCAGTTCGATAAGCCCGCAGGCATTAAGCAGGTTACACTTGATTCTTTCACCGGCAAAATGCCCGGGCCAAATACTCGTGTGCGACATACCGATGTTTTTCCTTCTTGGTACACAGCCAAACCACCAGCAGGTAGTCAAACGGTAGTAATCGACAAAGTATCAAACAAGATTGCAACGGCATGTACGCCCGAGGCCGCCAAACAAACAGTTACCGGGCAAGGACTTGAGGCCGAGATTCCACCCAGCGATCCGGCTTTTGCTCGTTGGAACCCGCCGGTTCAGCAACTGGGAGCTACACTCGGCCTGGGTATCGGCGGTGGTGGCAATGTGCCCGCCGGTTCGGCAACCGACGACTTGCACAAATGTACTGACGTAAAACCAACAGTGAGCTTAACTGCACAAACATCTGGTAACACAATCCAGATAACCACTAGCGTTAGTAGCGGCACACATATTGCTAACAAGCTTGAAATTAAATACAACGGCCAGGTAATAAACTCACCGGCCATCAACGGAAGTGGTACTTTTGTAACTACCTATACTCCCACAGCCACAGGCAACTATACATTCACAGCAGAAGTCACTGATGCCGCGCTATACAGTGGAGCGGCAACTGTTAGTATCGACTACACCCAAGCACCAACAACACTAAGAAGAATTCAGAACATGCCAGTCTTTCAAGAGCTATTTAATCTTTTTGCGCTCTTTTAACCAAACTAGCGAATAGCATTTTACCTGCTACTGTTTGCATTATTCTGGTTACATTTACTTTTACTTCGCGCCCAATTAAGCGATTGGCATGATCAACCACGACCATTGTTCCATCCTCTAGATAGCCAACCCCTTGATGAGCATCGCTTCCTTTTTGAACAAGCTTAATTACAACTTCTTCCCCGGGCAAAACGATGGGTCTTAAGGCATGAGCCAGTTCATTAACGTTTAACACTGTTACATCCTGAATTACGGCTACTCGATTTAAGTTAAAATCGGTAGTAATAATGGCGGCGCGCCTTTTTTTCGCCACCTCTACTAACTTGTCGTCTACTTTGGCTATTTTGGTTGGGTTATCATTAATAATGATAACGTCAGTTTCAGATGATGCTTGTAATGTGCGCACAAGCTCAAGGCCAAATCGCCCGCGAGAACGTCTTAGTTCGTTTGTACTGTCGGCAATGTGTTGCAACTCTGCCAAGACGAACTTTGGGATAAATATGGTTCCTGGCATAAAACCATGTTTGGCTACGTTTTCCATGCGACCATCAATTAGGGCGGACGTATCGACCACGTATTTTGGCACATTCCCTGCAGTACTAGTTTGCATTCTTCCTCTCAGCCAAATAACTAAAATGATGGTTAGTAGCTGTAATAGTAAAATAACAATTATCATGTAGTAATTCCTTTCTTGATGGCCTCTACAATAGTCCTTGTGTTAGCCACGCTAATATAATTTGTAAACTTCAACTTCTTAGCTTCAGACAGACGCTTTTCCGGTTGTTCTACACGCCTTACTTCTCCGCTTAAGCCAACTTCGCCAAAAACAACTGTTTTGTCTATTAGTGGCTTTTTACGAAAAGCGGATGCGATTGCCATACACACGGCTAAGTCGGCCGCTGGCTCAGCCAGCCTTAAGCCACCAACTATATTTACGTATATGTCTTGTGTGCCCAGATTTAGTCCGGCGCGACGGCTTAAAACGGCTACGAGTAGATTTAACCGATTTAAGTCAAAACCAACGGCTGTACGTTTGGGGTAGCCAAAAGGACTGGCGCTCACTAACGCTTGAACCTCTACAAGCACCGCTCGGGAGCCTTCTAGACTTGGGAACACTACGGAACCATCACCTCCACTGCGTTCGGCCAAAAATGCCTCAGACGGGTTCTGCACCGGTTTCATGCCATCAGAATTCATCTCAAAAATACCGACTTCATTGGTAGAACCAAAGCGGTTCTTTACGCCCCTCAACAACTTGAACCCTCCAAAACGCTCGCCCTCTAGATGCAGTACTACGTCTACCAGGTGCTCGAGTATTTTCGGGCCCGCAATGTTGCCTTCTTTGGTGACATGACCAACAATTAATACGGCCGTATGGCTATTTTTGGCGGCATTTTGCAGTAACTGCGCACTGTTGGTAATTTGACTAACCGTACCAGCGCTGGAAGACACACCCGCCGTTGCCATCGTTTGAATAGAATCCACAACTACCAGCTGATATTCACCGCTAGAAATAGTCACCGCTATATCATCACTACTGGTAGATGTCGCCAATTCAAGCATCACGTTTAGAGTATTCAGCCGATCAGCCCGCAATTTTATCTGATTCAACGATTCTTCGCCACTGACATAAAGCACACGAGATTTCTGAGCTAAAGAGTTTGCAAGCTGCAATAGAAGTGTAGATTTGCCAATCCCAGGCTCACCAGCTAACAAGATAACACTACCGGGAATAATGCCTCCGCCTAAAACTTGATCAACCTCGTCGATGTCAGAACTTAAACGAGCTGTTTGCGTATTGGCTTTTATTTTCGTTGCCGGTGTTGCCTGGAGCTTAGCGCCACTGGCTATTCCGGCCGAGTTCGTTACAGCCTTTTCTTCGACAAAACTATTCCACGAGCCGCAGTTGCCACACTTACCACTCCATTTGGATTCAACATTACCGCACTCTTGACAGACAAATCTAGCGCTGTTTTTAGCCATTTTACCCCTTAAGTTCTCTGTAGTTTATATGAAGTCTCAACTATTGCACGCCCTTCTGTCACAGGCAAAACTCCGTGTAATGGTAGGAATTCTTCTCCTGGGATCGCCATCATAGCAGTAATGTTGCCAGGTGAAGCGTGGTGGTGCTCAGTTCTGTTTTCACCCCATTCACGATACTCCTCTGTACCTTCACCAGCCAGAGTAAGAACTAGCCTAAGTATTGCAGGATCTGAATGCATTGGCGTATGTCCACTTGGTTCATATATAACCATACTTGAGGATTCCGTCTGAAGATTTTCAACATTATAGTGCACTGCGACTGCGCTATCTAATGCTGCAATAATTGGATCTAGAGAAAAACCATTTTTGAATGTAAGAACCAGGGGATTATCAACAATCATATTTTTAGTTGCTGGAAATTGTCTCGTATCGCTACGCTTTTTGCTTGCACTTATATAGTCTTTGACTCCAGGTAAGGCTAAACCCGATCGAAGAAAACCATGACCATGACCAATTCCCACCCTTCTAGCCTCATCAATCGCCTTGTGCACCGCTAAGACATCGAAAAACTCAGGGCCGTTAGGCGGATTGCTCGATTCTTGATTTACTGTATCTGTCATTATTTAATCTTACGAGAGTAGGACGTATTATGCTATCTTGCTGGCGCAAGCTGACTACTATTCAGCGACTGCACAAGCTCATTTTGCTCTAGCGCCAGGCGATTGACCTCATCTACGTCGGCATTATAGGTGTTTACCATTACTTTTATCTCATTAGCCAACGCGTTAACCTTATTTACCGCTGCATTTTGGGCGGGTACCAGCTGATTAGATTCGGCGCTCTTACCTCTGTTACGCAAACTAGTAATTTGAGCGGTAAGTCTATCCGCTTCGGCAGCTGCATCTTCATATTCTGCTTTGGCAACATCAATCTCTTTTTTCAACGAGTCTATCTCGTTTTTCAGCGTATCGTAACGTGACTGCAAGCTATCAAAAACACCTTCGTACTGCTTATAGCTTGCCACAATCGCTTGGCGGTTTGTGAAATACCGCTTGTAGTATTCCTCAAGTGTCGGGCTTAGTGTCTCTACCTGAGTCGGTAAAATTGAATGAAGCTCATTGAGCCGTTCGCCCGGCTCGGCTCGATCATATTGAGCTATTAGCTCACGCAGTTTTGGGTCGATAACTGTGGCGTAATAACTTTCAAGTTCTTCATCTACTTTAGATTTTTCACCAGCAGTAAGGCGGTCGTAAGCAGCATGAAGCATTTCGTGTGCACCGGTGACGTCTTCTACTTTCTCTAGCTCGGCTTTATCTACATCTAAAATATATATTCTATTTCGGTTGTAACAACCCAAAACCTGAGTAAGCTCACCGGTAGGACAGTGCTGATTAAACGTTGTTTTATTATCAAGCTGAGGCCTGGCTAAATAAAAATATCGCTTGCCTTCTGGAGTCATAGTGGTTTGCTCGGCAATTGCCTGCACTTGAGCGCTCGGCTGAAAAGTTTGTAAGTTATACCAATCGATAATTGCTTGGTACTGCGTAGCCATTATCAGTACAATTACTATTGGTAGCAGTGCCCAAAGTCGCTTCATCACTATATTATAGCGAATTAACGTACGTTTTTCGGTCGCACAAAATTAGATAGAGCCATAACAATACCGTCGCTATAGCCGCTGGTACGGGTAATGGCATTATTAGTAAGTAAGCCAAAGTAGCCCTCTTTGCGACCGATGTCTTCGATACCAAATAGCTCTTCGCAAACCGTCTTAAGGTCTTTACCCTTATGCACAAGCTCCATCATTTTGGGAGGAATATAACAGCTAACACTCGATCCCATTCCACGAGTACCTTTTTTATCTATAATCGACATCCAGCTACGTCCATACCATTCACCATCATGCTCGTTTAGCCCGCCCTCTAAGCCCACGCCGTAATCAGCTCCTGCAACTTTCTTGATAGCAGACTTAGCGCGATTCTTGGCGCCTCTCATCATCTCGGCGTCACTAAGTGGCTGTTCGCTGACGCCACTTTTTGCATTGACTCCAATAACATCTATTTTTTCTTGTGGAAACACCTTACGAAAGCCATCTTCTACAGCCTCTAGCTTAATCGGATTTTCTGAACCGACAGCTATCTTCATTTCTTGCTTACCGGGAAAAGGGCATCTCTGCCCTCTGTCAACTCACTATAAATTCGCTTATTTGTAGCAATAATATTTAAATTTCGATAATCGAAGGTAGATTCGCCTATATTATTAACTATGCCTCCAGCCTCGCGCACCAATAAGGAACCAGGCGCGAAGTCGTAAATACCGCCCCAAGGGTCTTTTTGGATGCGACCATCCAGCTTGCCTTCGGCTGTCATGCAAAATTCCCATCCGCTGTTCATTGTTTTATACGGAGCACTTAAGGAGCTAAACCGCTCTGCAATTTCATTATTGCCAGCAATACTTCGATTTATTTCAAAGCCAATGTAAGCTTCATTCAAACTTCGAGTACTGACCTTAATAGCTTTACCGTTCTTCTTAGCCCCGCCATCTTTAATGGCAGTGTATACATCCCCATTGGCAATATTCACTATTATAGATATGAGCACATCGGGGCCTTCAGCCAACGCCAACATCGTGCTACAAAACGGAATGCCACGAATAAACAGTGATGTTCCGTCAATTGGGTCTAGTATCCATTGCCGTTTACCTTTTCTTGCCTGGCCAAATTCTTCTCCGTAAAAACCAAAGCTGGGGTCAACCTTTTCAAGTTCTGATGAAATTGTTTTCTCTGTTGATTTGTCTAATTCGGTTACTACATCAAAATAATCAGCATTGGACTTCTGTTCGTACTTAACATTGCCAAAGTATGGCTTTAGCTTGTCGGCAGCAGTTTTAACGATCTGTTCAGCGTGTTTCTGTAGCGATACTAGATCTTGTGTCATTTTTGCTTTGTTTGTAAATATTTTTGAAAAGCTAGAATGTACCAAGCCATCATAGTCATACTAATTGCAATGACTGCTAGCCAGAAGCTCAATGTAATGTATGCAATAACAAATGTTGTTAAAACCAGAGCTGTACTTAAACTCGTCCCGATTGCTGGTTTATCTTTACCGATAATGCTTGGCACTAATGCAATTGAAAATATAAAACTCCCAATGCCGAAAACTAAATCCTGCCATATCATTGACACTATTATACCAACCTTATGAGTGTGCCGACACCGGGGGCGTGGGTATTGTGGCATCGGGATCGAAGTCTGCGCTGAGTGATGGAATTTTGGTGTTAGTTTCCGCGATAACATAAACCTTATCACCTGACGCAAAATGAGCCACTCTACTAGGTCCACTTAACGGTAACTCCACTAACCCACGTGAACCCGCAAAAGACCTATAATCGGACACTAAGTCGGCAGAGTCAAATAGAATTGTGTCAAGGTCAGCCGTATCTACGTCTGCATCTGTCGCGCCTGAATGGTCAAATCTGCCAGTCCGAATTGCAAACAATATATTGCCACCTGAGTTTAGCTCGACTATTTCGTGATACGAATGCGTTTGGGCAGACAATACATCTCCAAACCCTGCAAAAAAAGGAGATACGTCGTTGCGGTCAAGAAATGACCGAATAACATCAGCACCAACCACCTCATTCCCGACGCGTATCGATGGATCAATGCTACCCGATTGAATATCTGTACCCATGCCTATCTCCAAGCCTCCTATAAGTTATTAACACCCGTATTCTATTTGAAATATATCTTACGCTCAAGAGAAATCTGTCTCAACATCTACAGGCGGAATCCTCTGATAGCTTTCAGTCATTATTGGTGGACTTAAACCCCGTAGCTCACCAACACGCACCAATGTGTAAATAATATAATCACCAGGTGCTAACTCCTCAACAACACCGGGATTAGCAGACTCTATACGAAAAACAGGTATTCGCATATCTATCTGAGCTCCATCCTCAAACCCAATAACATGTACCATTGAAGCAACAGTATCTACGCCTGTTACTTCATAAGCTTCAAATGCTAGCTGCTCCCGACTTGGCGTCGGATCTCGATCAATCGACAAAGAATAAGACCTCAGTTATAAAGGCATCTTACTCTTTAAACAGTGCGTTTTACAACAACTATTTTATTGTTCCAGCATTCAAAAATTCCGCTATGATCGCACTAGTATCTTCATCTTTACTAGCATCCGCTGGCGGAGTTATTTTAATTTTGCCGGTTAAATCTGCCTCATTATCAGGTTCTCTCCAGCTAATTACAGCACCAGGCTCAAATCTGTTTGCCTCCACTCCAGAAGCACTTGCGTATCGGCTAAGCCCAAACAATACCCTCCTTGGTTCTGGCTCCTTAGTCTCTAGTAGCATGAAATCTGTAGCTGGATCAATAGCAATTATGATGCAGTCGGGCGATGTAAACGCCGGGTTTTCTTTTCCGCTTGCGTTAGCATCAATTTGCTCTGGCATGGTTTTACTCTTTCGCTACTTCGAAAGAAAGTTCTTTATTCCTTAAACCTACGTGAATTAAATCGCCCTCATTGTAAGTGCCGTCTAATATGCCGGTGGCAATTGGATCCTCTACCTTCTCTTCCAGGACTCGGCGGAGGGGGCGCACCCCCATGCTTGGTTCGTAGCCTTCATCTATTATGTGCTTGCGAGCAGCCGGGCTCATAGTGATACCCAAGCCTTTTTCAGCTAGGCGTTCTGTTAGTTCATTTAAGCGCAACTGCAAGATCTTACGCACATTGGCATGCGAAAGTGCTCTGAACACCACAATCTTATCTATGCGATTAAGCATTTCTGGTCGCATGGTTTCCTTTAGATCTTCGCGCACTCTGTCTTCAATTTCTGCATGTAGACTGGTAAGCTCTTGGGCACTACCGGTCTTTTCCGCTCTAAAACCTAGAACGGCTTCTTTGTACAACCGCTCGGCACCAATATTTGAAGTCATAATTATCACCGTATTAGTAAAGTCGACTTTGCGACCCTTCGCATCACTCACGTGCCCGTCTTCCAGAATTTGAAGCAACATATTAAATACATCGGGATGAGCCTTTTCAATCTCGTCGAACAAAATAAGCGAATATGGCTGACGCCGAATTTTCTCAGTTAGTTGGCCACCTTCTTCGTACCCCACGTAACCGGCTGGCGCACCAAGTAATCGCGACACATTGTGGCGCTCCATAAATTCACTCATATCGATCTTTATCAATGCATCATCGCTATGGAATAGTTCGCGCGCTAATACTCTGGCTAGTTCGGTTTTTCCAACACCGGTTGGGCCCATAAACAAGAATGATCCAATCGGCCGTTTGGCATCGGATATGCCAGAGCGGTTTCGCCGAATCGAACGCGCCACAGCAGCAATAGCTTCGCGCTGGCCAATTACATTACGCGCCAAAGCGCCCTCGAGTTTCATGAGCTGGTTGGCCTCGGACTTAACTAACTTTTTCACCGGCACACCGGTAATTGAGGCAATCACTGCCGCCAGGTTCTCGCTAGTAATTTCTAAGGCCTTACCTTTTAAGTCTTGGCGCATGCGAGCCTGTTCAAGCTTTTGCTCTAGTAGGCTTACTTGAGTTTTAAGCTTAGCTGCGCTCTCGTAGTCTTCGTTTTCTACTGCTTCATCCATGCGCTTGGTGAGCTCGCGCAGGTTGCGATACATCTTTTTAGTCTCAACACTAGATTTACCACCCTTATCAATGCGTAACTGGGCTGCTGCCTCGTCCAAAATATCTATGGCCTTATCTGGCAAATAGCGATCGTTTAGGTAGCGCTTAGATAATTTCACAGTCTCGTCCACAATCTCGTCGCTAATTTTTACGCCGTGAAAGTGCTCGTAGTGCTTCTTGAGCCCACGTAAAATTTGAGCAGTCTCCTCGGGCGTGGCTTCTGGCACTATAATTGTTTGAAAGCGTCTTTCAAGGGCGGCATCTTTTTCGACATGTTTGCGGTATTCATCAATTGTGGTTGCGCCAATTACGCGAATAAGCCCACGTGCCAAAGCTGGCTTTAAAATGTTACCGGCATCTATTGCGCCTTCGGCTGCACCAGCACCAACAATCAGATGTAGCTCGTCAATAAATAACATGATGTTGTCGTTCTTTTTAAGCTCTTCGAGCATTCGCTTTAAGCGATCCTCGAACTCACCACGATATTTGGTACCTGCTATAAGGCTCGATAGATCGATATTTACAATGCGCTTGTCGAGCAAACTATCGGGAACTTCCTCGGTAACGATTCGCTGAGCTAAACCCTCTACGATGGCAGTTTTACCTACTCCCGGTTCGCCAATTAGCACCGGATTATTCTTGGTCCGGCGATTAAGTATGGTTATCATGCGTTTTATTTGCACCTCACGACCAACTACCGGATCAAGCTTGCCTTTGCGAGCTTGAGCGGTAATATCCACCCCAAAGTAATCAATTGTTGGTGTTTTGCTCTTTTTGGCGCGTGTTTTGGTATTACTACGCTTTGCTCGCTCTTCATAAAAATACTGCTGGTTCGATAGGTATTGTTCTAGTTCGCCGCGCACAACTTCTAGATCGGCATTCATATCTCGCAATAATATGGTTGCGCGCGCATTCTTTTGGTTGAGGGTTGCGAATAAAATGTGCTCGGTACCGCAGTAGTCTTGGCCAAATTCTTTGGCGATCTTCCAGCTTAAAGTAAGTGTTAACTTAGCCGTTTCGCTCAATCCACGAGACGAGGTGTTGGTAAGAACTTTTGGCGTTAGGCTTAATGCCAACTTTGCGCGATCCAAGGTTACACCGGCACTTTTTAGTACTTTGGAACCAATCGAACCTTCTTGCGCCAGAACACCAAGCAAAATGTGTTCGGTACCAATATAGGTAGAGCCCATGGCTCTGGCAATATCATTAGCACGGTCCAAACTTAGCCGAGCATTCTCGGTAAGTCGTTCGCTAAAGGCTTTAAAACTACTGAAATCTTTCAAAAATTATTCTCCCACTACTATTTTACCGACAAAACTGCGTCTGGTACATGAGTTTTTATCTCTGTTGGACTGGGTTTGCCTATAAAAAGATTATAAAGCCATTAGCACTCTACCGTCAAGAGTGCTAATTAATTTGCGTACAATAACTCGTCAGGCAGTCGGAAAAGGCCTTCATCAAGCCGTTTTTGGTCGAGGAAGTGGCTAACAAAGCCCACTGAACGTGGAATTACAAAGAATGCGTTGAAAAACTCGGCATCTATAAGTTCTTTTATCTCATCTTCACTCATCTTTTCTTCTAGCTCTAAAATATCTAAAAGAATCGCTGCAAATGCTCCGTCAAAATTTAAGATCAGATTACCCTTTTTAGAGGTTGTAATATCCTCTACTGCCTGGGCAAAATCCAGGTAGCGATGAGCTTTTAATTGCTTGGCAAAGGCAAGCAAGCGTACAACGCGTGGGTCTGGGTAGCCAAGGCGATATTTCTTGTGACCAATGCCAAGAATTAGCTTCTTCTGCTTGGCTAAGTTCTCTACAAACTCACTGGCTTCTACCCCCGATGTTGCACCTTCAAACCAATTGCCCGCTGCCTCGTTACCAGCGCCACCAAAGCGGGGGCCAATTGCCAATAACCCAGCGCTTAATGAGGACACCATATCTTTGCCAGCGCGGGCAGTAATAATGGTATTTAGCGCTCCTGAAACCTGCGGGCCATGGTCTAGACCCAAAATAAACACAGTCTTGGTGAATTCCTCTAGTAGCTTCGATTTTGCCGGGCGTCCAAGCAGTCCAGCCAGCACCATAGCTATAAAGTCGCCCCGGCGCTCCCAAGCTTCAAGCGACTTGCCACTAAATTCATAGCCAGTCTCGGACTCGCGCCCAATTTGAGTACTAAACAAACTTTTGCGACGACCGCTAAGTTCACCCGCATCTACCTCTGGATCAGGATTGTTTGGTTTCTTCATCTTACTTATTAAAGTATGGAAGCTTTCGAGTGAATCTGCAACTTGCACGCCAACTTCCGCGAGCGCTGCCCGCTTGGCACTAGCAGATTCGCTTTTGTTGCCAGCGAGCGCTTTAGCATGGCCAAATTGCACTGGCGTGTCGAACTGCTCGGCAATACTACCCGCGATGTAGGCGACAACCGGCTTGGTAACTTCCTTAGCTTTTATTAGCTCAACTAGGTCATATTCGTCGTACCCACCTAGTTCGCCGTAGTACACAATCTGATCAGTCTGCGTGTCGGCTTCGGCTGCCAGAAATGCTTCTAGGGGGGCCGTAACTGGAAAGCGATCCCCGCCAAGGGTAAGAGCAAACGAGACTCGCTTGCCTCCATTTGCCACCATCCTGATGATTTCGTTTATCATGCCACCCGAGGCCGAAAGAACTGCCGTATTGCCCTCGGTAAATAAGTGAGACTTTAGCAACTGCTGATAGTCAGTCCCACCGACAGCACCAAGCTTGAGGGAATTTGCTATAACCAATCCAACCCCTGAAGGGCCCACAATAAAATGCTTCTTTTGGTAAGCATTAAAAAGTTCGATAGCTGCCAGTTCAGGTACATCCTCGGCAAAAATATGTACTCCAAAGGCTTCGGGAAACAATTCAAACAATTCTACAGTTGAATCGTAAACTCGGCGGGCTGAATTTAAATTTATAGCCAGATTCACATTGGCTTTTTTATCGCGGGGAATACTCGCGAGCCGCGGATAGCACGGAATCAGCACCTCCCTATTCCCCCAAAAGTATTTTTGCGTTTTGGCACTAGCGGTAATAATAGCGACCACACTAGGATCGCTTTCACCGCTAAGATAATCGAAGTCTAAAATAGACTGAATAATGCCAGGATGGCTCCCTAGCGTTACTATACCTTTTTTGGCTTTGCGAAGGGCTGATACGTTTATCATTTAATACTCGCTACTGCCGCGCGTACCGGTGTTACCAAGAGCTCCTCGGAGCCTGCTACCGAGCCTAAAATGCCGGCGTGTTCCAAGAAATCTTTCATCATCGCCAAGCCCTTGGCCTCATTAGGCCCGCCCCGGCGCACGTAGACTTTAATTTTCTGATTCTTTAACTTGGTTTTACACTCATCCAGCGCTTGAATTATCCCCTTAAAGGTAGCAGAAACGTCGGTAAAGTTGGCTACACCGCCGGCGATTACCAGAGCTTTCTTTTTAGTCTCCGATTCTAGTAACAAGCTTAAAATTTGTTTGGTATACAGATAAGTTTCCTCTAGCGTTGGGTTGCCGCTATATTCCCCGTAATTAGCAATTTGCGCTCCAAAGCCAAGGTTAAAGGCTTCATCTGCCAAAGCGATACTAGCGCCTCCACCAGAGAGCAACATAAACAACGAACCATCCGGATTGAGCACTCGTAATGTTAGTGACGAAGGAGAGTTTTTGCTTAATTCGCGAACAGCTAATTCCTGCGGGTTACCACCGCCGCTCTCTATTAGATCATCCTCGCTCCATTCGCCACCAACAAACCAACTGGCGGTAGAATCTACCATAGTTGCACAATCTAGCAGAATTGGCTTTCTCTCAACAACAAGCAAAGGGTTAATTTCTATAAAACTAATGTGTAGTGCGTTCATTTTATCGACAATGCCCGCTAAAAATCCGGTTTCTACCTCTAATGCGCGCTCAATATCCTCCAGAATCACTTGCTTACCACTATAAGTAGCCTGCAAAACGGAATCGCTACTGTCTTCGATATCAACGCCACCTTTAAGCGAATATAATATCTTGATGCCTTGGCGCACTCGCTCGAGCGAAAGGTAGCGTTCGGCCGTTTGCAAGTGCGGTATGTACGTCTCTATTAAAAACTGTCCGTACCCTTTGGCGGCATAGTTTTTAATATGTCTTTCTAACTGATCTTTGGCAACATTTACAGAAAGCAATCCCTGCTTGAAACGTTTCTTTACACCCTGATCAACTTTAACTACATATGTTGCTGTTCGTGGAAGCTTGGAAATTATGGCTCGAGCATTCTTGACGCTTAACTGCCAACCCACGTAATCATCACCAAGTAGCAGCTTTTTTGCTCGGTATTCAGAAATGCTAACACGAGCCATGCTAATTACCTTTTTTTAAAATGTAAACGTTAGTTTTGCGAAGTTTAAACCCCAGTTTTTGGTACAAAGCGTTGGCCGCCTCACGACTAGCGCGTGATGTCAGCTCAATTTTATCCGCGCCCATAGACCACGCCGTTTCTATGGCCATTTGCATTATGGCCTTTCCAAGACCCTGACCACGCATAGATTCGTCCACTACGACATCCTCTATGTGCGCTTCGTCGTAAGCGATTTTGGTTACTAAAATAACCGTAGCCATCCCGACAATACGAGCGTTTTCGTCCCGAGCTACTACAATTTTGGCGAAGTGATTATCTATTACATGTTCTATGTATTTCTGCTCACCGCTAACTTTACCTAAATGATTCTCGCCTAATTGAATAGCCAACTTTTGTATATCTTTATATTCAGTCGGACCAGCTTTATCTAAAATCTCAAGCGTAAAACCCATATACGACCATTCTACGGTAGAACCTTGTATCTGTCAGCTTCTTGTGACGTAGTAAACATTTATGGTATAGTAAGTAAAATGAGTACTGAGAATAAAGACTCCAAGAAAACCGATAAACCATCGGCTAGCGACGAAGAATTTGCTCGACTGCCACAACATTTGGGCGAAGTAACGTGGCGGGTTGCTATCCCCATACTTGTGCTCACAATTGGTGGTATTCGGCTAGATCAGCACTTTGGACTAAACCCACTTCTTTCAGTTACTGGGCTTTTACTGTCACTGGCATTTGCAACGTTGCTGATATACCGCTACATTAAAGAGAACTTCCCAGGAATGTTTGGAGGAAAATAGTGCTAGAACTATTCGCTACATCATTATCAGCCGAGAAAGTAATTGAAATCGGCCCGCTATCAATCAGTAACTCATACTTATACGGGTTGCTTTCGGCGGCGGCCGTCATCGTATTGCTGCTGGCAGCTGCTAAAAGAATCAAAAAAAAGCCGGGTGGCACCTTTGCCAGTCTGGTGGAAGTAGCTGTCGAATACGTAATTGATACTGCGGCCAATATCATGCACGACCGCAAAAAAGCCATTCGTTTTGCACCGCTCATTTTGAGCGTTTTTTTGTTCATTTTAATGAGTAACTGGTTTGGCTTACTGCCGGGTGTTGGCTCAATTCAAGCCAACGGAGCTCCGCTTTTTCGTGGCTTTACAGCTGATCTAAACGGTACGCTTGCTCTGGCTGTTTTTACAATTATTTTGGTTCAAATTTATGCAATAAAGGAACTTGGGGTTATGGGTCACTTAAAACACTACTTTTCTGATAAACCCTGGAACCCGATAAATTTATTCGTAGGTATTCTTGAAGTCTTGGGTGAATTCACACGCATGGCATCACTTTCTTTGCGTCTTTTTGGAAACGTATTTGCTGGAGAGGTTTTGCTGGTAACTATCGCAAAGATCAGCGGCTATCTGTCTCCAATTACTACTCTTCCGTTTTATTTTATGGAACTGTTTGTCGGCCTAATTCAGGCATTTGTTTTTACAATGTTAACAATTGTTTACCTCAGCGTAGCGACTCATCATAGTGGCGAAGATAGCGCCGAAACCCAAGCTGACCATTCGTCTAGTAAAGAAAAGGTCTTGGCTAATGGCCAAGCGAATGGTATAAATACGTAATTAATAATATAAGGAGTTAAAATGGTAGATCTATTAACAACTTTCGCGGCCGAAACTACCGAGGCAGCAACCGCGTCACCTTTGACAGACCCGAATTTCGTCAAGGGTATGACAATTGCACTAGGTGCATTAATGCCAGCAGTAAGCTTAGGCTGGATCGGTTCTAATACTATGAAGGCGCTCGGACGTAATCCGGAGCTCGCCGGAAAGATTTTGCCAATTCTATTGATCTCGGCCGCATTGGTTGAGGCTTTGGCTATTTACGTGCTGGTTATCGCCTTTACGATTTCATAAATATTGGTAATCTGCGGGGGAAATTCTGGATACGAGTTTACTATTACTAGCTAAAATGTTCGCCAGTGAGGGTGGTGAAGAGACTGCTGGCGGTGTAGCAGCACTGGGGATCGACCTTAAGTCGTTTTTGCTCCAACTAGCTACTTTTTTGTTGGTGTTTTTTGTGCTCAAGAAATATGCTTTTGCTCCTATACTCAAGGCGCTCGAGGATCGACGTCTTACAATTGAGGAAGGTTTAAAAACAGCTAAAGAGCTTGAGGAGCAGTCTGAAAAAGCTGCTGTTGAACACGAAAAGATGCTTGCCCGCAGTCGCGCTGAAGCCGATAAAGTCATAGTGCAAGCCAAAACCGAGGCTGCTGTGTTGGTTAAGGCGGCCGAAGAAAAAGCCGCTGCACGTGGTGAACAGTTAGTAAAGGAAGCTCGTGTTCACATCGAAGAAGATGTAAAAGCGGCCAAACGCGCTCTCAAGCAAGAGACTATCGATTTAGTTATTGGTGCTACGCAGAGCATTATTGAGGAGAAACTTGATGTTCGTCGTGATCATCGCCTCATCGAAAAAGCCCTGAGCAAAGGTGCTCACCATGAGTAAGGTAACTCGATCTCAATTAGCCAAAGCCTACGTTTCTCTCTTAGATAAATACCCGGCCAGTCGGCTCAACCTCGTCTTAGCTCACTATGTTGTGAAAAACAAAATGACTAATAATGTTGAACTGTTGCTCAATGACATTAATCTAGAGTTATTGCGTCAACGTGGGCGAATTGACGTTGATGTTGTTGCCGTCAACGAGCTAAATGACTCAATCAGGCACGACTTAATCAAGCTGATAAAAACACAAACCGGAGCAAAACAGGTACATCTACACACCGAAATTGACAAAAAGATAATTGGTGGACTTATTGCTCAAACCCCAAGTCACGAATTCGACTTTTCATTAGCAACTAAACTACAGGAGTTACGAGTATGAGCGACATATCTATCAAAGACATTTCTAATGAACTAAAGGCGGCTATTTCAGAGCTTAAACACACTGGAAATGTACAAAAAGTCGGTGTCGTCACTCGTGTCGGAGATGGTATCGCCTGGGTATATGGACTGCGAGAATGCGGATTTAACGAAATGGTAGAGATAGAAACTCACAGTACCGAACGCATTAGCGCCTTCGCCCTCAACCTCATGGAAGATGAAATCGGTGTGGTCTTGCTCGGTGACGAAGTCGAAGTTAAAGCCGGAGCCAAAGTACACCTCACCGGCAAAGTACTCGAAGTACCTGTAGGCAAAGAGCTGATAGGGCGAGTCGTTAACCCGCTGGGTGAGCCACTTGACGGTAAAGGTCCGATTAACGCTAAGGAAACTGCACAGGTAGAGCGAAAGGCTCCCGGCGTTATCGAACGCAAAAGCGTTCACGAACCTCTAATGACCGGTATTGCATCGATTGACTCAATGATTCCAATCGGACGCGGACAACGCGAACTAATTATCGGAGATCGAAAAACCGGTAAAACGGCCATTGCAATCGATACCATGATAAATCAGCACAAGCAAAACAGTGGCGTGATAAATATTTACGTTGCCATTGGGCAAAAGTTTTCAACTGTAGCAAAGATTGTCGAGCGCTTGCGCCAAGAAGACGTTATGGATCAGTCTATTGTTGTAGCCACCAGCGCTTCCGACCCTGCCTCTTTGCAGTTCCTCGCGCCTTACACCGGTGCGGCCATGGGAGAATTCTTCCGCGACAACAAGCAACATGCGCTAATTATTTTTGACGATTTAACCAAGCACGCCCAGGCCTATCGACAAATGTCTTTACTATTACGGCGTCCTCCCGGACGTGAAGCCTACCCCGGTGACGTATTTTACCTACACTCTCGCCTATTAGAGCGTGCTGCTAAAATGAGTGATGCCAACGGCGCAGGTTCGCTAACAGCGCTGCCAATTATTGAAACCCAAGCCGGTGACGTGTCGGCCTACATACCAACAAACGTTATTTCGATTACCGATGGTCAGATATTCCTCGAAACCGACCTTTTTTACCAAGGAATTCGACCAGCCGTAAACGTTGGCCTCTCGGTATCACGTGTGGGTGGTGCTGCTCAAATGGCCAGTATGAAACAAGTTGCTGGCTCACTTCGCTTAGAGCTAGCCCAATACCGTGAACTTGCTGCCTTTGCCCAACTTTCGACAGATCTTGACGCCGAGACAACGCAACGAATTGATCGTGGTCAACGATTAACGGAGTTACTAAAGCAGCCGCAATATTCACCCCTTGGTGTTGGCGACCAAGTGGCGGTATTGGTGGTCGGTACCGGCGGTGCTTTCGACAAAGTCCCAGTTACCAAAGTTAAAGAAGCGCAAGGTAAATTCCTCCAACACATACACGCTCAAAATAAAGCAATGGTTGGCGCACTGGCCAAGGGTGAAAAATTAAACGAGAAACAAAAAGAAGAAATTGTAAAAATTGCCGAGAGTATTACCAAAGATTACATAGCGGAAGATTCTGAAAATAAGAGTGAGGTTAAAGCCTAATGGCGCAGATTCAGGTGATTAAACGCCGTATACGATCGGTTTCAAGTACCAAGCAGATCACCAAGGCTATGGAGCTTGTTAGCGCCAGCAAAATGCGTAAAGCTCAGGAAGCAACTTTAAAAGCACGTGCATTCCGCAATACCGGGCGTTCCATTTTGGGTCGGTTATCACAACTGCCACGTGCAAAGTCGTACCCTTACTTTGCACGGCGCGAAGTAAAGAAACGTCTGTATATTGTTTTTACAAGTGATCGCGGGCTTGCGGGTGCCTACAACAGTAATGTCTTAAAACTCTTTACACGAAAACTAACTGACGATAAAGCTCAGGGCATTATTTCTTCGGCTGTGGTAATCGGAAGAAAAGGAAGTATATTTTCCTCAAAACTTGAGGGTTTAGAACTATTAGGTGTTTACGAAAAGTGGCCGGACGCTCCAAGTGCACGTGATATTCAGCCACTTGTAAAAACCGCTATGGAAAGTTTTTTAGAAAACAAAGTCGATGAAGTTGTTTTGCTCTACACCGAATACGTTTCGAGTATCAACCAAATCGCTCGCACCGAAGTATTATTACCAGCGAGGCTCGAAGAGATGGCCAAAGATTCCGAGGCATCAGACATTGAAAACGCAGAGTTTGAACCATCAGTTGAAGACGTCATGAACCTGGTGGTGCCACGACTGATAGAATCTCAGCTTTACCAGGCAATTCTAGAAGCTATCGCCAGCGAGCATTCAATGCGAATGATGGCTATGAAAAACGCTACAGATAATGCCAACGAACTAACCGACGATTTAACCCTAGCATTTAACTCTGCTCGCCAGGCTGGTATCACCCAGGAATTAGCCGAAATAACCGGCGGTGCAGCGGCAATTAATTAAGGAGGCATGAATGACTACAGCAACAACAACCAGTAACGGCAAAATCCAACAGATCATCGGCGTGGTAGTAGACGCAGAGTTTGAAGGTGAATTGCCGGCTATTTACGACGCACTCGAAATTAAAACCGCAAAAGGTACTTTGACACTCGAAGTTGCCCAGCATCTATCGCAACACTCAGTTCGCGCAATTGCACTTGGCACAACTGATGGATTGACTCGCGGACAGGCAGTACATAACACAGGCGCACCAATTTCCGTACCGGTTGGTGAGAAAACTTTGGGGCGAATGTTCAACGTAACGGGTGAGCCAATTGACGGCAAGGGCGGTGAATTTAAAGAAACCGGCTCTATTCATAAGCCAGCACCATCCTTAAAAGAGCAAGCCACCAAAACCGAAGTATTCGAGACCGGCATTAAAGTTATTGACCTCATTTGCCCTATTACAAAAGGCGGTAAGGTTGGATTATTCGGTGGAGCCGGTGTTGGTAAAACCGTTCTTATAACCGAGCTTATAAACAATATAGCCAAAGAACATGGTGGCAACTCGGTGTTTGCCGGTGTTGGTGAACGCACGCGAGAAGGCAACGACCTTTACTACGAAATGAAGGAGTCTGGCGTACTCGATAAGACATCTTTGGTCTTCGGCCAAATGAATGAACCGCCAGGCAGCCGTTTACGTGTGGCTTTATCCGGCTTAGCTATCGCCGAAGGTTTCCGCGACCAAGGCAAGGATGTGTTGCTATTTATCGACAATATCTTCCGCTTTACCCAAGCAGGATCAGAGGTGTCAGCCTTATTGGGGCGTCTGCCATCAGCTGTCGGTTACCAGCCAAACCTAGCCCAGGAAATGGGTGAGATGCAGGAGCGCATTACCTCGACCACAAAGGGGTCAATTACCTCGATGCAGGCCGTGTATGTGCCGGCAGATGACCTTACTGACCCCGCACCAGCTACCACCTTTGCCCACCTAGACTCGACCATCGTATTAAACCGCGCCCTAACCGAGCTTGGCCTCTACCCCGCCGTAGACCCACTAGATTCTAGCTCGACGATTTTAGATCCAAATATCATTGGCGAGGAACACTATAAGGTTGCACGTGAAGTACAGCGCGTTCTACAGCGCTACAAGGATTTGACTGATATCATCGCTATTCTCGGTATGGAAGAACTAAGTGATGAGGACAAGCAGGTTGTAGGCCGTGCCAGGCGCATACAGCGTTTCTTAACACAACCGTTCCATGTAGCTGAAGTGTTTAGCGGTATACCCGGTAAGTACGTGAGTCTGAAAGACACAGTTGAAGGTTTTCGTGAGATTCTAGACGGCAAACACGACGACAAAGGCGAACAAGCCTTTTACATGAAGGGCACGATAGCAGAAGTAAAAGACAAAAAATAATGCTGACATTTGAGCTTGTAACACTAGAAGGCGTAAAGTTTACCGAAGAGTGCTATTCTATTTCACTCCCTACTCCATCTGGAATCATTACAATCATGCCTCATCACATACCGCTGATTTCCATCGCTGTCCCCGGCGTTGTGAGTGTGCGCAGGTCACAGAACGATCCGGACTCTAAGCTAGATCATTTTGCCAGTGATGGTGGCGTAATTGAAATCTCAGGCACGAGGGTTCGCCTATTAGCTAATGCCGCTGAAGCAGCAGATGATATTAACGAAATGGAAGTCAAAGAAGCTCTAGAGCGCGCCAAAGACATGCAGAAGAACGCCAAAGACCAAGTAGCCCTGGCCGATGCCACCGGCTTAATTGAACGCCACTTAGCGCAGCTAAAAGTTGCCGAACTTAGACGCCGACACCACCGCAAAGTTTAGTGCTATATTTTTGTAGTAAAGCCATCTAAATAATAGTAATTTTTCTGTTGTGCGATATCTTCTGCTTTTATATGCATAAAATTTACTTGTTCTTGTAAATAATGTACCTGTAAAAAGCGCATTAAGAATCCATGCGTTACAACAAGCACATCCCCGTATCTAGATTTTTTAATTAAACCATCTATTCTATTGACCCGATTGTAAATATCGCTCAGGCTTTCAGCTTTGCCGTCCCCTGAGACTATAGACATAAATAAACTCTCCCTAATTGCATCCATGCCTGCTAATTTATACTGAGCTTCAGCTATCATCTTAGCTGGGCTAAAAACAATTTCATTTAATAATGCTGTTGCTTCTATTGGAAATGGCTTATTTAAGCTCTGTGCTAGTAAGGCAGCTGTCTCAGCCGAACGACGATTAGTGGCACAGTAAATAGCTTCTATACTTTTGAGACTTTCAATTTTTTTGCTGATAAGATGCGTTGATTGCGCCTGGTTGATATGTGGCTGTGTTTTCTGCTCGGCTAATTCATTTAGCTGCATTAATGTTAGTTGAGTATAGTCGTTATATGGATTCTGAAGAATACCATGACGCAGAAAAGTCACTCTACTCATCAATCCTCCTTACCATTCTGTTATGCGGATCAAATATTATCTTCATACCAGAATCTATTATAGATATATCTATACCAGATAGTGCGCCTATCCCAAGTTCACGAGCCCTTTGAGCCCCATGAGATACAATGCCCGCTTTCTGCAATATTAAACCATCTGCGAGATTGATAAGTGGGTCATCGGTAAGATTAACCTGACGCGCAGCTAGAATTACTTTTACTCCTTTGCCTTTCAGTTCTTGAATCCTCTGATGTAAAGCAGCCCTTGTGTGTTGTGGGTCATCCTCGAGTTCACCATAGTCATCTAACTTAATAACTACCCCCTGAACAGCAGTGCCGTGCGAAAGAAACCTGCCTTTTTCTTCGACTAACTTTCTATTATTACTTACGCCAACTTCTATAGAACTAATGCTACTCGGAGTGATCACCGTAGGCATACTCACCTTCTGAAAAGCTGTAAATTCGGCTTTGCGCGCTTCGATTATATGATAGTACGAACTGGGATCGAGCATAACTTCGGGTAGTTCTCGCGGATAAAGATAAAAAATCCCCTCTGGCACAATACCCAAGCGTGATTCGATTTCAACTAATCTCTCCCTTAGTAGACCGTACTCACGACCAAATTGGTCCTTTATGGTTTCTCGCAAAGCCATGTAAGTTTGCGCGTTTTTTGCTACTTCTCTAAATTCAGCTTGTAGTTCTAGAGGTAGCATCTCAGTTAATGATTGCTCCGCTACTCTGCGCTCTTTCGTCTGCGCCTCATGTTTAAACCTAAAGTCTCTATTAATTCGTATCTCCTCAACATATGCCCGCAATGCATCGGGGTCCTCACTAAGTCTAGGATGCCTAATTTCTAACATTTCTCCAATCGCGGGATAATGAGATATCCTTTGTCTTGCTATCGCTAGAGCAGTATCCAGATCATCTGCTTCACTAATTGCTATGTTAGTTTCTGTTACACTACTGCCTTCGAGGCCTTGGCCTAAAGTTGCTAGTGTCTCTTGCATTTCATCAGGTGCTAAACCAAGTGTATCGGCGAGAAATGATTGAAGTCTTTGGGTATAGTAGAAGCCAAGTCTAGCTGCATGAACAAAGTCTACACATGATTTTTGTCTCAAATGCTCCAATATCAGGACTGTGGAATATAGCAGTGCATCATCGTCAAGCTCGTCAAGTTCCTGATCTGACAACGATTCGATAAACTGTTCGTTTTCAATATTTCCAGTCTGCCCAAAATTATCCTTAAACACTTCTGCCGAGTACTTGAGCTTTTGTCTGAGTTGATGATAGACATCAAAGAGTTTTGGTGCGCGATCACCGTATCTTGTTTGCAAATCTTCTAGAGTAGGATCCTGCAGGTATAATCCCATCTCCGGGTAGGAAGCAAGATCTGGGTCTTCTTGTACTTTTCTCAAATACTCAGCTACGAGCGTTTCTACATACTCCGCTTCACTCTCAGGAAATCCTCCAAAATAGGTTAGTGCGTCGCCAGCTAAACTCTCGTAAGCTCTGCCACCAATATAATGCAAGTAACCAGTGGAACCATCTTTTAATGGGTACCCCATGTCACGACGCCCAATCTGAATTGCTCCATCTACCTCGTCCCTGCCAGGGAAAATGTACTGGAACACCCCAACGTCCATTGGTGACGGGTTTGGCAGTAATTCGGAAAAGTTAGCTTGAAATAGAATAGAATTTTGAGTCTTCAGCCTAGACATCTCATGTTGCATAACTGCCTCAGCTCGAGCCTTGATCATATCAACCGCTTCGAGTGTCGTAATTTCCTGAGAGATACCTTCTACTTCTCGTGTCATTGGTCTGGACTGAACAACTTTTACACTGCGTCGCTCATCGATAGCGAATTCAACATCCTGAGGTGTGCCGCCAAAAACTGACTCGACTTCTGAGGCAACCCTTTCTAACTCCTTCACGTTTTCACGTGGCATGGCACGTGATTCAAAATCAAATGAACGAGTGATTACACCAGTTTCGGGTTCTATGATGATCGAAGTACCTGTAGTAACCCCGTCTACCAAACGATCCCCCATTCCTTGAGTGTACTGAACCAAGCGACCATCTCCACTCGCTCTTGTATACATAACACCAGAGTATTCAGCCTTTACCAAGCGTTGAATAATTATTGCCATTTTTAAATCATCAGGATTAATTCCGTGCTCAATCAATGCCCGCCGAGTTGTTTCTGATTGAGCTTGTTTATATATCCCTAGAATAGTATTCATTACCAAGCCAGGTGTACTAGCAGATTCTCTATTGACATAATGCGTATCAAATACACCTGCAAGACTTGTTCTTGATCCGTCCTCAACTGTTGCTGAGCTTCGCAATGCTATTGCATCCTCAAAGTAATTCGCAGCTCTGGATGCTTCTTCCAATATATCAAGCATCTGTCCACTTGGCTCTTTGCCTTCTGTATTGCCGTTTGAGACATAGCTAGTGCCTGACAACATATCGTACGCTATTCCCAGATCATAATAATAAGGATCCCTTGTGATCACATCGTATGCTTCGGTCGTAAGCACGAAACCTTCGGGCACATCCACTCCGTTTCGCACTAATATCGATAAGTTTGCCGCTTTTCCACCCGCCAATTCTGTATCTTGGCATTTGGCATCACTCAGGGTTAAAACAAACTCCGAGGCATAAGCTCTATTAATGCCAGCTGATGTTGCGGACTCTGCGTGCGCACTTTCTATTCCACTCATATCTAAAACTCCTCTACCCCACCCTTGGTAAAATTATTGTTATTAAATAAATGTTTTAGCTATGAGCGCCAACGAAGCGAGTGCTCCGTTATTTTTTGATCACTTTTTTGTTGTAACACCTTAAAATAGCCGCTTTTTACTGCACGTGAACCCCGTGTTACGGTCGCAATTCCAACTCCGAGGTCTTTAGCGATTTTTGCTTGTGGCACGCCATCAAGTAGCAACTTTATAATCTGCAGCCGCTGCGCTATTTCTGTGCGTTCGCCGGGCGTTAAAATACCAGACAATAAGTTCTCCATCAGATTGTAATCTGTTGTCTTTGTAAATAATGTAACTAGTTCTTGATCATGTTTTGATAACATAATTTAGTATACTAGCATGCTAGTATACTGGTGTCAAGTATTTTTCCTTAATAACTATAGTCGTGCTTACCGGCTAATGAATCCTATGATTTCTTCGCTTCTGTCACGCCTTCGGAACTATCTTTAGCAGCTTCCGTGTCACCGCTAGCTACAGGTTTTTCTGACTGCTCATCTGATGTTTTTGGAGCTTCGTCAACAGCTGGCTCTTCACCGTGCTCATCAACAGCTCCAATTAAAGCTGCTTCTAGGTCAGACTTGCTAGCCGGTCGCTTAGGTGCCACGGCTTTTGTAGGTGCTTCTGGTACATCTTGTGCTTCTCGTCTGTCGCCACTGGCGCCAACAATGTCTATCTGCCAACCGGTAAGTTTTGATGCCAGGCGTACATTTTGACCATTCTTACCAATTGCGATCGACAATTGGTCCTCAGGCACTTCTACTGAGGCTTTGTGTTCTTTCTCGTCAAGTGTAACTTTAGTAATTTTAGTCGGAGACAGCGCATTTGTTATGAGTGTAATAATATCGTCGCTATACATTACAATATCGATTTTTTCTTCGCCGATTTCATTCATTACCGCCTGCACCCGCGTACCATGACCACCAACGAACGTACCAACAGGGTCAACTCCAGGAACGGTTGAAGCCACAGCAATTTTGGTGCGAACGCCTGCTTCACGCGCAATCGCCTTAATCTCTACAGCATTGTTTTCCATTTCTGGTACTTCGCGCTCAAATAGTAGTGAAACGAACTCCGGATTTGCCCGCGAAAGCACAAGTTGCGGTCCGCGAGCTGAGCTTTCTACGTCTCTCAAGAATACTTTCAGGCGTTGCCCGTTGCTATAGTGCTCACCCTGAATTTGCTCGCTACCCGGTAAAATCCCTTGGGCTTTGCCAAGATCCACATACACAACTTTTGGCTCAATGCGTTGTACTGTGCCATTCAATAAACTCCCAATTCTACCGCTAAACTCTTCTTGTACAACATCCCGCTCAGCTTCACGTAGCTTTTGTAAAATAACTTGTTTAGCAGTTTGGGCTGCTACGCGACCAAATGGCTTAACTTCTTCTTCTTGTTCTACAGTCCCGCCAATCTTGGCGTCTTTGTCTATTATCTTGGCCTCATCTAGTAACAGGTCGGTTTCTTCGTTCTCTACCTCATCAACTACGTTGTGCACAACAAATACTTTGTAATCTCCACTTTTCGTATTTAATTCCACTCGTATCAGCTGGTCACGCGTACCGTGGTCTTTACGATAAGCAGCAGCTAAAGCTTGCTCGAGTGCATCTTGCACAACTTCGAACGGCAAATTCTTTTCTTCGGCAATTTGCCGCATTGTAGCGATAAATAATTTTGGGTCAATCTGATCATCCATATCTTTTTCTTTACTCCTAGCTATTAAAAAAGCCGACCTGCTTGGCCGACCTTTGTTGACTATAACGATAGCAAACCATAGCCAAAATGTCAATTCTACCCCATATGTTACAATAGTCTTCATGACAAAAGTCCGTCAGCTTTTACCCGAATTTCAACCGGTCCGCTACAGCCTGAATTTGGCCCCGAATATTAATAAACTGTCTTTTACTTCAGAGCTAGTAATACGTGGCCACTTACCAAAAATCACAAAGCAGGTTACTTTGCACAGTAAGAATTTACAGCTTAATTCAGTCGAGGTTACTCAGAATAAAGTTACAAACTCATGCAAGTCAGTTGTCTTTGATACAGAAAAAGAGGAAGTGAAAATAGTTTTTTCCAAAAAACTTAGTATTGGCAAGTGCGAATTTAAAATATCATACAGCGGTAAGATTAATAAACACCCCCATGGAATATACCGCAGCACTTATACTGAAAAGGGCAAAGAAAAATACCTGTTAACCAGTCAGCTTGAAAGCACCTATGCTCGTCAGCTCTTGCCTTGTATTGATGAGCCTGCTGCGAAAGCGGTTTTTCAGCTAACAATTACGACACCTAAAGATGATGTGGTAATTAGCAACACTCTGTCTGAATCTGAAGAAATAAACGATTCTAAAAAAGTCACAGTATTTAAACCTACACCAAAAATGTCTAGCTACCTACTGGCAATATCAGCGGGAGACTGGAAGTACAAGCAGACGAAAACCAGACGAGGCGTTATTATTCGCACCTACGCAATTCCAAGTCAAATTAAGTTTGTTGACGAATCGCTGTATCTGGCAAAGAAAGCTCTGGAATACTACGAGAATTACTTTGGAATAAACTACCCCCTGGAAAACTTAAACCAGATTGCCATACCCGATATGGAACCGGGCGTGGGAGCGATGGAAAACTGGGGCTGTGTTGTATATCGAGCTGATTCGCTTTTGGTAGATCCGAAAACCACGTCTCAAGACATGCTTATCTACAACACGATTGTAGTTACACATGAGCTCGCTCATATGTGGTTCGGAAATTTAGTAACCATGCAGTGGTGGGATGATCTGTGGTTAAATGAGGGCTTTGCTAGCTGGATTGAGTATAAATGCAGCAATCATATCAGGCCAAATTGGCATATGTGGCGGGAATACGTTAGTTCAGATATGTTTGGGGCTTTGCGTAGCGACAGCTACTCAACTACCCACGCAATCTATGCCACGATTAATCACCCGGGTGAGATAGCTCAGAAGTTTGACGCAATTACCTATCGCAAGGGTTCTAGTGCCATTCGAATGCTCGAATCATACTTGGGTGAGGAGACTTTCCGGCGCGGCCTAAAACAATACCTCACTCGCTTCTCATACAAAAATGCAACTCGCAATGATTTATGGTCGGAATTGGAAAAAGTAGCAAAAAAACCGGTAAAAGAGTTCATGCATAAATGGGTACATCAGCCGGGTCATCCGATTATCAGCTATAGCCAAAAACAAGGTAAAATTGAGTTTAATCAATCAATTTTTAGGTATAATAACAAATCAAAATTACCACATGTTATTTGGCCAGTCCCCCTGCACATTCAAGTCGATGCCAAAACATATAAACTAGAACTAAAAACTATATCGAAAACAATCGAATTGAAAATCAAACCTGAATCTTTTATGAATCTAAACGTTGGTCAAAGTGGTTTTTACCGAGTCGCCTATCCTCGAGAAGACCTACTGAAGCTAGATGCGAAAATTTCACAAAACAGCCTAGACGAACTGGAAGCTATCGGGCTCTTAGGCGACCAGCTTGATCTCGCAATTGCGGGTTACTCGCATTTGCCCGAGCTTTTGAAGCTCTTTATTAGTGCAAGAAAATCAAATGTTGCTGAGGTGTGGGAACAAATTGGCTCTGGTATCGGTACTCTTAACTTAACTTTCGGTAGTGACAAATTTGATAAACTTTTGCAGCCCTATATTCATCACTTAATTTCTTACCATTACCCAAGACTGGTATGGAAGATTGGCAAAAATGCTTCGCATAACGAAATAAAACTGCAATTAACTGTCCTTAATCTGGCCGCTAGATTCGAGTATGGCGATGCAGTGGCCAATATCCAAAATATCTACAAACAACTCCTAAATAATAAGAACATTAACCCTGATATTCGTGACATCACCCTAAGCACTGTAGCCAGACATGGTGGTCGAAAAGAGTTTGCCCAATTAATTAAGTGGCATCGCGGTACTGATAATAGTGAGGAGCAACGCCGAATTGCTCGCGCTATGACTAATTTTCATCAGCCAAGCCTTGGGAAAAAGGCGCTCGAATTCATGCGCAAAGAGGTGCGCGTGCAGGATGCTTATGTTTGGGTAATATACCTTTGTCGGAATCGTCATACTCAAAGTTATATGTGGGAATATATAGAAAAGAACTGGCAATGGTTTCACGATAACTACGCCGGGACAATTGTGAAGAGTGGTTTGGTTGAATCAATATTAGGAAGTTATAGTGATAACCGCCTGGCACGACGTGCACGTAATTTTTTTGCCACCAAAGATACCTCCCTTTATTCACAGGGACTTAGGAACGGCCTTGATATCATCAAGTACCGCTCCGCATTTAAACAGCGAGAGCATGCGAAACTTATTGAGTACCTAGAAAACTTTAGTTGGAAACATTCTGAATAAATTCCAAATTAGTGAAGCTAATTTCTCCGGTAATCGCAATTGCATCGAGCATCCAGTCACCATCCCATTCATGCTCTATAAGCCAATACTGAGCTCCACGCTTCATCTGTGCTAGCTTTGTTGGCGTTATGTATTCCAGGGCTACCCCAGCGACTGAGCTGGCACGGTACTTTACCTCGACAAAGTGCACCGCATCATTCCGAGTCGCCACTATATCGATTTCGCAGAAGCGGTTTCGCCAATTTCGATCAAGTATTTTGAATCCTATATTTTCCAAGTACAATCCTGCCAGTAGTTCAGCCTCGTGGCCTTTGAGGTTCGACATCACAATAGCGCCCTAACCGGGGCGAAACTACGGCGGTGAAGCGGAGAAATACCATGCTCCGAAAGAGCCTCCTGGTGCATTTTCGTGCCATAACCAGCATGTTGCGCAAAACCATAGGCAGGGTAGAGTATTGCTATATGGGACATGTAGGCATCTCGAGCAACTTTCGCGATTACTGAAGCTGCTGCTACGCTTGGGTAAAGAGAGTCCGCTTTCACTACACAGTGCGAGCTCGGCGTATTCAAATAATCAATGTTGCCATCGATAACCGTCTCGCTTGCTACCAGCTTTATTTGTGATATCGCCCTATGCATACTGATGCTGGTAGCCTTGGTCAGTCCAAATTCATCGATAGTAGCTGACTCTACCCAACCAATGCCAATAGCCAAGGCCTGTTCTTTAATAATCATCGATAGCCTCTCGCGCGCCCTTTTTCTTAGCTTTTTCGAATCGGTGAGGCCCCATATAAAGTGTTCCGACCGAAAAGCAACCGCACAAGAAACCAGTGGGCCGGCCCATGGTCCACGGCCGACCTCATCTACTCCGATCACTATTCTATTCACATAAATATTTTAGCACCGAGCAGAACTTTAGATGCTATTTGTTTGTTTTTTCGGCCTGGGCCTTGCGGAAAGCTTCGGCTTTTTCTTTCTTCTCTTTTGCTTTAGCATCATCGGCTTGGTCTTTTTGTTCTTTTGCCTGATTATCTGTTTCGCTATCATCTTTCATCTGGTCTTTAGTATTGTCTTCTTTAGGAGCCTTTTTCTTTTGTTCAGTAACTCCGGATTTTTCAACATCGAACTTCTGCTCTGTCAATCTGGTTGACTTACCGCTGCGTTGTCGCATGTAACTAAGTAAGTTTCGTCGTACTTTATTTCGACGTACAACGTCTACCTTAACAACATTTGGCGAATGCAATACGAATAGTTTTTCCACTCCAATACCACTGGCAATTCGCCTTACAGTTATGCTGGCCTGCAAAGATCCCATTTTGCGAGTCCGAATAACCATGCCCTCAAATACCTGAACTCGGGTCTTGCCACCTTCGCGAATAGTTTGATGTACGCGAACATTATCACCTGAGCGAATCTCGCCAATACTTGGTTTGAGGTATTTCTGTTCAAATTTTTTAATTGTCACATCCATAGACACAATACTGTACCACATCTTAGCCACCACTGTAAACAAGCAACTGAGATATAGTGCTACCATATACTTATGAACTCACCAATCACTAATTTCCAAAAAGTAAAACCAGCAAATGAAATAGTGGTTGTTTTAGATAACATTCGCAGTATTCATAATGTTGGTTCAATACTTCGCACTTGCGATATTTTTGGCATCGGCACAATTTACTGCTGCGGAATAACCCCATACTTACCAGAAGCAAATGATGAGCGTTTACCGCACATACAGCAAAAAGTATTGACCCAGATTACCAAAACATCGCTTGGAGCCGAAAAAAACGTTAAATCTTTGCATGTGGATACTACCAAAAATGCTATTCTGCAATTAATGGCAACCCACTACACAATCTATGCGCTCGAGCAGACCAAAGACTCTGTACCAATAGAAGGCTTTTCCCCTAAACTCCCCTGCGCACTTATTCTTGGCAATGAAGTCAACGGAATTTCGGACGAATCTTTAAAGATGTGCGACTCCGTACTCGAAATTGCACAATTCGGAAAAAAAGAGTCGCTAAATGTAAGTGTCGCAACTGGTATAGCGCTATACGAATTATCGCATTAGGTACATAAACGACAGCATAAAACTCACAAGCCCGTACAGAAGCATCTTCAGGTAATGAAATTGTGGCTCAACCAGATTCTTTCGTCGTTTTTGATTGATCTTTCTCGTATGCAAATAGTCGTAAGAGGCCGTGCCGGCATAAGCCATAACGACAAGAATCAAAGCTAAGCCAACGTAGAATATTGCGACATGCCGAATAGGCACAATCATGACAAATGGAATTGCAAAAACAATTAGCCATTCAGCAACGTTCAACTGAGTTCGCAATTTTAGCAAATGTTGCATCGAATTCATCTCTTGCTTTTAACGCTTATGATTTTACACTATTTTCGCGGTTTAGTCAATATTATGTTTATAGAGCGTAATAAATAACTACAGTTAAAGCCGTTGCAATGACAATATACTTCACTGTGGCAACGAGGTGGAGCGACGGATGCCCTTTATTGGCATCAACTATAGCTACAATTAGGTAACTGCCCACCAGCACTAGAGTGGCGGCAAAAGTGTAAAATATTGCTATAAACCTGATGGCGCCAATCATTAAGAGCGGTATCGAAAAGACCACCATCCACTCAAGGAACAATAGCCGATCATTTGCAGAAGCCAAATTTAAATTTGGGCTAAAGTTGGTTGTTCTTCGAACTTTTCGTTTCGGCAATTGCCTCTCCGGTATCTTTATATACGAAGTATGAATGTATAGCGCTGAATCATCAAGCAAATCAATAATTAGCTAGATCGACACCTTTACTTTCGACGGGTCAAAAATCGTATCAATTTGCTGTTGGAGTTCACTAGAAAAGTTAACGCCAAATGGCAACTTAATCTTAGTTTCGTCAGCATCACCGACAACGATAATGACTTTAGTTTTTCCCGGATACTCAACAAGAACTTTCTTTAAGTCGTTTAAAAGTTCGGCATCGCTTGTGTCACGCAAAGTGATTGTTATTTCGTCCAGCGATGCTCCTGTGTCGTCAATATCACTTAGGCCTCTCGCACTCTCTACCAGAATCTTTGGTTCCCCAGTGTTCACACCATCCTTATCTTTACTACTTACTTTGCCACTGATACGCAGTAGTGTGTCTTCTTGCCATAAGTTAATTGCTGTTTCAAAGGTTTTTGGAAAAACTACCAACTCAAGACTGGCAGTGTAATCCTCAATTGTAACGAAAGCCATGTTGGCACCGTTCTTAGTCTTAATTTGCCGGACTGTTGTCACCAAACCACCAATGTCAATTTGCTTACCCTCGTGTTCCGAGCTTATTTCATTAATTGGAACTATGTTATCCGCCATCATAACCTTCCGATATTTATCTAGCGGATGTTCATTTAAGTACACTCCCAGTAGTTGCTTCTCCCATAGCAATTGGTCCGTTTCTTCGGCTGACTCACTCGGATTCTCTAGAACCAGTTCGCTATGTAACTCGCCAGCCTTACTGTGTGCGCCAAATAAATCTATTTGGGGACTACCGATCTTCTTGTGGAACTTTGATGCATAACTAATAATCAAATCCATATTTGCTAACAACTTCTGTCGATTTTCTAATTGATCAAAAGCCCCTGTTTTAATAAGGCTCTCCCAGGTTTTCTTGTTAACACTCCGCGGGCTTACCCGACGGGCAAAGTCTTCGATAGATTTAAACGAACGCTCACTACGCGCCCTTAGAATTTCCTCGACCGCACTTACGCCGACGTTTTTAATGGCGCTTAGTCCGAATCTTATAGCTCCAGTTTTTGGCTGGACAGCAAATTCCACAAAACTCTCGTTCACATCCGGGGGCAATACCTTAATGCCCATCTGTTTACATTCTGCCAACTCAATAGCTATTCGATCAGTGTCTTCGAAATCGCTCGTCAGTAAGGCCGCCATTAATGCCGATGGGAAATGAGCCTTCAAATAAGCTGTTTGAAACGCAATTAATCCGTAGCACGCAGCATGGGCCTTATTAAATGAGTAATCAGCGAATGGCTGAATCAGCGCCCACAATGCTTTTGCCTGGTGCTTGCCAATACCCTTTTTTACGCATCCTTCGACAAACCTTGGTTCTTCGGCCTGCATAATATCTCGCTTCTTTTTCCCGATAGCCTTCCTCACTAAATCAGCTTCACCGGGAGTATAGCCTGCAATCAACTGCAACATGGCAATAATTTGTTCCTGATAAACCATAACACCATAGGTGTCCTTCAGGATTGGCTCCAATAATGGGTGCGGGTAAGTTGCTTTTAATGGATTGTGCTTGCCTTCGATGTAACGAGGTATCTCGGCCATTGGACCTGGTCGATACAGCGCACCCATTGCGATAATATCGGAAAACTCTGTTGGCTTAAGTTGTTTCAAGTAGCGCTTCATGCCGGCCGATTCCAATTGAAAGACTCCGGTAGTCTCGCCTCGGCTGAGTAATTCGTATGTTTTTCTATCATCAAGTGGCAACTTAGTGATATCGATGTTTTTCTTGTAAACTTTGCGAATTATGCGCAAGGCGTTTTTTATAATTGTTAAATTTGATAAACCCAAAAAGTCCATCTTTAACAAACCCAGTTCCTCTACCGGGCCCATAGAGTATTGCGTTGCTACAACGCCTTTTTGAGCCATTTCCAAGGGCGTAAAATGAGTTATACTTTCGGGCGCAATTACTACTCCGGCAGCGTGAACACCATGGGATCGAATTGTACCTTCAAGTTTTATTGCCAAATCAATTACTTTTTTCGACTGCTCGTTAGAAGTGTATTCTTGCTTTAATTGTTTATCGCTTTTTATACTTTTAGCTAATGGTATGTGACGTCCTTGGACAGGCGGAGGAACCATTTTCGCTAGCCGATCCGCATCGTTATAAGAAACACCTAATACTCGAGCAGTGTCTCTAATGGCGTTCCTTGCCGCCATCTTGCCAAAGGTGGCAATGTGCGCAACGCGATTTGCCCCATACTTTTTGGTAACATAGTCAATTACTTCGTCTCGACGATCATCTTGGAAATCTATATCAAAATCAGGCATGCTCACTCTGTCCGGGTTCAGGAAGCGCTCAAATAATAGATCGTATTTCAGCGGGTCAATATTGGTAATGTTTAGGGCATAGGCAACTATCGAACTTGCGCCGCTCCCTCTTCCCGGACCGATGATGATTCCCTGTTTTTTTGACCAGTTTACAAAGTCCGCCACAATTAGAAAGTATCCGGCAAAACCCATTTTATTTATTACATCGAGCTCATACTCAAGCCTTGTAAATTGTCGTGGCTCAACACTTGCCTTCACATCTTTCTCGCCCATTTTTTCTGAATCTTTTTTTGACTGATTGGCGTAGCGCCAAGCCAAACCTTGAATTGCCTTTTCGCGCAGTAATGATGACTCATCGTATCCCTGCGGGGTATCAAATGTCGGAATTAGTATTCCGCCAAGTTCAATATCTACATGACATCGCTTAGCGATTTTGGCTGTGTTGGTTAAGACCTCAGGATTCGACTTCCAGCGTTTTTGGATTTCTTTCGGATCTGACATAAATAAGTGCATATCTCGTAGAGACATTCTGCGATCATCGTCAAGTTGAGACCCAGTTTGTACGCAAAGTAGAATTTCGTGTGCTTCTTGGTCTGGCTCTATCGTATAGTGAGCGTCAGCCGTCACTACTACATCGATATCTAGTTCATTGCCAATTTTTAATACCGTGTCGTTAATCTTTTTTTGGACATCCCACTGATGAGCATGATCTTGCACCTCTAAATAGTATCTGTCGCCAAAGATTTTCTTGTACCATGTGGCTATTTCTTTGGCTGCTTTGTATTGATCGTTACGAATAGCGTTCCCTACTTCACCACTTGCACAAGCCGAAAGAGCTATTAATCCTTCGTTATGCTTCTCTAGTAAGTCGTGGTCAATCCTCGGCTTGTAATAAAAACCATCTAAATTGGCAATCGTGCTGAGCTTCATTAAGTTGCGATAGCCGTTATTATTCATAGCCAGCAAAATCAAGTGAAATGGATTGGCGTCTTCTTTTCCGTCTTTATCAGTGTGCTTTCGCGGAGCAACATACGTTTCAATCCCAATTATCGGTTCAATCCCCCGTGCTTTCGCTTCCTTATAAAACTCAATTGCCCCAGATAAAGTTCCGTGATCAGTAATGGCCACACTGTTCATTCCCAGCGACTTTACTCGATCGAGTAACTCGGGCACTTTTTGCAAGCCATCTAGAAGGCTGTAATGACTATGGGTATGTAAATGCGCAAAGTCTTTGGGTGTATATTTTGATTCACTTAAATTTGCAACGCCAATATCGGCGGATGTTTTACTCACCCAATACCTCTTGTTATTTACCCTAATTTTAACATGTATGCGAAGCTAGACTTTTAGTTTTGCCCAAATCAAATTGTGATCTGACTTTAAATTTTTATCGACTATGAATTGTTTTGTGTGAATATTTTTACTTGCGAATATGTGATCCAGTTGCGTGGAAAGTGGCTGAAAAAATGCCCATGTGAAATGTATACCCCATCCTTTTGTAGCGTTATAAATCAAGTGCCTTAGGCTGCCTAGAGAATGACGGTACTCCCAACTATAGGGGGTAATGTTTAGATCGCCCATCACAATTATGCGTTTCGTCTTTTCTGCCTTCAGTATTTCTGTCAGCTTAGCAAAACCTTCGTTGCGCTTTAAAAAAAGCTCCGGTGATATCGGCGCAGTTGTGTGAATTAAATAAACCGCGACTCGCTTGCCTTTAATATTAACTTCTGTTCTGACTCCATTGCCAAATTTGTCAAGTGAAATGCTTTTAACTTCTCCAAGTTTATATTTACTAAGAATCAAAAATTCAGCCTGGCCAATTCCATACTTTTTATTGCTATTAAACGTATACGGGTACTCGCCGGTTAGCAGTTTGGCAAAATCAATTCTTTTTACTTCGGAAATTCCAAGAATATCCAAACCAATTTGCTGAGCGTAATCTACAATTAAATGAGCGTTTTCGGTACCAATCTGCTTATTGAAAGAGCCGATGTTTAAATTGCTATGCTCAGTTCTTGTTTCCTTCGGATGAATAAACGAAAACGCTAGCACTCTGACCACGATGAAACAAACCGGTAGCAATGCAAAAGCCATTATTAACCAAAACATATTGTCGTTCACCCCTATTGCGCGGGCGAAAATAAAAAGTACAGTAGCAACCGATGTTAAGCCGAAGAATAATTGAAGCGGAAAGCTACCGATTATTTCAGCTATAAATGACTTGGACAGTTGAAGCCAAATGGTGGCAATGAATATACCACCAAACGCCAAAAGAATTATGGCTGTTGCTATCTCTTGATATCCAATAGACATATTACTGCTGGATGGTTTCTTTGGTTGTGTTAAAGAAATCTCCAATTACCGGTAGATTACCAAAAATTGACAATAGCCATATTACAATCGCCACCACCAGCGTAGCACCGATAACTCCACCAAAACCGGCAAGTAGTCCTCTCGAAAAGCTCATCCAATAGAAGCTTCGCTTATGGTCGACAAAACTAGAGTAATCCGTCACTAAGGCTTTTTCAACAGCCTTGCCTAAAGCTCGATAATCCTTATCACTAGGACGTGATTTCGTGGGCATTTTTTATCTGTTTACGCGTTTGCTTACGTTCTTTTTTACTTTGTTTATCTCTTTACCTGCACCCGATACAACTTTTTTTCCAACCTTCTTTGCCTTTGTCACTTCCTTGGCCGTGCTTTTTTTGACATCACTGTACTTTTTTGCGGCTTTTTCCTTAGTTGCTTTGGCGCCTTTCTTTATGTCTTCGCGAGTTTCTTTACCACTTTTTGGGGCAAACAAAACTCCTGCAACTGCACCGGCGATTGCGCCAATTATTGTCCCTTTAACAAATTTTTTACCCATTATTCACCTTTCTTTTTGTTGTTATTCATCATGTTCTTCACAAAGTTGGAGGCAGCCGCTGAAAACATAGCAGGCTTCACGTACTGCGATGCGGCCGCCACATTACTAGCAACATCTTCGGCCTTTTCGGTTACAACCTTAACGTGTTTTGCAATTTTTATTAGAATTGAAGTTAGAATAATACCTAGAACTATAAAAACAGCTAGTGCTGTTGCTAAAATTATTACTAATATTTCAAAAGCATCCATAGGTGATATTATACTAGTTTGTTAGACCTTTTTCAATATGTTATTTAAATACTCACGAAATTTCGGTCCGAGCTTCGCATCTTCTAGAGCCATCTCGACTATTGTCTCCAAATACCTTTCCTTGTTGCCGGTATCAAAGTAGCGACCATTTTCGATTTCACAACCGTACACCGGATAGCCAGTCTTTATTAGCGCATCAATCGCTTCGGGCAAGTAAAGCTCACCACCCGTGCCCGGCTTTTGTGAACGCAAGATGTCGAATATTTCCGGAGGCAAAATATATGCACCATGAGTAGCTAGATTTGACGGAGCATCTTCCGGCTCCGGTTTTTCCACAATTTTCTTAATTCGGAAAACATTGCCCTCTATGGGGTCAATCTCGGCTATGCCATATCGCTTTAGATCTTCCTTGCGCTCAATCCGCACACTCGATATAACCGCTCCGCCGTATTTTTCATATACCTTCATCATTTGCGCCAGACGAGGTGGCTTACTGTAAATAAACTCATCGCCCCAAAGAACCGCAAAAGTCTCGCCAGCTACTACCGGTTCTGCGGACAACACGGGAGTTCCGTTGCCGTAAATACCTTTTTGACGAATGTAGATGAAATTTGCTAAATCTGAAATCGCCTGAGTCTGCTTTAATAATTCTTCTTTTCCACCCATTTTTAAATTTTGAATGAGATCTGCGTTTGGCGTATCAAAATGATCTTCAATCGCTCGCTTGAGTGCACCGGTGACAATCACCACATCTTTAATACCAGAAGCGACGGCCTCTTCTACTACGTACTGAATTACCGGTTTATCAACCACCGGGAGCATCTCCTTGGGCATAGCTTTGGTTTGTGGCAAAAAGCGTGTACCAAAACCAGCTGCCGGGATAATTGCTTTCGTAATTTTTTGTGACATGCCTACCCCTATACTACTACTTTAGTTTCTTGTGTAACAAATCTGCAGCGACACTCGGATTAACTTGTCCTTGTGAATCCTTCATTACTTGACCAATCAGGAATTTCAGTGAGTTTTCGTTACCATTTTGATAATCCGTAACAGCCTTTTGATTTCTGCCAATAACCAACTCGATAATTTTTTCGACTTCACTGGTATCAGATATTTGGGCTTTTGGCATAGTTGGTTTTTTGCCTAGCATTTGTTCGTATGAATAGTTCCTAAACTGATTATTTGTCAGTTCGCCCTTAATGGTTGCTTCAGCTGCTAGAGCCAGTTCATCAATTATGCGCTTTTTAGCAGTCGAGTGAAGCTGTTTTATCAGTTCATCTATCGCTTCTTCAGTTGCTCCAATCCATGATCGCCCAATCAAACTTGCTGCGCGCTGGCTGGCTTTTGGCAGTAAATCAGCTAGATAAATGCTTACAAAACCAGGTCCAATAGAAATAAATTCCTCAACTTCATCCGGTCTCAGGCCGGTATTTGCAAGCTTGTCCCTAATTGCTCGCAAGCTTAATAGTTGTGCACTTTTTGCTTTTTCAATTATGTCGCCTGTAATTCTTAAAGGTGGTAAATCTGGCTCTGGAAAGTAGCGATAGTCTTCTGCTTCTTCTTTGCTCCGCTGAGAGGTAGTTTTGCCTTTAGCATCATCCCATCCGCGAGTTTCTTGAGTTATCTTCTCGCCTTTTTCTAGTAGCACTATTTGACGTTCAATCTCGAACTCGGCTGCACGCTCAACATTACGAAAAGAATTAATATTTTTGGTTTCAGTGCGGGTGCCAAGTTTTTTTGAATCCTTTAGCCGCACACTTGTATTAACGTCGAAACGCATGTTGCCGTAGTATAAATTTACTTCGGAAACATCAGCAAAACGCATCAGGTTATATAATTCCTGAACATAGGCCTTAGCCTCGGCCGGTGAGTGAATATCAGGCTCAGATACAATCTCGAGCAGTGGCGTGCCAGCACGATTTAAGTCAACTAGGCTGTAGTCTTTTGCTGGTGGGTGCACCAGCTTGCCGGCATCCTCTTCCATATGTGCCCTGGTAATGCCTACTTTAAAAGAACCATCACCCAGCGGAACATCAACATGTCCCTGACCAACTATTGGCTGGTCGAACTGAGTTATTTGGTAACCTTTCGGTAGATCTGGGTAAAAGTAATTCTTACGATCAAACTTAGTTATCGAGGGGATTTTAGCGTTTAAGGCCAAGCCAGCCCGTAGCGACAACCAAACTGCCTGTTCGTTTAAATAAGGTAGGGTGCCGGGAAAACCTAAGCAAATCTCGCATATCAGAGTATTAGGCTCGGCCTCACGCGCGTCATTGCCACAGCCACAAAATAGTTTAGATTTCGTTTTCAGTTGTACATGGCACTCTATGCCTATATCTACTTGGTATTTTTTTCGAATTTCTGTTTTATTCATCACCCTGCTCCTCTAGACTCTCCGCCACTGCAAGCAAGCGAGCATCGTCTTTTTGAGCGGCTATTAACTGAATACCAGCCGGTAAGCCATCTACTTTGCCACCCGGTAGTACCACAGCCGGAACCCCAACCAAATTTATCCCGACCGTCATTACATCTACCATATACATGTCTAGCGGGTCGCTCTTTGATCCAAAACTAAACGCCGGGCCAGAAGCTGCCGGGCCGATCATAATATCTACGTCTTTAAAAGCCAAACTTACATCTTGAATCAGTTTTCCCCGTACTTTTTGAGCTTGTTTGTAGTATGCATCGTAATATCCACTCGACAGAACGTACGTGCCGATGAGTATTCGCCGTTGATTTTCGGCATTAAAGCCTCGCGACCTAGTAGCTTCGTACACGTCAAAAAGTGACTCACCTTCTTCGCTTAAGCCATATCGTATTCCATCAAACCGAGCCAAGTTAGAGCTTACCTCGGCTGGAACAATTATGTAGTAAGCAGCCAATGCCTGATTAAAGCTAGGAACACTAACCTCCATAATTTTTGCACCTTGGCTTTTAAGTTTTGCCAAGTTCGAATCTACAATTGCCTTCATTTCGGCTGATAAGCCCTCAGTATGCTCCCTAATTACTCCTACCTTAAGACCCGAAATTTGCGCATCTGTGGTTGTATAGTTATTTTGTCGCTCGATTAACGTAGCGTCTTTGCCGTCTTGCCCGGCCATTATATCCAGAACCAATGCAGCATCGCTGACACTACGAGTTAAAGGCCCGATAACATCGGTACTACTAGCCATGGCGATTACTCCGTAGCGCGATACTAAGCCATAAGTTGGCTTCAATCCAACAACACCACAAAAGCTGGCAGGTAGCCGAATTGAGCCGCCGGTATCGGTGCCAATAGCGAAGCCACATAGCCCCAGGGCAACTGCAGCAGCTGAGCCACCGGATGATCCACCAGGCACTTTCGTTTTATCGTGAGGGTTTTTTGTGGGGCCAAAATCACTGTTTTCGGTAGATGAGCCATGGGCAAACGCATCTAAATTTGCCTTTCCTAATAATATTGCGCCCTCGGCCTCAAGCTTTTCTATCGCAGTCGCCTGGAATGGTGCCTTGAATGGTCGCAAGATGTTACTCGCCGCCGTTGTATGGGTACTGTTAGTCAAAAAGTTATCTTTAGCAATAAAGGGCACACCGTAGAGTCGCCCCTTTTTAGGTGATTGCTTTAGTTTTTTCGCATTTGTTAGCGCATCCGGGTTAATTTCAAGAACAGCATTATAATCCTTGGCCCCTTCAATCTGATCAAGACAGCCTTGAACCAACTCTACTACGTCACGCTTACCTGACTGTAAGTCATCCACTAGTTCAGTTAACTGTGGCCACTTCACTACAATACTCGCCTGACTTTAATGTAGCCATTTTCAATTGCCGGCGCATTCGCTAGTAAGTCCGTCTGAGAAATCTTTGAAGGCTTGACAGTATCTGATCGCCAAACATCTTCAAGACCGGTAACCTGACTAACTTCATTGATGCTACTAACGTCTAGTTTACCCAGCTGTTCAACATAGTTAAGGATAGCTTCTAATTCTGCGGATATTTTCTTAGCTTGCCGAGCAGTGATAGCCAGTCGCGCAAGCTTGGCTAATTTACTTGCTGAGTCATTTGATATTTTTGCCATATTACAGATAAGTATAGCGACAATTTATGGATTCTTCTACTAGAATTGCGTTTGAAATTTATTAAGCCTATACTAATGGTGTTTAAATGATCAGAGTGTGATGAGGAACAACTAAAATGACTTCAGTTGCTTCGCCCGGCACAGATACCGGCGCTGAATCATTTGATCCGGCGTTCGAATTTCAATCTGACCATCCTGTGCCGCCTCACCAATTACTACTAGGAGCAATTGCAATGGGCAGTAGCGTTGTAGAAAACGGTCTGCATTTGCTGCGTCATCCATATAGGAGTCAGGCTGATTTTGTACGAGGGGTGCACCAGCTTATTAGCAGTGATCCCTCAGCAGAATCTACCGCTTTCAAAGACATAGTCGACGGCAAAAGGAACTATATTGAGGGATCAGACGGAATTCAACGGGATGTAATGGTTTTGCCTGGAGATCCTGATCAGCCGGGAATTCTATGGCTTAATCCTTGGGGCACGCGTCTGCGCAGCGGTATGATTCGCGCAAGTCTTGGCGAAGTTTCAAGCAACAGACCTGGTATTACCATAATCGGCATGGGAACAGAAGCCATTGACACAGTACCTCCGTCGTTAAAATGGTATACAGATAATGAAGTGAGTTTTGCAGACTTGGGCTTGCGCAGACTAGAGGCTGTTGCTGAGGTAGTGGCAAACAGGTCAGACCTACCGCATAAATATGTACTCGCCAGCGAATCAATGGGTACAATCTTCGCCAGACGCGGCCTTCAAGCTGCAAATGCTGCCGGCTTTGATGGCATCAAAATAATTGGAGATATACAAATTTCACCAGCCGGAATTGAAGAAGAGTCGCTATTCGGGCTCGGCAAAGATTTTGGATTACCAGAATTTATGTATTTGGTTGAGTCAATAGTTAGTACCCCTCCAGAAAAGCTACCCTACTTCTTGAAAGTACTGTTGGAAACTCTGCCAGCTAAGCCTGAGGAGCTGGCAGCCTTACTTAAACTCGGAGTTATGATTAGCCATGAATCCATCGGGTCGGACGAAGTCGAGGCATACGGCGACATCCCTCACGAAATAATTGCCGGTGAAAAAGATCACGTGGCACCACAACAGGCAATTCTGCGTGATTTTATTAGGCGAGTGCCAAATTCACATCTTGCTGTATATGGAGACGAAGGCCACATGAAGCTTGTTCGTTATCATAAAATGATGGATAGACTACTTCGAGTTTATGATCAAATTACAGAGACTGGCCAAGCACAAGCCGGCCATACCAGCGAAGGCTATACGTTTGTGAATAGCGATGGGACAGTTCGACCACATATGCTTGTTGCGGCCTGAGCTACTGTGTAAGCACCCACTGCACTACCATCGGCTTTAAGCTTTTGTAGTCCTCTTCGCTAAACTGCATATTTGCTATGCAAAATTTCTTTGAGCTAATGTGCGAGCAAAACATGCACTCATAAATATCGTAGCAATCATGAATAAACATACTGCTGGCTACTTTGGCGCTCCATGAAACTTGAAAACTTTTCGAGCATTCTTTACTGTCATCGAGCTTAATGCAATAGGTTGAAGTGAGTGATCGTTGTGAGGCCACTACGTATTCACATTCTTCAGTGTTATCAGAAAAAACTATGTGCTTTGAACGGCGAATATCTTGCGAATAATAAACATCTTCTGAGTTATAAACACAGTCACTACCACCCACTTTTGTAGAATCAATTTGTCGTTCAGTTGAGGTGTAGTTTATCTCTTCCCAAGCTGAAAGCATGTCTTGAATGCTATTCAGAGGCCGAGGCTTGGGCATAAAGTCATCTACTTCTACCCGCTTGCGCGCGTTTTCCATTGTCATAAACTTCTGTGGGTTTATTGATGAAGCCCATGTGGATTGACCGGTTGTACTGTCACTTACTTGGCTTGGCAAACGTACATCAAAAGCAAATTTTTGGCGAAACTGATCAAGCGTAAAGGGATTTTGGTAGCCAAATACCTGTCCAACTATTTGATCGATAATTTGTTTTGCCGTTTCGTCCATAACTACTCCTTTTGTTTATCTCTACTTGATGAATGCTGGGCCAACAGCTCCGACAAGTTTGTAGGTTGGCTTGAGACTGGTTGTGCAGCAGGCACATAGTGCTCCTGCTGCACATCTTGCTGTACTACTGCCGAAACAGATTGCTGCTGTTCGGTTAATGGTAGTGCTGGGGCTTGATCAATTGATTTTTCGACAAACTTCTCAGGTAAATGCTGCCCCTCGGCACTCTTAGCAAGCTCAACCAACTGTTCAGCTGTGGCCTTAGCCTCTTTTGTAACTTCAACTTTCATAGTCTTGGCCTTAATGGCCGGCAGAATCTTGCCTTCACTGGAAATTCGCACAATAGCCTCCTGCTTGCTAAGAGCCGTCAGCATCTTAACCTTGTAGTCCGACTCTTTCACACCTTTGTCGTGTTCTTTTTTAACGATTTCTTTAGGTAATTCAATATTCAGGTTACCTTCTAATACTCGCGCGTCTTCCTCTGAAACCTTAAAGCTGTAGTAGTTAATAACATTACTAAATATCGCTGCCTGCAAATCTTTTTCAACTTGCCCAAAGTACTGCTGAGTTAAAAAGATTGAAAGATTAAACTTGCGCGCCTCGGCTAAAATTTGCGCAATAGCTGGGTTTTGCACCACAGAAACCTCATCAACGATTAAAATCACTTTTTGGTTAAAAGCCCTGGCCTGAGCCAATAGAAAGACTTGCTGGATAATTAACCCTGCAACTGTTTTTACCACTTTCTCGCCCATACTAACTTTGTTTAGCGAAAAGAGCGTAAGGAAATTATCATTCACAAGTTTTGCCAGTGATTGATCCCCTTGGTTTACAAATGCCGGTTGTAATTCCATCTCGTCTACCAGCGAAATTACCGGTGTAATTGATTCGTTGTGATATTTGGTCCGTAGCTCATTAAAGTCTGTGGCAAAGAACTGGACTATGTTTGGTGGTACGTGATCTTTGACATGGTTCATAATTTGCTCACGATACTCAAGATCGCTCACAAACCGCTTGAGGTTCGACAATGTCATAGCCTGTGCCGTCATCAGCACGTATAGACTAAAACGAATTACGCGCTCGGCCCGTGGATTAAACTGGTCAGCTAAAAGAGACTTGAACAATGTGGTAGTCAGCTCTGTGCCGGCAGTTATATCGGTGCCAGCACCAGGAAAGAGTTCCGCCGTATCATCACTAAAACTCATCATTTTTGTGTCTGGCAAATCATGCCAGCTCTCGCCCAAAGACGCATGCGGATCGATTACAACCACCCGGTAGTTCATTCTATATGGGCTCTCGTGTAGCGTTTTTACAAATAGTTCTATGAATTTTGATTTTCCACTTCCACTGGCACCAACGATAAATGAGTGCTTGTCGAACTCATAATTGGCAATATTTATATAGTATGGCGTATTAAAATAAGGGAATGCGTCGACCTGAAAGAGTGCGCCATCACTTTGTCCGGTAAGCATGTGGAGCGATTTTTCCAGATTTAAATATTTTGGCTGTGATTTGCGCTGATAGCCACTACTTTTTTTGAAATCAATAGCTAGTAGGTGCGCCGGGAACATTGGCATCAGCTTCTTAGCAAGTTGCCACTGCCCGGCTGCGTCCTTAAAATAAAAAAACGCTCGCGTTACAGACTTGTCATTATTTAGCCTACGAATTTTGATTCGCACGAATTCCAGCTCTTTGCCACGCTTAACCTGAATCTTCTCTTTCAAGGCAAGAATATTACCTCCCGTTACCAGGCGGACTAATCGTTCTCTCCCGTGTGCTCGCTCCGGTAACCCGACCATCCTTGGTTCCACTGCCTGTAGTACGCCGAGTTTGACGTTATTTGACACAGCGCCTAAATCTTTTTGCGAAGCGATAAAGAACCGCAGTAGATTATCTTGCAGTTTGACAATAACCTCGAAGGTACCAAGCAGCCCAATATATGCGCCAAGCACCGTATAAAGCTTTTGCCAGTCTTCTTTTTTTAATTCGTCTTTGTTTGTATAGATTTCAAAATAATGCATAGCATCTCTTGCACAGATTATATGCCTTCTCTTATATACAGTACAGTAGCTAAAGGGCTTTTTTAATTTCAGCTATCTGATCACGAAGCTCGGCAGCATGCTCGAACTGCAGGTTTGCCGATGCCATGTCCATTTGCGCCGTTAGGTCTTTAATAAGATGTTCATATTCAGTTTTTGGTATTTTGTTTAAATTAATTCCTGGTTTTTCTTCTTTTGGAATGAGATCACGTAAACCGCCGTCGATGGCTTTAGTTATACCAGCTGGCGTTATCCCGTGGGCATCGTTGTAGGCTTTTTGTTTTTTACGGCGACGCTTGGTCTCACTTATAGCTCGTTCCATTGAGCCGGTTATTCTATCGGCATACATGATTACCTTACCTTCTACATGGCGCGCTGCTCGGCCAATTGTCTGAATTAACGCCTGCTCGCTACGCAAGAAACCTTCCTTATCGGCATCAAGAATTGCCACCAGACTCACCTCTGGCAAATCAAGACCTTCGCGTAATAGATTTATTCCAATCAACACATCGTATACGCCAAGCCGTAAATCTTTTAATATGTCAGTACGTTCTAATGTCTCAACTTCCGAGTGAAGATATTGAACCTTGATGCCTAGTTCTTCCAGATAATCCTTAAGGTCTTCTGACATTCTTTTGGTCAAGGTGGTAACAAGCACCCGTTGTTGTTTGCTCGTTCGATCACGAATTTCAGCAATTAAATCGTCTACTTGGCCTTCGGTTTTGCGCACTTCAATGACCGGATCGATTAAGCCGGTGGGTCGGATAATTTGCTCGGCCACCTGGGCCGACCGATTTAGCTCGTACTCGGTCGGTGTAGCTGATACATACACAACCTGGCTTATGTGGGATTCAAATTCACTAAATGTTAGCGGGCGGTTATCTAGCGCGCTAGGCAAACGAAATCCGTGATCTACCAACATCTGTTTGCGAGCACGGTCGCCATTGTACATGCCACGAATTTGCGGCATAGTCATGTGACTTTCATCGATTAAGAACAGGGCGTCATCTGGAAAATAATCTAATAATGTTGCTGGTTGGTCACCCGGCTCTCGGTTTGTCAAATACCTAGAATAGTTCTCTATTCCCTTCACGAAACCTGTCTGCTCTATCATTTCAATGTCGTATTTAGTCCGTTGTTGGAGCCTTTGCGCCTCGAGCAGCATATTGTGTTTGTTCAAGTATGTAGTGCGCTCGGCTAGTTCTGACTTGATCTTCACCACCGCGCTTTTTAGTTTTTCTTCGGGGGTTACGTAGTGACTAGCCGGGAAGATACTTACTTGCTGGAGTTCTTTTTCTAGTTCGCCGGTAAGAGGATTAAGCGGGCGAATCTTCTCTAGGTCGTCGCCAAAAAATTCAATTCGATAGGCATTGTCATCTCCTATAGGGAACACATCTACAATGTCACCACGAGCTCGAAAAGTACCACGTTCAAAGCCAACATCGTTGCGTTCGTATTGAATGTCGGTTAATTGGCGCAGGAATTTATCACGTTTGCGCTGTTCACCGGCCTTTAGCTTGATGGCCAATGTTGCATAATCTTCTACCGAACCAAGGCCATAAATACAGCTGACACTAGCCACAATTAAAACATCGCGTCGTGTTAGCAAAGCCTTGGTGGCAGCATGTCGAAGCCTATCGATCTCGTCGTTAATCTGAGAATCTTTCTCGATATATGTATCGCTACCCGGAATGTAAGCTTCCGGTTGATAATAATCGAAATAACTAACAAAATAGTGGACCGCATTATCTGGGAAGAAACTCTTAAATTCGCTATATAACTGGGCGGCTAGCGTTTTGTTGTGGCTAATAACAAGCGTGGGCTTCTGCGTGTTCATAACCAAATTCGCCATAGTAAACGTTTTGCCGGAGCCGGTTACTCCCAATAAGGTTTGTTCTTTGTTGCCGTCGACAAGTCCGGCCGTAAGTTTGGCAATGGCATCCGGCTGATCACCGGTTGGCGCATATTTAGAATTGAGTATAAATTTGGGCATCTCTCCAGTATAACCCGCGACGCTATTTATTTTTAAGCAATTAAAGCTTGATTCTTTCTGGCGCTATGAGGTCGTTATCAAGCTGTTGCAGGATCTCTTTTTCTAATATTTTTTGCCCCATGTAGCGCTCGAAGAGTTCATTCCAAAGCGATTCACGAAAGTGGTATAGATTACGGTCTTCAAAACTGTTTCCGTTTGAATAATTAAACTCGACGTCCATAAGGTTGAATGTCACTACCTCACCTTCAATATCCAGCGCCACATAATCCATACCTCGCCAAAAATCCAATTCAGGGTCAACCTTGTATAGTACGTCTTCGGCTTTACGCCAATGCAGATCCTCTGGCTGAACGTGTGGCTGGAAGACCTCCGGATGCTCTTCGCCCTTTAGCTTGCCATAGTAGCGCTGAATAACGCGCCAATGAACATGGTGACGACCGTCAATTATCGGTACGCGTGCAGTATCGGCAATTAACGTCTCACAAAGTCTTTTGCCAAAGTCTTTTTGAGCTGAAATTAAATGAAAGTACGCACTGTATAAATGTACTTCGTAGCAGTAGTGTACAAGTAGTGGAAGCACTTTGAGTGTAATGCCACGCATTGTTTTTTTAGGCAACGGGACAGCAACAATTACTCCAAGTTCTTTGCTGTGAGTTATGTTGTGAAGCTTTTTCTGGACAAAGTGAATGGCAATATCTCCCCACTTCTTGGAATCGTATACCACTGTATGTATTCGTCTGTTTTCAAAGTCCTTAAACTTGACCGACTTGTACTGCTGATTAAAGCTATCCAGCCATTCCCCACTTTCGCCAAAACGAATAGCCGTAAATATTTCGAAAATATTTTCTTTTTCTAGCATCACTGTTACATCTTTGTAGCCCAATCGCGCCATAATGTTTTTCGGTGGATGGTTTTTTAACATCTTTCGCGCAATTGATTCTTTTAGAAACCACCCTTTTCGAGGTAAATCTAGACTCTCGAATTTTTTAATAATTAACGGCATCATCTCGGCCACATCATCAATGTTTTTCCCACCAATCGCTCGAGCCAACCTTTCATCGTCAAGTTTTACTCTATTAATAAGTGAGTAGTATAGTTCTTTGGCGTTAAAGTCAGAATCTAGCCCAAGCTGAGCGGCGTGATTGAAGCCTTTTTGCAGAATTTCACCAATTAGTTCGGTATCAACCCCTTTGCGGCCAATTTTATCCTCAAGTTGCTTAATGGCTAGCTCGATAGTTGGCTCTTTCGCTAAGAGTAATTTTGTTAAGAGTGACATATCAGATAGTATAGCAATACGCTTAAGCTTTTGGCAGTCTGTATAATATAGGCAATGATAAGCGAAAATTTCATATATTTAGCTGCAGCTATTGCTGTACTTGGCTCAGTGTCTTATTTCCTTGATACGCTCAAAGGAAAAACTAAACCAAATAGGGTCACGTGGTTGCTTTGGGCTATAGCCCCAATGATTGTATTTTTCTCACAGTTAGACGTAGGCGTAGGCATGGAGTCAATATTCACCTTAGCGATCACACTTAGCCCCCTCATGATTTTTCTAGCTTCATTCTGGGATAAAAAAGCCTATTGGAAACTTACTAAATTTGATTATATCTGTGGCATCCTTGCAGCAATTGGAATTATTTTGTGGCAAATTACTGATAATGCCCTCTACGGTTTGTTGTTTAGTCTTCTTGCGGATCTATTTGCAGCAGTTCCAACGGTTCGAAAATCATTTACACATCCTCACACCGAGAACTATCACACATTTATTGCTGGTAGCATTTCAGCCTTAATTACCTTGCTTACACTAAATAGCTGGGACTTATTTAGCGCAGCTTTCCCGATTTATATATTTGGAATCAATACGCTTATCGCATTTCTTATTCTCTCTAGAGGCAGGTAGCATCTAAAGCCTAGATAACATCAATTTTCATCTGTTCTAACGTGGTGTTCCTGTGTAGTATTCCTTGCTTGGCTCCAATGTGCTGCACAACACTAGTTGAATTTGCGCTCGCAAATGTTAGGGCTTGTTCCATCGGCCTATTAACTAAAAGTGCGGCCACGAAGCCAGAGCCAAACGCATCACCGGCACCAGTCCGATCAATAATCTTTACTTGCTTGTAAATTCCACTTCGATATATCCGTTTTCCGTCAGTTGCCCAAGCTCCTTTTGATCCGTCGGATAGCAGTACATATTCACAAAAGCTAGAGGCGCTCTTCAGTAATTCCTTGGGCTCGGCTTTGCCAAAAATTTTATTCATCTCCTCTCGATTAGCGGATAGAATATCAACATTTTTGAGCATTGTTTTTAGCTTGGCTGGGTCTGCAATTTCTTTTGTACCGGGGTTATATGCAACTCTCATACCGGCTTTCTTAGCAACCAAAAGAACTTCACTCAGAAACTTAAAATTGCCGCCCATAGATGTAACATACAACAAATCGCCTTTTACCCTAGACATATCAAAATCGATAGTCGCCAGGGAACGCGACAAGCCATGAAATACTAAGACGGTTCGCTCGCCATTCGGAGCCAACAAAAGTGTCGAATAATCAGTGCTGCCGTTTGTGTCAACCGCCATTAGTGATGTTTTTATGCCTTCATTCTTGAGTGCCGCTACAACTTCTCGTCCGGGTAGATCATCACCAATTTTGCCCATAAATGAGGTGTCGAAACCGTGGCGAGCAAAAGTTACCGCAGCATTTGTGGCATCACCCCCCGTACTAAAAACCACTTGGTCAACTTCAATCTTTTCACCCAACGGGAACTGCTCGATATAGTCATGTGTTCGCACGTCTCGCTTGGCGTGAAAGTTTTCTCCTGCCAAAAACACATCCAGTGTTGCGGTGCCAACAGTAATAACTCGCATTAAGTTTTGGCCTTTCTTGTTGCTCCAAACATCTCGAGCTTCTCTTCTACCACTTCTCGTAAAGATTCAATCACTTTTGGCATAAGCTTAACAATCGCAAACTCATTCTTATTCGCATCTAGCGCTTTTTCAAGTTCGGTTCGATAAACATAGCGTAAGTCGCTATTTATATTTACTTTGGATACTCCATTTTTTATTGCTTGGCGATAGTAATGCTCCGGCGTTCCGCTCCCACCGTGCAAACTAATAAACGCTTGCTTTGGTATCGCACTTCTAATTTGCTTCAGTAGTTTAATATCCAGCTTTTTTGGCACTGGGTACTTGCCGTGAAGGTTACCAATTGCAGCAGCATAGGTATCTATACCGGTAGCTTCAATAAACCGCCTAGCTTCTTCTGGCTTTGTAAAGCTTTTTTTTACTTCATTATAATCAATGGTTTCTTCAAATACATTCGAACCGCCGGAAAAATAGTGTGGTTCGCTTTCTACCAAAGCACCGGTCTTCTTCGCATACTTAACAACCTCTTTGGTGGCCTTTATAATTTCCTTCTCGTTTGCCTCATGATCAGCCTGACTGATATCGATGTGGATAAATTCAAAGCCTGCATCAATGCCTGCCTTAGCGGCTGAAACAGAAGGAGAGTGGTCTAGATTGATATAAAGCTCAATCCCAAACATGGCAATGTAGTTATCAACCATGTCTCTAATATTGTCTAGGCCCATCGCCTCAGCTTCACCATGGCTGACTTCGACCATGGCAACTGCGTGCTTGTTGGCCATCGCTTGGGCCACCGCTACTAGCGTTTCTTGATTATCAATATTGAAGGCACCCAAGGCATAGCCGTTACGCTGGGCACGTCGAAACGCCCTCCTGGCTTTTATTGTGCGTCTTTTTATCTCTTCCTTGCTCACGATTTATGTTCCTTGCCTTTCATAAATTGGTCGACCGTAAATGCAATTTGCGGTGCTGTTAGTCCAAATTTCTTCGCTAGTTCTTGCGGTGTGCCGGACTCACCGAATTCGTCATTAATGCCAATTCTAATTACCGGCACCGGCAAGGATTCTGCCAGCAACTCTGTGACAGCACTGCCAAGACCCCCGGCTATTTGATGTTCCTCAACCGTAGCGACTCTTTTAGTTTTGCGCACGCTTGAGAGTATTCCAAGCTTATCGATTGGCTTTATGATTGCGCAGTTTATTACCTCGGCACTTATGCCTTTTTTACTTAAAATTTCGGCCGCAATGAGTGCTTGATAGACTAGTGTGCCACACGCGATAATCGTTACATCTTCGCCATGACGCAACACCCAGGATTTTCCAAGATTGAAGGGGCTTTTGTCGGTCGTTATGATTTGTGAATCTGCCCGAGCTAGCCGGATGTAAGCCGGCCCCTTTTGGCGTGCAATTTCTAGTGTTGCCTTGCGCGCTTCGATTGCATCGCATGGCACAATAACTTTCATGTTTGGCAATACCCTCATTAAGGCAATATCCTCGAGCATTTGGTGTGTCGCTCCATCCGGGCCCACGGAGATACCGGCGTGAGATCCGGCAATTTTTACGTTTGCTTGGTTAAGGCAAATAGTAGTGCGAATTTGCTCCCAGTTTCGTCCGGGACTAAAAGCCGCGTAACTCGAAACAAAAGGGATCTTACCCATGGCGGCTAGCCCAGAAGCCACAGTTACCAGGTTTTGCTCGGCTACTCCTACTTCAAAAAAGCGCTCCGGGAACTCGTTGGCAAAATGATCCATTTTCGTCGATTCTGTGAGATCTGCACAAAGCCCTACAACATTTCCATTGCGCCTACCTGCCTCAAGCAAGCCATCACCAAATCCTGATCTAATCGGAGCCGAATCGATAGCATCTTGATAAAGTTTGGGCGTTAGCTTTGCTTGTTCGTTAATACCCTTATTCATGTTCGCCTCGAATCTTACCACCCAGCGTGCGTAGCTCGTGCAAGGCCTTTCTCGCTTCAACTTTGCTCGGTGGCTTACCGTGCCAGTGATAGTCGTACTCCATAAAGTCAATTCCTTCTCCGGGAATGGTGTGTGCCAGTATCATTACTGGTCGTTCCACAATTGCTTTGGCAATTTCGCAAGCGTCAATAATGTCTTGCATATTGTGGCCGTCAATTTCTAAAACGTGCCAACCAAAAGCCTCCCATTTGTCTTTAAGCTGTTCAAGTGGCATTACTTTTTCGGTTGGACCGTCTATTTGGATGTTGTTGCGATCGGTAATTGCAGTAATATTATGAAGGTCGTATTTACTAGCAAACATAGCAGCTTCCCATACGTTACCTTCGTCTTGCTCTCCGTCACCCATCAGACAGTAAACGCGACGATGCTGCTGGCCATCCATCTGTAGTGCCAATGCCATACCGGCTGCCTGACTGAGCCCGGAACCCAAAGGGCCACTGGTTGTTTCTAGCCCCGGCAACCGAATTCTCTCTGGATGACCCTGAAGTCGACTACCTAGTTTGCGCAGCGTTTTTAGCTCTTTTATCGGAAAGTAGCCAGCTCTGGCCATAGTGACATAACGCACCGGCACTATGTGGCCATTAGAAAGGACTAATATGTCACGCTCATCCCAGTCTGGCTTTCTGGGATCATGCTTCATTATTTGAAAGTAAAGCGCGGTAAAGACATCAGCCATGTCGAGTGGACCGGCAGAATGCCCACTGCCGGCTTCTACCAACATTTTTATTATGTCCTCGCGGATGGTGTTCGCCATCTGCTCCAATTCCCGAATAGTCAAATTCTACCCCTTAACTACTGCTTCCAGTTTAGCATAAGCAACTTGGGGATCGTCAGCTTTTTGTAAGTAACCGCCTGTGTTGAGCACATCGAAGCCTGCGTTTGACACGTCTATAGCGTTTTGCTCATTTATTCCACCGTCCCAACCAAGCTCTAGGTCGGGCTTTATAGCTTTAGCTTCTTTGGCCTTTACCAGGCAACTGCGGTCTAGTTTGCCTCCATAAGAACCTAGTGTGCCACCGAAAATTAGTACGTGATCTACTTGCTCAATCAAACTCTTTTGACTTGCAACTGTGGTTTGCGGCAAAAACGCGAGCCCGGTTCTTATTCCAACTTGATTTATATGCATAAAGAAACTAACCAAATCACCATCGGCCTCGGCATGAATTATTACTAGCGACGGATTTAGGCTAATCACGGTTTCTAGCTCTTTGAGTGGCTCCTTTAGCATTAAGTGCAGATCGGCTTGAACATCCGCTGGCCAATACACCTGTATTAGGTTGATAGTATTATTGGGTGTAAAAATACCATCAGCAATATCTATCTGAATTCTTTTTGCAAAACCTGTGACCTTATCTAAATCAGCTTTATATTTTTCGGGCGTATCCTGTAAAATTGCCGGGCAGATTACAGTCATTGTTTATTTGGTCATTTCTTCCACTTGATTTATGCGTTTCATATATCGATCTTTGACCTCTGGGTCAGATTCAAGCCATTGCTTAACAGCTGTTTCGGCTTCTTCATCAGAAACAAAACGTACGCCAATCGCTAGCATATTAGCTGCATTATGACTTCGTGACAAATTAACAATCTCATAAGGATCGCTGCTCATTCGGCCAGTGTGGTCTACTGCCCTGGTGGCTAAATGTGGACCGTAGAATACTGTTGCGCGGACACCTGGAACGCGATTTGCCGCCATTGCTTCTCCTTGCCCAGATCCGCCGATAATGATTCCAACTACATCTTTTGAATCTGCTTTTGATACTGCTTGAGCTGCCGGAAGAATATAGTCAGGGTAGTCATCGTCAGAATCAAAATGATCATTACCACAATCAACAACATCGTAACCCTGAGATGAAACAAATTTCTTTAACCTTTCTTTTAGCTCAAACCCGGCATGATCTGCACCAAAAATTACCTTCATTGAAAATCCTTGCTTAGCTCCACCACCATCTCAACTAATCGATTAGAGTATCCCCATTCGTTATCGTACCAAGCAACCACTTTTACCAAATTGCCACCGATAACATTCGTTAGTTTTAAGTCCACAATCGCCGAGTGGCTGTCACCAATGAAATCACGACTCACAAGCTCTTCGTCGGTAACGGCAATGATGCCCTTGTGCGTGGTAGCTGCCGCCTTACAAAGAATAGAATTAATTTCCTCGATAGACGTGCTGCGTTTTGCGATAAATGTTATATCACTTAGTGAAACAACTGGAGTAGGCACACGAATACTCATGCCGTCAAAAACTCCTTGCAGTGATGGTACGGCAAGAGCCGCAGCTTTGGCGGCGCCGGTGGTAGTTGGCACAATGTTCTCGGCTGCTGCCCGAGCTTCTCGCAAGTCTTTGGCTGGGCCGTCATGTAATACCTGGCTGGCGGTATAAGAGTGGACGGTTGTCATCATGGATTTTTCAATACCAGGATTTTGACTTAACACCGCCATCAATGGTGCAATACAGTTAGTAGTGCAAGATGCGTTCGAAACTACCTCACTGCTTTTGGCAATTTCGTCATCATTGGCGCCGAGCACAATAGTATCAACTCCGTCACCTTTGCCGGGAGCGGAAATTACTACCTTTTTAGCCCCGGCTTGAATGTGTTTTTTTGCGTCCTCAGCTTTTGTGAAAAAACCTGTGCTTTCAATTACCACTTCTACGCCAAGCTCTTTCCACGGCAACATACTTGGATCTTTCTCGGCGAGGACTTTTATTTTCTGTCCATCGACTATTATGTGTTCTTCGTCAGAACCAACATTCTTTTGGTATGTGCCGTAGTTTGAATCGTGCTTGAGTAAATGTGCGAGAGTCACGTTATCGGTTAAATCATTGATGGCGACAACTTCAAGTGATTCTTCTTCGAAAGCAAGCTTGAAGGCATTGCGACCAATTCGCCCAAAACCATTAATCGCTATTTTTGTTTTAGTCATTTTCCCCTACTTACTACTGTAATTATATAAGCGTAAGTGGCTAAGAGCAAGAAAGATGTCAATTAGCTCTTTTAATTGATTCTTCTATAATTTTTAGCGCTTCGTCCGAACCACCCCAACCATTGAACTCAACTTTTGTGCCCTGCCAGTTATTCTTCCATGCCTTATATTGCTTGTAGAAATGCTCAACCATTGGCTTAAAGTTCTCGCCTAGATCATCTACATGCTTTAAGTGGGATTTTGTAACGTCTTTGTCAGCAACACATATTAACTTCTCGTCTTTTTCGCCATCGTCAACCATATACAGCACACCAATGGCCCGCGCAGGCACAACAACTCCTTGAGGCACAGACTCATCAATAATCAACATCGCATCTAGAGGATCCCCATCTTCGCATAGCGTATCTGGAACATAGCCATAATCAGTAGGGTACCCAAGACTAGCTGTGCCATTCACTCGATCAAGAAATAGTCGATTGGTTTTTTTGTCTAATTCGTATTTATTCACGCTGCCTTTTTGAATTTCGATTACAACATTTACTACCTGTGGCGCATCATCACCATACGAAACATCATCAGCCATTTATTACTCCTTCGTTAGCTTTTATTATTGTACTACGAAATTTATTCTACGACCTCAATTGTACCGAGCATATTGGGGTGTGGCGTACAGTGATACTTATACTCACCAACGGTGTCAAAGGTAAATGAGTATGTCTTGCCTTTGGCTAAAAGTGGACCTTCTAATCCTTTTTGCGGGCTGTCGTCGTCGGAAACAACATTATGCTGAACGGAATCTTGGTTAGTCCAGGTTACTTTAGAGCCTTTTTTAACGGTAATTTTCTCAGGTGTATATGCAAAATCTGAAATTTCAATGCTAACTTCTCCACTTTGCGGAACACTACTACTTGATGCTGAAGTGCTAGAGCCGGGTTCTTGGCTGGTAGCCGGGCTACTAGAGCCAGATGCATTATCGCTTGTACCAGAATTACTATTGGTAAGTGCAAAAATGACGCCACCAATTAATAATAAAACCACTACTATCACAGCCAACACCATTAGTTTCTTTCCTGTGGGTGTTTTTGGTTTCTCTGGTGGGGTTGGATTAAGTGGAGCGGAGGGGTCTGCTCCATCCGGAACAGGTGGAGTCACCGGTGGCTGCGGGGGCTGAACAGGGACGGCATTAATGTTATTCTGCGTTTGAGGTGTTTGTGGTCTTTTAAAATCTGGATCCATAATTCCCCTTATGTTTAGTTATTTCTTTATTATAACCACAATCAGTTTAGTTATCGAAGTAGTATTGTTTAGTGCGCAAGACCTTAAATGCCATTTTGCAAGGTTTAAAAATAGGACTAGGCAAGTCATTAACAGAGTACCAGCGCCACTCCCCGCTTTTATCTTTTTCTAAATTAATTGGCTCGCCCGATTTCCAATCTGCTTTTAGGCTAATCTGGACATGATGTTTGCCATGAAAATTGCGCAAATTCGCCAAATACAGAAACTCAATATTTTCTATTTCCATACCGGTCTCTTCACGTACTTCGCGTTGAGCACAATCGGCGAAAGATTCACCAAGCTCTAAGTGGCCACCCGGAAAACAATATTCCCCCTCTCCATGCGAGCTTTTTCTCTGAGCCATTGGAACTTTGCCATTTTTTAATATGAGCACTCCGATACCTACTCTGGGGTGAGGGCAATCCATGATTTCGTTTCTATCCTTCGCTATAACTCGGCGCTTGATCGTTTTCTAGGTATTCGCGAATCTTTAGAGCTGCTGTGGCGCCTTCGCCAACTGCCGAGGCAATCTGCTCGGTGCTCCCGGCACGCACATCGCCCGCCACGAAAACCCCGTCAAGATTCGTCTGCAAGTTTTTATCTGAACATACAAAGCCCCGCTCGTCGAGCTTGACTCCACTACCATCCAGCCACTGCGTATTTGGCACAAGCCCAACAAACACAAAAACACCTTCAACTTGAAGTTCTGCCAGTTTGCCATTTTTCAGTATTTTGACCGAACTTACCAGCATGTCTTTGGCAACAATTTCCTCGGCGGTGGTATTGAAGTGGACAGTTATTTTTGGCTCGGCTAAGACCTTCTTTACCAATACATCACTGGCCCGGAAGGCATCTTTACGAACCAAGAGATCAATATGGGTGGCGAACTTGGTTAAAAATAAGGCCTCTTGGGTGGCCGAGTTGCCACCGCCAATAACAATAAGTTTCTTGTCGCGATATAAGGCGCCATCGCAAGTAGCGCAGTAATGCACACCACGCCCGAATAGTTCGGCCTCGTTCTTTACTCCGGCCTTTCTATAATCATTACCGGTTGCAATTAAAACACAGTCTGCCTCGTACTCACCGTTTGAGGTTCTTAGTAACTTCTTCTTGCCCTTAGCCGATAAAGACTGAACCTCTGCAAGATCAATTACAGCGCCAAAACGTTCGGCCTGCAATCGCAACTGTGATGCCAATTCGAGCCCTTCTACTCCCTTAGCAAAACCAGGGTAGTTTTCGATATTATCGGTAATGGCGGCCAAGCCACCAACAACGCCTTTTTCGAGCAAAACAGTGTCGATGTCTTCGCGGGTCGTGTAAATTGCCGCAGATAGAGCGGCAGGACCGGCACCAACTACAATTAACTTGTGTTTCTTTGGCTCACTCACTCAAGCACCAAGAGCTGCGGCTAACTTTGGTAAGTTCATGCCAACGGTGATTTCTTTGGTGTCGTCATCTTTGGTGATAACCGTCACGGGCACCGCCAGCTGGCCACTAATTTGCAAGAGCTCTTGCCGACGCTCAGGTTGGTTATCTAAGTTCACCTCGTTGTATTTGACATTTTTTTGTTTCAAAAAGTCCTTAACCGGCGGACAATACGCGCAGGTACTTGTAGTATAAATAGTTACATCTTTGGCCATTATTTTGCTTCCTTCCTTTTGTTTTATTAATTTTACTCTAGTGTATAAATAGTATATCACTACGCTATAGGTAGTGCTAGAATCAGACCCTAATTTTGTCATAAATTTTCAATTATAACCTTAGAAACTTGACTAATCGGTGTATAATCATGGGAAATAATATTTAAGTGGCCTTTATCAGCAAATAAACCACGATAAAGCCGAAGGGAGAATCAGGATGGAATTAGCAGATATTAATCTAATGGCAGTACTTGTTGCCTCGGCAGCCTACTTTGCCGTCGGTGCAGTATGGTACTCGCCAGTACTATTTGCCAAACAGTGGCAAAAAGAACTAGGTAAAAAAGAGAAAGATTTAAAAGATGGCGCCACTAGCGCTATGATTGTCGGCGGATTAACAACCCTAATTAGTGTTTACGTCTTGGCTTGGTTTTTCGACCTTCTAAATGTAAATAGCGCAGTGGGTGGCGCTGTAACAGCCGCTTGGATAGCGCTGGGTTTTGTCATTACCAATAGCCTGATGCACGCTGCTTATCACGGTGTATCGAAAAAGTTATGGCTAATTAATAATGGCTATAACTTACTTGGTTTTGTTGTTGCTGGTGCTGTTCTTGGTGGATGGCAATAGGCCAAACTTACTCATCATCATTAAAAACGCCCCTTAAAAAAGGGGCATTTTTAATTAACTGCAACTCTTTTTATTATTTAAGGATTTTGATTTCTCCAATAACAGGCAAAGGCTTCATTTCGCCATTTGCAGCACTTACGATACCCATAATTGCCAACACTAAAATTAGCACCCAGGCGGCAAACCCGATTAACCACCCTATGACTGGTATGAACAATAGGAAGACCCAGCTAAAGCCCAGTATGACTTCGGCAATTAGCAATACTAGTCCTTGGTTGCCATGAAACATCGCATATTTGGAATCTTTAGCTGCCAATATTGGCAACAAACACAGTAGTCCGAAATACGCTAGAACTGCGAATACCTTATTTTTTTCTACATCATTCTTATCTGCAACCTGGACCTGGCCGGCCGGTTTTGTAGTTTTTACTTGATCAGCCACTTCAACTTCTCCTTATTATTTATGAATGTTACTTATTTTATACACCTTTTTTTTGCAGTTGTATATTAATAATTATTCTAGCTGATACAATGTAGATATGAGCGAAGCCCGTGACGCATGTGGCGTAGCAGGATTTTATAGTAAAACCCTACCAGCAGCCAGACATCTGTATTTTGCGCTTTTTGCCCTGCAACATAGGGGTCAAGAAAGTTCAGGCATAACTACTTCGGATGGCGCAAAGCTCCATACCCACAAGCAAATGGGCTTAGTAACCCAGGTGTTTACGCAGTCGAACCTCGAGAACTTGCCCGGTACAATTGGCATTGGACATGATCGTTACTCTACCTCTGGCACATCAAATGATGCTAACGCACAGCCATTTGTAATAAAGAGCATCAAAGGTAAAATCGCCGTAGCCCATAACGGAAACCTGACCAACTATGAAAGCCTGCGCCGTCGACTCCAAAAAGCAGGGGCCAAGATGTCGGACGAGCAACATAGCGACAGCGCGCTAATCGCCAGATTACTTGGTTACCTAATAGATTCCAAAGCAGCCGCTAATTTAGAACAAGCCGTGCAGATTGCCTTTAAGGATTACCTAAAGGGCTCGTTTTCACTAGTGATTATGAATAAAGATACTCTCATTGGTTTGCGTGATCGCAACGGCCTAAGGCCACTATGTATTGGTAGAGTCAAAAGCGAGGCTACAATTATTGCTTCTGAAACATGTGCAATCAAATCACTAGAGGGGAATTTTGAACGCGAAATTAACCCCGCTGAAATGGTTGTTATCGATGCAAAAGGCACTCACAGTACTCAGCTAGCATCGCCAAACCCCAAGCTATGCGTGTTTGAATTTGTCTACACCGCCAGACCCGACAGTGAGCTTTATGGCCAGTCAGTTTATGAGGTCAGGAAAAACTTTGGACGCACGCTTGCTCAAGAATACGTGCCAAATGCCGATATTGTGATGCCGGTTCCCGACTCTTCTATTCCGGCGGCACTGGGTTACGCCGAGAAAAGTGGCATTCCCTTTGAAGAAGGCTTGGTTAAGAGCCGCTACGTTCACCGAACATTTATCGAGCCTGACCCTCATATACGACTAAATAAGGTTCGTCTAAAGTTTGCCACGCTAGATCATGTCTTGCATAAAAAACGAGTAATTGTGATTGATGATTCAATTGTTCGTAGTACCACCTCAAAGGAAGTAGTTTCAATGCTCAAGCGCGCCGGCGCTGCCGAAGTTCATTTCTTAATTGCTTCGCCACCAATTAGATTTCCAGATTTCTACGGTATTGACATTCCCCAACCGGCTGACTTAATTGCTAATCAAATGAACATAAAGGAATTTAGCCAATACATTGGTGCCGAAAGCGTACATTACCTTTCACTTGAGGGTATGTATAAGTCAATCGGGGTCACTGGCGATATGGTTTGCAGCTCGTGCTTTACCGGAGAGTACCCGGTACACCCAGAGCAGCTAGATGAACTAAAGCTTAGTGGCCAAGTGGCCAGCGCCAAAAAACTAATCAAAGATACCGCAAAACTTACTTCGTAGCGGATATTTATTTGCTAATAATATCGAATTCTTTGAGTTTCTTTTTGTTGAGTGCTGTTGGGTCCTGCAATTGCAATAATTCCGCATAAATACCGTGTTTTTTGTGAGCTAGGGTTTTGGGTGAGCCCACTTCGGCGACCCTGCCGTTTTTGAGTGCAACTATTTTGTCTACATGTTTAATGGTCGAGAGTCTATGAGCAATTATTAAGGTAGTTCTGTCTTGCATTAGTTTCTCCAGAGCTTTTTGCACTTCCAACTCGGCTTTGGCATCGAGCGAACTAGTAGCTTCGTCCAAAACCAGTAGTGGCGGGTCCTTCAGGAGGGCTCGAGCAATGGCAATTCGTTGTTTTTGACCTCCACTCAGCTTAAGACCTCGCTCGCCGATCTCGCTATCGTATTTCTTAGGTAACTTCATGATAAAGCTATGGGCGTTAGCAGCCTTAGCAGCTACTTCAATTTCCGCTTTCGAAGCGCGCGGACGTCCATAAGCAATGTTTTCTCGAAGCGTACCGGAAAACAATGCCGGTTCTTGAAATACCACCCCAATATTTTGCCGCAAAGATTTCTGCGAAACTTTTGCAATGTCTTGTCCGTCGATACTAATAACACCATCCGACGGTTCATATAATCGCAATAACAGGTTCGCTATTGTCGATTTACCTTCGCCACTTTCGCCAATTAATGCCACCTTTGAATCGGGCTGTAGAGTGAAGTTAATATTTTTGAGCACCGAATTACCCTTGCCATAAGCAAAAGACACCTGACTGTATTCAACCTTGGCTCTATCTACCCGAAGTGCTGGTGCGCCTTCGACATCAACTATTTCGGCCTTTGTAGCCATAACATCGAAGTAATCCTTGCTATTAGCCTGAGCTCGCTGAATGTTATCAACAATAAATGAGCTGGCGAATAAGGGGAACCGCACTTGAATAATAAGCTGTAAGAGTAAAGTAAATTCGCCAATTGTTAGCCGGCCACGCATTGCCTCCCAGGCTATGTAACCTATTGCAGCGGCAATAATTACATTCAGCGCCAGCCGACGTAGGGTGTCATAGCTATGCCAAGTAACTGATTGTTTCTTTGTCACACCTTGGGCATTTTGCCAGCGGCGATCAAACAGCTTGCTCTCGCTGTCTTCCCGGACAAAACTCTTAACTACCCGAATTTGGCCTATTACCTCTGTAAATCTGGCTTGAGCCTGGTCTAATTGTCGATTAATTTTCTCTTGTTTGCCCTTAAAATCGTCTGTAGATTTCTTGGTTAACCAAAAATACAGTGGAAACAGCATAAATAGTGCCAAAGCCAATGGCCACGAGTAAAAGGCGATTATGATCAGCGTAAATAGGCCGGTTAAAAAGAACGATAAGAAATTATTACTCATGGCGTTTATAAAGCCACTAATCTGCGAAATACTCCGGTTTAAGCGATTAATGAGTGTCCCTGTTTGTTCATCGTCAAAGAATTGCTGGGGCAAACTCAACAAATGATCAAAATACTTTTGACTAAGAATGCGCTGAACTCTGACGGCCATTTGGTCACCATAATACCCACTTATGTTCGAAATAATCGTATTGGCCAATTCAGTAAGCAATATCAGCCCGGCAAACACGAATATCAACTGATTACTAGAGTCACCACCGTTAAGTACGTTTGTTAGCTGATCAACTATCCCTTTTAGCAAGAACGCCGGAGCCTGACTTAAGGCGGCAATAAAGACCGTCAGGATAGAGATGATTAAATAGTATGGCCAAAGTTGCTTGGTAAAGCTAAATATTCGACGTAAATCTTTCATTACGCATTATTATAAGCCCTGTAGCGCTGGTTAACTAAGTTTTTTTACCTTGTAAGACCGGACTCTTTTATTCGTTTTCTTAGTTTTGGGCCATAACCTATGGGTACGAAGCCCAACTTTCTACGCTAAGTGCTCGTTGGCTTTGTATTTTTTGAGAACGTTAACAGATACAGCAACGGCAATATCCCGGCAGTATTCAGAATTAGTAGAGCTATAAACCAGCCAAGTTGCTGTCGCCTCGCGGCTCTCCACAAAGCAAAACCCTTAAGTAGCATATCTATCAAGACCACAGCTATAAAAATCGGCACTAACCAGTTTGGCAAATTGGAGTAATCCATACATGCATTATAGCAGATGCATGTGTTGTTTTATTTATTACTTTATGTTTTAAATTGCTTTTCAGATTACATTACTGATATAATATAGCGATATGTGGCTGAAAGACCCGACAATCAACAAAACCATCAAGGTAATACTGACCATTATCGGATTCGCCATATTTTTGTACTTTGTATACAGATTGCGCGATGTAGTATTTTGGCTGGCCGGCGGTGCTTTTTTAGCACTAGTAATTGACCCAGCCGTTACCTGGGTAACAAAGAAGATACCCGGCCATAGAAGAGGCGCCGGCTTGGCAATTGTAGCGATAGCTGGATTTCTGCTATTGGCGGCACTATTCTCTATCTTCCTTCCGCCAATTTTCAAACAAGGCTCAAACTTTGTTGGTGATATTCCTCAAATTGCCGAAGGCGTTTCGGCTAACATTGATAACTCAAAAGATCAGCCTTATAAATTCTTACGAGAACAAGGAGTTGGTGAGTATATACAAGAAAACAGCGATCAAATAAAGACAAATTTCACCAACTTTTTTGGTAAATCACTCAGTGCTTTAGCTAGTATCTTCAGTGGTATTGCGGCTTTCCTAACTGTCATCACGATGATGGTATATGTCTCAATTCATGGTCCTAAATACGTTTCATCACTACGAAAACTGATTCCTAAAAGGCACCGGAGCGACAGCGATATGCTTGCTGGAAAAATGTATAACTCAGTAACTGGCTATATCTTAGGTAGTTTAGCTACTAGTGTTTTTGCCGGTATTACTGCAGGGTTAGCTAGCGCTGCTATTGGACTGCCCTACCCGGCACTTATGGGTTTAATTGCTGCACTCACAGACCTCATACCTCTTATTGGTGCGCAACTCGGTGGAATTATCCTGGGCCTGGTGGGCCTTTCCGTGTCGACCAGAGATGCAGTTGCCATCGTGCTTGTTATAACCATCTACCAGCAGTTCGAAAACTACGTTCTTTCTCCAAAAGTAATGAGCAAAACTGTTAAGATGACGGCCTTTGCCGTGTTTGTTTCGGCTCTTTGCGGCGCAGTTCTGGCCGGCTTTATTGGAGCGTTAGTAGCTATACCCGTGGGCGCTTGTATTCAAATATTATTTCACTATAGTGCAGCCAAACTTGGAATTGCCCAGGACTAAGCGAATTCGTCTAAATTTTAGGCAGGTTCTTTAAACGGGATTTCTATTTTAAAAGTTGAGCCTTTTCCATTGGTGCTGGTAACTGAAATTTGACCACCCTGTTCCTCAATAATGTGCCTAGCAATGGAGAGTCCAAGCCCATAACCACCTCCATTTTCTTGCTTGTGTCTTGATGTATCCGCTTGGTAGAAGCGATCGAATATGAATGGCTGGTCTTTCTTATCTATCCCTGAACCATGGTCGGAAATCTGCACACTTGCAAATTGTCTGCGAGGAGTTGATGTTATTTCTACGGCGCTACCTGGCGGACTATACTTTATAGCGTTCTCTAGAACTATTGAAATAACCTGCGTAATCGCAGCTTTATTGCCACTTACTTTTATGCTCTTTGTTTTATCTATAATTCTAATCTTCTTTTGTTTGGCTGTTTTTGTCATTACTTTCCTGGCAGATGACACAAGCGCTTTAACATCAAAAGAATCAATTTTTAGCCGACCGTTGCCCTGGGCTAAACTTAGTAGGCCAGCTGTGAGCTTTTCTAGCTTATCTACTTCTTCAAGATTGCTTTCGAGCAACTCTTTGGCTTGTTTTTTGCTTAACTTTGAGTCGCGCAAAGCAACTTCGATTTCACTTTTCATAGCGGCCAGAGGAGTGCGAAGCTCATGTGATGCGTCCGCCGTAAAGCGATTTTGCCTTTCTACTGATTCCTCGATTGGCTCTAACGTTCTTCGTGCCAAATAGTAGCTGCCAACGCCACCCAGCAGAATCACACCAAGATTCGCAAACATAAGTCGAACCAGAATTCGACTCCGTCCCTCTTTTAGCTGCTCGCTCACATTGATAGGCTCCTCGCCTAGCAGAGCGCGAAACCTAGGTGCTCGACCTATATCCCGAGCTTGGCGTTGTAATCCTCTTTCGAGTTCGCGGTAAGATAGATGGTATAAATTCACGCTAAATAACAGGCTAATGGCCACAATTATTAGCATGTAAAAAACAGTGAGTTTGAGAGTGGCGGACTTAAACATGCACATCTCCAAAGACGTAGCCGAAACCGTGCCGTGTATGAATCAGATTATCTCCGTCAAATCGCTTGTCTATTTTATTGCGCAGGTAACCAATGTAAACCTCGACGGTATTAGGCAAAATGTCGGCATTGTAGTCCCAAACATGTTCGGTTATCATGGCTTTAGTGAGCACACGCCCTGGGTTACGAATAAAATATTCTAGCAAGGCAAACTCTTTGCTGGTTAATTTTATCGGTTGCTTGGCTCGGTGAACTGTAAAGTTTGAGGGGTCAAGCTCAATATCCTTGTAAGTCAGAACTGCCTGTTGCGTGTCTTGCGGTCGTCGCAAAAGCGCACGAACACGAGCGAGTAGCTCATCAAAAGCAAATGGCTTTGCCAGATAATCATCGGCGCCGGCGTTTAAGCCTTCAACCTTATCACCAATTCGGTCCTTGGCTGTCAAAAACAATACCGGAGTATGGCTCTTACGCTCCCGCATTTCTTTTAATATTCCAATGCCATCATTGCTCCCGGGCAACATTCTGTCCAAAATAACCAGATCGTAGCTGTCGTCAGCCGCCACAATCATACCTTCGTCACTATCATGAATAACGTCAACCGCGTACGATTCCTGCTCTAGACCACGCTTAATAGCGCCGGCTATTTTATGTTCATCTTCGATTACAAGTATCCGCATACTCTAATCATTATAACTTTTACTGAGAATAAGCTGAAAAATTACTAATGCCACACAAGAGGTCAATCGGGTGCGGCATTAGCTGTAAGGTGGAGTTAGTTATTTTTTAGTTATTCTTGCATTACCTCCCTTCTTAGCCTTCGTTATCGGCTTTATCTGGCTTATCCATACCACGATGCCCACCTCCGTGTGGACCCATATGCATCACGCGCATATCTATGTCGTTATCAGCTGCCCACTGCTGCATATCTAGGCGATGCTGCTTCATTGCTGCCTTTCGCTCTTCTTCACTTTTATCTTTCAGTGAGTCACGAAAAGATTTTTCTTCGTCAAACTTCGCTAAAATTTTAGTCTTCTGATCGGCAGTTATTTTACCATCCTTGACTGCTTGGGTTAGTCGCTCCTCTAGCTTTTGCTTGTGTTCGGCTGCCCGAGCAGTGTGCTCTTCATCGAAAACCTTTTGTACTTCGGTTTTATTTAGGTTAAATTTACTCGAAAGCTTATCGACAATGCTGTTCGAATTTGATCCTTGGGCGCTAACTGCACCCATCCCAGCCACAGTCAGGATTGTTCCCGCCCCTAGACTAGCTAGTATTATTGCTGGTTTCTTAAACGCCATATCGTTTTCCTCCTTTGGATTATTATTATGACCGTACACATACAATAATTTGAAAGTCTGAAAATATCCTTAGTTTAAAAATCAGTTTTTTCTAAGAAGTTTTAACGTTTTGTTTTTGCGTACTTGACCAATACAGGCCAATTATGCCGGCAATAATTGCAGCTATCCCACCAATCGCCAAACCCCAACGTGGACTAGTAACTTCACTAAAATAACCAATAATGAAACCGCCGATTGGTGTTGATCCAAGCATACCAACGGTCCAGAGCGACATAACCCTACCCCTCATCTCTGGTGATGAGTTTATTTGCAAAATCGTTTGACTGAAAGATGTATAGGTAATTACACTTGCTCCAACTACAAATGCCGCGCCCAATGCCATCCATAAATTTGGAACCAAAGCCATCGCTAGGACAGAGAATCCAGTGGCAAAAGCAGAGTAAACTACAGTCTTTTGCGTAACATTCCCGGCTCTGCCAGCGCCCCAAAGCCCACCCACAACCGCACCGGCACTTAGTAGTGACATCAGCGCCGCGAATGTTTGTGCATTTCCATTAAGTGTATACTTTGCAAATAGCGGAAATACTACTTGAAACTCCAAGGTCAACGTACCAATTATCGCAATCATTATTAGCACCTGGAACAATACGGGGTTTTCTCGAACATACCGTAACCCTTCACGTACTTGACCTTTGGCAGCAGCAACGGTTGGTTTTGTAATCAGTTCGTTAGTTCGCATGAGCATCAGTGCAACAATCGTGAAGAAGAATGATAATCCGTTAATAAAGAAGCTTGGCGCAAGACCAAACTTTGCTATCAAGATTCCGGCAATAGCTGGCCCCACCAAGCGAGCGCCGTTAATCAAGGTTCCATTAAGCAGCACTGCGCTTTTTATATGTTTTAACCCTACCAGCTCCATAACAAATACTTTTCTAGCTGTAGTATCAATGGCGTTCACAATACCTAGCGCCAATGCGAGAATGTAAATCATCCAAAGCTCTACCGCTCCTGTCGCCACCAGATATCCTAGAAAAAAAGCCAATGCCGCATCGCAGAGATTGGTAAAATATAAAATTCGTCGTGTATGCAGACGGTCGGCTAATACACCACCCCATGGGCCAATTATTAGCATTGGCAGGAACTGCAAAGCCACCACTGAGCCCAAGGCAGTACCAGACCCGGTGATAGTTAGGACTAGCCATGATTGAGCTACAACTTGCATCCAAGTTCCAGTTAGCGATACTAGTTGAGCCGAAAAAAACAGTCGATAATTTCGAATTCTTAAAGGAGAAAAAGTCGCATTAACGCGCTTACGTATCGGCATGCAGTAATTCTAACAGATGAATCTGCGTTATACTGTTGGGTCTTTAGAAGACTTCGAGAAGTAACCAATAATCATTTTTATGAGTCCAACAGCCACTAGTGTAACTCCTATAACATAGAGCCCACCCTGTATTAATTTTGAACTATAAAATGTATCTAGATTTGTATTCTTAAAGTCAATTGCAAAATACAAGAATACAGCGCCGCCGCATAATGCAACGACGCCACTCCAAAAACCAACCGGGTTTTTAATATTGCTCATGACGCGATTTTGTGCCGCCAGCACCTAAGCCGATAGCAATCATAATAGGGCCAGATACTAGTGCATATATCCCTAGTACCCAAACGTATGCTAAGCCACCTCCTACTGGGTATCGAAGTAGAATTAACCCTACTAATATACCGAAAATACCAGAGACAATCGCTAAGGCTTTGTGTGGTGGGTTTTCACTTATCGCCATAACTATTTCGAATATACCTCTAATGATAAAGGTAAAGCCGACGAATAGTACCAGCGAGAGCGCTGTAATTCCAGGGTGATTCATAATGTAGGAACCAGCTGCGATAAATAGCGCACCAAGTGCAATACCGCCAATAGCAGACCAACCATTTTTAATGCTTACGATTCCGCCCACAACGTTTGCTACGCCCGCTACTAGCGCGTAGAGACCAAACAAAACAGTGAATGTATAGAACGTCATACCTGGCCAAGCAATAGCTGCTATACCAAAAAGTAGCAAAGCAACTCCTTCTAGTAGAAACAGCCAGTTAGGAGATTTTTGAGATGCAACAGCTCCATCCATACTAAGCCTCCTTGGCTTCTTCGCCATGTACTAATAGTGCGTACAGTACTAGGGCGTCAACTAACATTAAAGCTACACTCCATATTGGATAAGCGCTAACAAACAGAAAGTTTACAACAAGCGAAAGTGATGCCAAAACCACACCAGCTATCCGCCCCCAAGTTCCGCCATGCAATAGCGACATTCCAGCGCTAAGAAGTACCAAGCCAAGAGTTAGGTGTACCCAACCCCATTGCGTATAGTCCAAAACTGCTAATTTATCTGCTGTTACTAAATATACTTTATCGTTTAGCAAGGCGACGAGCCCCATAATGCCCTGGAATACGCCGCTGATTAGCATTAGCGCACCGGCAAAATAGACCCAACCGACCCAGCCGGTTACGTTATTATTTTGTGCCATAGTGTTCCTCCACACTTATATATCAAGTTAATAATGCTCCCCGATATTACACTGTGTCAAGCATAAGCGCTTTGCTAAGGCAAAAGATATTAAAATTTAGCCGAAATGGAACGAATAATTTGCTACTTGCGAACTTGGCGAACAGATTTTTCTAGTTCGTTTTCGTGTGCCACCATCTTGGCAGTGAGATAACTAATAAGGGCATTTACTGCTGCTCCCAATATTAGATATACCATGATTGCAAACAACGCTGCTGCGCTAAAATACCCTGTTTCGCCGACTGGGTGCGCTGGAAAGATGCCGCGGAACGGCTGCAGAAATTCGCCAGCTACTTTGTAAATAAATTCAACAAAAGGAGTCGACGGGTTAGCGCTAAACAAAAGCAAGAAAAAGCCAAATGCTAAGAAAACCGAAGCTACTAGTGAATAGGCATAGACAAAGTATGAGATACCTCGACTAAATTTTATAAATACAAGTTTCGCATCAGTTGGTTTCTGGTTCATTTATTACCTTTCTAGTTATTTTTATAAATTGTATCAATATATCAATTGCTAAAAAATGCCTGTCTAGTGTTATTACTTCCGATCTTTTGACTGATTCTTAATCTGCCGGCGCACAACCGCATTCTTAATGAGCAAATTGGCAAATGTTGCAATAATGCCAATACCAATAAGTACGTAGAAAATTGTAAATATTTTGCCAAGGTCTGTATGCGGCACAATGTCCCCATAGCCAATTGTAGTCAACGTAATTGTGCAAAAATAGATAGAGTCTAGCCAGCTGAACTTCTCTACAATGTGGTAAAACCAAGATCCCCCAAATAACAAAACTAAGCTAGCTAAGCCCGCAATGCGAAAATTACGCTGAATAGCCCTTTGCTCGGCTGTTAGACTATTGGACTCGTTTTTGCTCACTACTACAGACCGAGAATCTGTTTCTTCTTGGCGTCAAACTCTTCTTGAGTTAGTATTCCTTGGTCTTTCAGTTGACCGAGCTTTTCTAGTTGTGCCATTTGGTCATCCGCAGATGGCGCAGCCTGTTGCGGAGCTTGCATTTCCTGGGCATCTTCCTGTCCCCAGCGACGCGCCTGACGGCGACTAACATTATTTGATACTGCTGTAGCAGTTCCTGAAACTACAGCTACTCTCGCCATTCCTCTTAATAATCCTGGCATATCTATTCTCCTTTACTATCTAATTCTTTTTCTGCATCTGGGTGAATTCGCCCTTCGGCAACTAAAGTGCCATTGGCATTTATAATTGCCTGCTTAAGGCCTTTGGCCCACAATTGTTCAACGATTAGCAAGCCAGCCGAGCAGTCGTTTTCTAGCAACTCCCCAACCTCGGCAACGTCTTCATCATTTATTAAACCAGCTTTTGCATTAGCTAATTTTTGAGCCACATCGCTCTTGACCGAGGCCAGCTCTACCGATGCAACATTGCCTTCGCTGTCTTTTGTAATAACAGCCAAATCAAGCACAGCGATTGTGCCTTGTTCTACCGCCTTACTTAGTTCTGCTAATATTTCACCTTTGAAATTATTGCCCTCAAACGCGACAATAATGTAATCAATCGGCCCTCTCATATTATTTACTCCCTTCTTAATTATGCTTTGGCTAACTTAGCATTTGGTTTGTCTTTCGGCAATTTAATAGTCGAAAGCAAACCAAATCCACTCATCACTGCCATTAGAATAAAGGTGAAGCTAAGTGATTTTTGACGAGCCTCGGAATTTATATCAACAACAGCCTGTGAAACATTGGCCGGCTGGCCCTGCAGGGCAGCCTCTACCTGAGCGTCGCTGACAACTTGAGCCTGCTGTTCATAAGCAGCATTTAACTGCTGTTTCTGCTGTGAATTCAGTGTAGTGTTAGAATTAATCAAGTTCGCGCTGGTTGTAAGCAAGACAGCCACTAAGATAACGCCACTCATTGCAGTCCCAAAACTCATACCCAGATTCTGAAATGTAGCAAAAAGCCCTGAAGCCTCGGCAGAATCTTTGGTTGTGACCGCGCTTTGAACCAAATTTTGAAGCTGAGAGAAAATAATACCCAGTCCCGAGCCAATAAATACCAGTGAAGGTACTAAGTCCCAGCCACTATTGGTAGCGCCGGCTTTAATTCCAAGCCAAATAGTGCCCAGCACAACTAGAGAAAAGCCAAACTGCACAATTCGACGTGGCGCGTATTTTGAAGACATTATCGAACCACGACTAGCTGTTACAAGTATCATCAGCGACAGCGGTAACATTGTTATGCCTGTCAGCAAAGCATTGTACTGCAATTGCATCTGCAGAAATAGCGCCAACGAATACATTATGCCTCCTAGCAAAAACTGCGTAGCAAATATAGAACCGTTGCCAGAGTTTACTACCGAATTTTTAAAAAGTGACAAATGAATTAGCGGGTATTTCTTGTGGCTTTCGCGGTATCGCTGCCAACCTACAAATAGCACTAGTATAAAAAGCCCAGCCAAAACCAGCCAAATCGTTGGTGATATACTGCCTTCGCTTATTAGCACCTTACCGTTTAATACAAAGTCTTTTCGCGCCCGAAACAAGCCATATGTTCCAGCCATTAAAATCCCCTGAACAATCGAGACCATGCTTGAAGCAATCAGGCCCACCCCTAGCCAATCGAGCTTTGGCTTAACCTTGTCTAGCACTGAGTCCACTATAATTTTGCGGTTTAGAAGAATATAGATAACAATCACAACCTCGCCGGCAAACGCGTATCGCCAACTGGCATAAGTTGTGAGCAAACCACCAACTATTGGCCCAATGCCAGCGCCAACCGCAGCCATCGCAGCTAATGTTCCGTAAGCCTTTACTCTGGCAGTACCAGCCTTGAAGTTACTTGCAATTAGAGAAATCATAGCCGGAATAATTAGTGCCGCGCCTAGACCTTCCAATAGAGACCAGCCAATTTTTAGAACTGTAATATTTGGCGCTAGTGCAGTTATAGCCGAACCCGTACCGTAAATAAGCAAGCCAATTACAAATGCTTTTTTACGCCCAATAATATCGCCAATTTTCGCACCGGCAATCATAAAGGCCGCCATAACCAATGTATAAAACGTAATTGCGCTTTGTACGCCACCAATAGTTGTGTCAAGATCAACCACTAAAGTAGATATAGACACGTTCATAACAGTCGAGTCTAGAGTTAGGATGAGCTGTGCCATCGACAGCAAAATAAGAATGCTCTTCTCAATTTTTGTCATCACATTAATTATAACAGATGGGTAAATGACCCTACCAGAAAAAGAACTTAATGGTTTTGCTTGCATTGGCTGATTACATAAAACATAATTAAAGTGAAAAGAGGTCAAAATGCCAAAAGCTAATAAAGTAACTAAGGCACCAAAAGAAGGTGCTGCCAGTGGATTCAAGAAGAACATTGTTATCGGTGCGATTGTCGCTACGCTGTTATTGACTGTCGCGAATTCAGCAATCTGGGTTAATCAACAACTATTCAATACCGATAATTTCACTAAAACGGCCGTAACATCTGTCACTAGCGAATCTAGTCGTCGGGCCATCGCAACTGAGATTACCGACCGAGCACTGGCCGACTACCCGAAAATAAAAAACGTTGTAGATGATTACGCCATCAATTTTATATCAGGACTGCTGGGATCAGATCGAGCTGAAAAGCTGACATCAAGGATAGCCAGCAAACTTCAAATCGTTCTTACTTCTAAAAGACCTGAGCCAATAGTAATTAATCTTGAGGGACTTAAGGACACAATTGGCAAACTTATAGAAATTAGTGGTCGTGAAGACGAAGCCAAAATTGACCCGGCCAAAATCCCTTCGGAAATTACAATACTAGACACGCAAAAAGTACCGAGCTTTTACCAGGCCGGAGTCGTTTTGAGCTGGTTTAGTCCGTTTGCCGTATTGGGCGCGCTAGCCCTCCTGGCAGTACCATATTTCAAGAATCGCAAAAACTACGCTTCGATTATGCTGGCACAATCAGTAATAGTGTTTGTTGGTGGGTTGTTTATGCTAATGATTGGTCCACTTTTTAAGCCTCAACTTATAGCCAACATAAACAGCGCCAACATGCGAGTTGTTGTGGGTAACCTTTACGATGCTTTCATCGCGACGTTTAACGCGCAAACCTACGTAATCCTATTGCTAGCCGTGCTAGTAGCCGGGGTTTCGAGCTCGGTCTTTCTATATCGGTTTTATAAGGCTAAGTAGACCTGGGAGACGGCCCAGGTATAGCGGATGGCTTTTTCTGCCAGTCTTTT
>CAZBQI010000002.1:0-119856 GCA_964494105.1 uncultured Candidatus Saccharibacteria bacterium | reverse complement strand
GAGCCATAGAAAAGTGCCTGACATCAGTCGGGCTCTTTTCTATTAGACACGAAGTGTCAGAATCGAACCGAAATAAGGTTCGTTGGAGCGAAACCACGCACAGATGTTTACATCGAGCATGGTTGAGTGGAGAAGGCACAGCCGCTGTCCGGCCTCCGGAGCCATGAAAATGTCGCCAGCTTTTGTTGGCGGACTTTTCGCTTCCAGGGTTCGACTGGAAGCAAGGCAACGCAGTGGCTCCAGCCGATGCCGGGTTGCCGAGTTCGCTCGTGAGCCTTAAAGGCGAACGTGCCGTAGGCAGTCCTAACACTCTCATTTCAGTGTTTTTTATACTTCACAGCAGCCCGAAGTGACGGAGAAAATCTAAGCGGTCTGTTCATCATAATGCTCCCTGTGGCTATAGGGGCTATTTACGCAGTTGCTTCAGTGGTTTCTCTCATTTTTTTGCTCGCCAAGTTAATGAAGAAGCCACTAGATTACGCGCTACTACTAACTATCAGTGCGCTTTTCATTATGACGGGCGCCATCATATGGTCGATAGTCCAAAGCAAACCTTGAATATAGGCTACGCTCTACCGGACAGCAGGACCACTAGCATAAACAGTATGAGAAATAACCCCACTATAGCAATCACCGACCATAAGATGACAAAACCAATACGAATTTCTTTTCTGGTATGTACTTGGCTGGCGGGCAACGAATCGATGATAATTTTCTTCCATTTACTTGAAGTCTGGACAGAGTTGCTTAGCCCTTTAAACATTCTGACATTACCTAGCAGTCTAGGAACGAAAAGGGCACGCGAATAGGCCTCTGTGTTACTGGCAGGTCGAGTTGTGACAAATACATACGATGCTCCATCGATAGTGCTAAGTATAATCTCAGCCCCTGCCATAATGTTGTTCAGATCAGCCAATTTCAGGTTTTTAGTGTTGATGTTGATCGTCTTATCTTTGTCTAGACTTGTAAACCTAAATTCTGCTCCATCAAAACTAAAGATGCCCTCCTGGCCTTCATGATGAATCACCCTTGATTTATCGCAAAGCCAGGCTGGAGTCGAAATGCTTTTCATGTTTACGTTTATGTTTTCTTACTACTTGAATTTAAGTTTAATGACGAGCAGATAAATCGCCAAAGCCAGTGATAACAGACCCGCTAAGCCACCCCCGCCAGGGCTTATAATCATGACAATTAGAGTTATGGCAGCTATCAAAAAGGCTGAAAACATCGCAAGTTTTAACTGAACAAGCACGGCTTGCGTGTCAGTTGCTTTTTTTAACTTCTGTCCACACACAATCCAAAGCACGCTAACAATAGCTACAATTGGTAGGAATATCCAATTTATCATCTGTCGATCTTCGGCAAGCGAACTGACACCGAAGAGGCTAATGAGGCTGATGACTAGTAACAGAACACCCATAGTCATTGTAGACCGGCCGGCATTTTGAATGGACTTTGCGTGGTCAGAGGCACCAGGAATTTGTGCCGATGGTGGAGTAGGAGCATTTGGCAGTGGTTGTGAGGCTTGAGGGGTATTTTGTGGGTTCATATTTTTTCTTTTGCTTATTTTATCGCTAATTATCCGCTTAATCTTATTGTTGGTCAATCCGCCTACCGGTAACTCACTATGTTACAAGTGGCTAAAGAAAAGTACACAGCAATATCGGAATAGGCCGTAATATTCTAGACCGTTATGCTGAGCCAAGCTGGAACAGACAAAGTCAGAACCGTGAAAATGGTTCTGACTTTTTATATACCCAGATTAGAATTGAAACCAAAATAAGATACAATAATTGTATGTCGTTAAAACCCAAAAAACGTATTTTAATATTAGCTCTTATTGTTTTATTCATTTTAGTGACTGCATTTTTCGTGCTAGTAGTAAGAAACAACGGTTCCGCTCCTGGTTTTAGTGGTGGTTACGGTCCAAAGCCAGAATCAAATCTAGTCGATAGCTATTACGCAAACGAGATTTATTATGATTGCTCTAAAGCTATATCTGGACAATGGGTAAAAGGTTCAGCAGGGCCTCAAGCGTCTCCTGCCTGGGAATTCAGACCAGACTCTCTTGAGGAAGCAAAAAAGTACTGCAGAGAAGGAGCCGTCATTGAATATAAATCTGTTATAGAAATAATGAAAATGAAGGATGTTAGTGAGACTATTGCCAAGTATGATTCTTATAAAGTTTCAGTGAAAGCACTTGGCCACAAGTATATACATGACAAGGAATATCTTAGCCGCATACTGCCAAGCTACAAAAGCAGTTCGATTGATTGCATTATCGTTGTTAGTTATCCAGAAGGGACGAGATTCTTTATAGAAAATGGTGAGATTCACGAGAGTCATAGTGACCATAAATACATAGAAGTGCCGACGAAAGAATTTTTAGCATCACTAAACAAAGCTTCAGATGAAGACATCACAGCGTTCTGGCTAGGTCTTCACTAAATCCTGCTTAATTGCGGTTATAACTTCCTCTACCGTCGTGAGCCAAACTGATGCAAACAGCACACAACTCGAAGTTATTAAAAAGGAAGGTAACTATGCATCGGTTAGCTATACCGTGCAGGAGGGTGGTGGTGCGGTTATTTTCCTAACATATAAAGAAAATAAGTGGGTGGGCGTATGTGGAGGACAAAATACACCAACTGAATGTCTGAAAAACAATGGGTTTCCGTCAAGTTGGTATGTCAACTAGACAACTTCTGGGCTTAAACATATAAGCAATGCAGTTCTAACCTCGTCTACGATGAGGAGCCATAGAATGAGTGTCCAACAAAAGTTGGGCATTTTTACTATAGACACGAAGTGTCAGAATCGAACCGGGATATCGCCGTAGGCGGACGTTACTAAGATGAGGAAGCCCGCAGAAATTTACTACAAGGACTGGACGAAGCGCATCGCAGATAGTTCGGCCTCTGGCTAAACCTTTACTGATACTAGTCACTGCTTCGTTTCACCTAGCGATACGTAATGTAAGTAGTTATTTAAAGCACGCAGATTGACAGAAGTTTAAGTGATTGCTAAAATACTACTATGGAAACATTAAGAAAAGATAGAATCATAAGGCTTACTCAATCCGAGGAGCGACTTGTACGAGTAATGCAGTTGCTAGGAGATAAGACAAGGTTTAAACTATTCAAATTGCTATTAACGCACGATGAACTTTGCGTTTCGGAAATAGCAGAAAAACTGGATATCACAGTATCGGCAGTATCACAACATTTTCGCAATTTTGAGATGGTTGGACTGGTAGAAAAAGAAAGAATGGGCCAGAAAATTTGTTACATGCTTAGAAATGATGATGATCTGGTAAACAAGCTAGTCAAGGTTACGAATTCGCATAAATTCAAGGTAAGTAATTTAACTAAAAGGAGGCGATAATGGCAAAAATAACAATTTATAGTACTGCAACCTGCGGGTTTTGTAAGATGCTAAAAAGCTATCTGCAGAGCAAAAATATACCTTACGAGGAAAAGCATGCCGATCAAGATCAAAAACTTGCCGAAGAACTCTATAAAAAGAGTGGTCAGCTAGGGGTGCCCTTTACGATTATCGAGAATGAGGATGGTACCGAGGAAAAAGTGCTAGGATACGATCGTCAAAAAATTGACGCTGCGCTGGGAATTACATAATTATATGAAAGCATTGTGGAACAACAAAGTCATCGCGGAAGCTAAAAAAGACGAATTAATTTTCATTTAGGGCAATTGGTAATTTCCTCCAGAATCAGTTAAGCGCGAGTATCTATCGAAAAATGATACTCCATATGTATGCCCCTGGAAGGGTGAGTGTCAATTTTATAATGTGGGCTACGAGGGAAAAATAAGTACCGATAATGCCTGGAGTTACCCAGAACCAAAATCGAGTGCCATTGATGTAGTAAAGAAAGACTTTTCAAATTACTTAGCTTTTTGGCGTGACGCAAAAAGTAGAGGCATAATGCCTTGTCTGCCAGAAAACTATAATCCAATGTTCTGTTTTATATCGTCAATCGCTCCTTGACCTTGATCGGTTAATGTCGATGCCGTGTCGGATGCGGTTTGAGTTGCATCATCAGCGACAGTTGATGCTTGATCTTGCATGTCCTGTGCCCCTTGCACTATGGGGTTATCTGCTAGGCCACCGGCAGCATCACCAGCGGCGCCTTGCACAGAATCTGCAGCACCTCCAATTAAATCTTGTAGTGAGTCGAAAATTCCCATTTTATCTCCTTATTTTATTAATAACTAAACTCTCGATATCTTTAATGATGGGTCTGAACTCTTCGGCCTGGGTAGTCAAAAAATAGTGATTTTCTATACCATCTTTGCGATTACTAACTAACCCATCAGACTTTAGCAGTGATAGTTTTTTTGAAAGGGTCACGGCATTAATGTCGGTCATTCTTTTTAGCTCATTGAAAGACTTTTCGCCGAAGTTCATTAATTCGTAAAGTATTAGTATGTTTTTGGCATCTCCAACAATTTTGGCAATTTTCTTTGTCCTTATGATTTGTTCTTGACTATAAGCTGTTTGCATTGGTATACTTTGTTTACTAGTTAATAATAATTACTAGTATAGCAGAAGATTTATGTTGCGTCTACTAATTAGTAAAGAGGGGAAATATGAAACCGACTGAGCTTCGTGCAAACTCTAAAAAATCGGATAAGCAATTATTAGAGGATATGAAAAATTTACAGCAAAAGATCCCTGGCAGGGGCGTATACAGGAATTCACACGTGCTAAACAGTAGGCAACTAATGCACAGAAATGCTCATTATCAGTATCAAGATTAATTTTTATTTAAGGATCATTAATCCTAAAACTATGGTTCAGAAATGAACAATACTATTCATAAAAGCCCCGTCCTACTAGCTTTTAAGATCGTAATACTGGAAGTACTCATAGAGGTGGTTTACTTGGCTTTTACTGCAATACTTAGTATGTTGGCTCAACAGTTTGGTTATGAATTACGGCTGTTATCGCCTCTTAAACAGATACTACTACTACCGGTGCAAATAGGTGTACTTATATATATGTTAACAAAGTGGAGTAGTGAAACATACGAGATACAAGCTGACGAGCTCATTATGAATTACGGCGTTCTGAAACGTACATCTAAAGCGTATCCATATAGGAATATGCAGCGGGTTACAGTTAGTCAGTCATTGATTGAAAGGCTGGTGGGGGCTGGATCGGTATCTGTCTTTGTGCCGACGCTTGGAACTGAACTTGTATTTTTAGAAGTACCAAACCCTAATCAATTCGCCGAACGCATTAAACAGGCGATACCTGACGCAGGTAACAGTCAGTTCATTATGAGAAAATAATACCTTAAATTTGCGTATGATGGTGTAGTTTCAAATAGCAAAGCTTAATCTAAAATAGTCTTGGGCACAAGTGTACTAAAAGAATTTTGGATAAGAGTATTTGATAAATTAGTAGTGTTTCAATACATAGAGCATTGTTTCTAGGTCCTCAGAATGTAAAATAAGTGGATGTCAAATATAGCTCAAACAGATGGCATGGTTCATAAAATTCCAAATGATTTACACCGAGCTCTTTTGTCAGACACATCTGCCCTAGAGCGGTGGGAGGATATTACGCCGTTGGCACGAAACGAGTGGATTTGCTGGGTGATTACCTGTAAAAAATCAGAAACCAGAAAAAATCACATCAAGCGAACGGTAACAGAGCTTTTGGCCGGCAAGCGACGTCCTTGTTGCTGGGCCGGGTGTGCTCATCGGCAAAGAGCCAAAGCATAAACAACAGATTTATTTGAGTCGTAATTTAGCTACAAAGCTGTAAATAAATAATGGAATCAGGGCTGTCAGCCAGTAGCCAATGGTTTGGAATACGATGAAGTAACTGCCAATTTTCAGGTTGGTGATGGGCATCGATAAAACTTGCCACGAACTAGCGCTATGGTTTAGGAATTCTGTAAATAAACCAACTATTGAAACACCAACTAATCCAACCAATATACTCAAGAGTAAATTTTGAGTGGTTTTGTAAATAAATTCTCTGCAAATTACAAACGCTAGCATTAGGTACTGAAATGCCACAAACCATTCAAAGAAATATTTTAAGCCTTCATCAAGTAATCCACTGTATTTTGGGTAATGCCAATACCCCAAACTAATTCCAATTTGATCAATTATTATGCATGCGACGAGGGAAGCAACTATATACAGAGTAAACTGCCCCGTCGACCAGCCTTTAAAGAAATCCTTTTTAAACATTAACCTATAGATAGAGAGCATTAGCATTGTTAAGCCAACGGAGAACGCTGTATAAAAGTGAGGATCGCTAAAGGCTACCGCTTGAATTATTCCCAGTATTACCAGCAAGATGCCCACCAAAAGCCAGACTGGGTTTAGTGTATATTCCGCCATAACCCTATCATAGCTCAAGCAAAGCCATTAAGTTCAGTTAGTATTTTTGTGTTAACGTATTCATATGGATGATAAACAAACTAGTAACAATGCTTCAGATCAACTGGGTCCGGGTTTTGGTGAGCGTCACAAAAAGCTAATAGTTTTTGTGATTATTATCTTTGCTATTGGTGGGCCACTGGTTTTTGCCGCACTGACAGTGCTTGGCATATTTAATTAGTCAGTCATCATTCGCTTTAAGCGAACAAATTTTGCTAAAATTACCGTTAAGGCATAAAGCTTATGGCAAAAAATCAAAATAGTACACCTAAGAAGCATTTTCATCTTAAGCTGAGCCTAATATTAGTTGGTGTGTTTGTTGCAATTTTTTTGGCAACATATTTTTGGTCACAGTATCAAACTACAAGCTCGCAAGACGCTTTGGAGCCTTTCTATAGCACGCAAAATTTAGACAGAACAGGGAGCCCCGGTGAGGTTGTAAGATCCGAAAAGATAAATGTTAATCTTCAGAATGGTCAAGCGAAACGCATTCTATATCGCTCACAGCGATCCAATGGGGAAAACACTTTTAGCTCCGGGATGGTTTTTATACCCAATAATGACAATTCAGGAAATCCTCGATCGATTGTTGCTTGGGCTCACGGGACTATCGGCATGGGTGATGAGTGTGCGCCATCGAGACTAAAAAACCCGATCACTAATATTGGTTGGGTGGATGAGATGCTTGCTAAAGGCTGGGTTGTTACGGCTACCGACTACACCGGCTTGGGCACCGATGGGGTAGAACATTACTTGGTAGGGCAAGACGAAGCGCGCGATGTAGTAAACAGTGTTCGAGCCGCTCGAAATATTCTGCAAGCCAATGCTAGCTCCACATATGTGGTTTGGGGGCACTCACAGGGCGGTCATTCGGCCATTTTTACTGGTGCCCAATCTAAGGAGTATGCGCCAGAGTTAAATCTCGTGGGGGTAGTAGCGTCGGCTCCGGCTGCAGAACTAATTTCGTTGCTGTCACAGCAATACGATACTGCTCTTGATTGGGTAATTGGACCTGAGGTAGTTGTTTCGTGGCCAAGAATTTATCCTCAGCTCAACCTAGATATCTTAACTACAAAAGGTCGGAAGAATTACCAACGTATTGCCAATAAATGTATTGTCCCCGCCACAGAAGAGGCGCTGTTGCGCAATGAATTTAGACAAAAATTCTTTAGCTCTAACCCAATGAACGATCCCTCCTGGCGTGCCGTAGCTTCTAGTCAAACGGCTCCTTTGCTCGAAGCCAGTATGCCTTTGCTGGTAGCAGAAAGCTTAACCGACCAGGTAGTCCTGCCCAACACAACAGCTCTCTATATAGCCAAGTCATGTGCAGCTGGCTCAAACATCGCGAGTCTATGGCTAGATAAGGTCAACCATATTGCGTTAATGGATGTTGTTTCGCCGTCTGTTATAGCTTGGGCCGATGACCGATTTGCCGGTAGGCCAAACATCTCAAACACCTGCCAGCAACCTCCACCGGTTGCGCCTGCTAGTTAAAATTAAAAACTACTCATTGGGTGATTTGTCATTGAAAATGGTACAATGCTAAATACTATGTTGCGTATATTTCTATACATCGATCCCGGTAGCGGAAGTCTAATTTTGCAGGCTACCCTGGGTGTAATCCTTGGTTTAGGTGTGTTCTTCCGAAACTCACTGAAACACGCTTTCCAATCTATAAAACAGGTTTTTCGGGGTAACAAAAAAAACAAAACTGAATAATGAAGGTCATAGTTTCTGGCTCGTTTCGTGATCCCAGTGGCTTTGTTTTTAGCTATAGAAAAGAAATATATCGCCAAGTAAATAAAGCGTACAAAGGCACTTACGAATCTTTATTACGTTCAGGGTTATACGAAGATTTATCAACCAATGGGTTACTGGTTGCGCACGATGAAATAGCTAAGTTCAAAGGTCCAACCACCAAAGACGCCTACAAGATTATCAAACCTCAGCAAATACCATTTATTTCTTATCCCTATGAGTGGTCATTTAGTATGCTAAAAGATGCTGCCCTTCTGACATTAGAAGTGCAAAAGCGAGCTTTGGCAAGAGATCATATTCTAAAAGACGCAAGTTCCTATAATGTGCAGTTTTTAGGTAGCAAACCCATCTTTATCGACACTCTGTCGTTCGAAAAATACAATGCCAGCGAACCCTGGATTGCTTATAGGCAATTCTGTCAGCACTTTTTGGCTCCGTTAGCCTTAATGGCCTATTGCGATGTACGATCAAACAAACTACTAATTGCGAATATAGATGGCATACCGCTAGATATGGCAAAATCTTTACTGCCCAAACGTACGCAATTGAAAATGGGTTTGTTGTTTCATATTCATACCCATGCAAAAGCGCAAGCAAAACATGGCGCTAGTGGAGTGGGTGCCAAACAGCAACGAATAAGCAAACGAGCTCTTGTTGGGATTATTGATAGTCTCGAGCAAACTATTAGGGGACTGAAATGGAATCCGGCCGGTACCGAATGGGGGGAATACTATACCTTTACTAATTATCAGAAAGCCGCCTTTAAGCGTAAGATGGATTATCTTGAATCTTATATCAAAGCAACAAAGCCAAAAACGGTATGGGATCTGGGAGCGAACACCGGCGTCTTTAGTCGGATTGCCGCCAAAAGATCTGATTCCGTAATTGCCTTTGATATCGATCCCGCGGCAGTCGAGAAGCACTATCTAAAACTTAAAGATAGCAACGATATTAAAATAACACCGCTGGTGCAAGACCTAACAAATCCTAGTTCATCAATAGGTTGGGCGGGAGTTGAGCGCCTTTCACTGGCCGACCGAGGACCCGCAGATGTAGTAATGGCTCTGGCTTTGGTTCATCATTTGCGCATCGGTAACAATGTTCCCTTGATTAGTATCGCCGATTATTTATCAAAGCTCGGAGACAAGCTAATTATTGAATACGTTCCAAAGAATGACTCTCAAGTGAGAAAACTACTGGCTAGTCGCAAAGATATCTTTGGTGACTATACACAAGCGGAGTTTGAGTTAGCCTTCAAACAGCATTACAGAATAACCAAACGTAGCCCAATTAAAGGCACCAAAAGGACGCTATACCTAATGAAAGCCAAGCATGGTAAAAGCAAATCCTAAAGAGGGCAATCTTTCTAATTTAAAGAAATTTGTTGAAAGAGCACTTGATACTCCGATATTCCCCTTCCTAATTGTTCTTTGGTTAATTTTGGCACGTTACAATCGCAATGTTGATGAGCTAGCGCTTAAGTATGCAGCCGAAGTACTAATCGTTTGCTTATTGGTGGTTGGTATAGCCAGCCTTTTCTTGGCTTGGCGACACAAAAGTCGAAAAAGTTATTTGTTTCTTGGGTGGATAACTTTTCTGTTTTTCATTTATGGTGATATTCATTCTGCATTTGTTTTTGTGGCTAACCAATACAAAATATTATCGATAGCTGCGAGTTATGCGTTTACGCTCGGTTTTATGGCTGTGTGTAGCTACCTGGTTATCTCTCAGTTAAGTAAGTCCGAAGTTAATGTTTCGAAAATATACAAAACTGTGAATACCATACTCTTGCTGTTGCTGATCTTTAATTTGTTTGCACCCATAAAGAGAGCTCTTGAAAACAAAAACCCGGTGTATGTCTCGCCTGAGTTTCTCCAGCAAGAGGCCAAAGCTTCAGCCGGTTCGAATCGAGACATTTATTATCTGGTATTTGATCGCTACGCCAGTAACGAAACACTCAAAAAGCTATACGGCTACGACAATTCGGCGTTCTTAGGATACCTCAAAGACAAAGGGTTCTTTATTAATGACAATGCCCATTCGAATTATCAATATACAACTCAGTCAGTATCGTCTACTTTGAATCTTCGCTATTTCGACGAGGAGTCACGGCTGTACCGCGATACCGACCGCAATTTACAGCCATATTACGATTTGCTCAATCGCAACGCGGTAGGCAAATTTGTTACGAAGTTAGGTTATAAATACTATCATATCGGTTCATGGTGGCAGCCGACCAGGGAAAGCGATGAAGCCACTAAGAATTATTCGAGAGCGTCGTATATTACCTTCCTAAATTACAAAATCTATCCAAATGAATTCACTCATTTAGTATTACAAAATAGCTTGCTTCGACCAGTGCTTGATCATCGAGTAAAAATCGGTGAGTTTTCGATTATTGAATTGGTAATCGATATCAAAAAGGTGCATGCCAATACATTTGAGTATCAACTAGATTCAATCAAAGAAGTCATAAATACTGATGATAGAAAATATACATTCGGACATTTTCTGCTACCACATCCCCCCTTTGTTTTTCGCGAAAATGGCCAAGTTTACTTTGATGAAAAAACAAGCGAAGTAGACAAAAAAGCCTATATTGAACAATTGAAATATACGAATAGCGAGATAAAGAAAATGATAGATTCCATTATGGCAAAGCCGGGCGAAAAGCCAGTTATCATTCTTCAGGCCGACGAAGGACCGTATCCAAAGGACTACTACAAGAACAGAAAAGAGTTCAACTGGCAGACCGCCTCGGCTGATTCATACCAAGAGAAATTCGGAGTCTTGAGCGCTTATTATTTACCTGACAACCCCAAGCAGCAGCCATACGCTGGGATTAGTGGTGTAAATACTTTTCGCTTAGTTTTCAATAATTACTTTAAAACGGATTTTCCGTTACTAAACGATAGAAGTTACATTTTTGAGCGAGAGAAGCGCTATTATAATTTTATAGATATAACCGGAAGTTGGGATGCTTCAAATTAATTGTAGGCAATAACCGGTGTTCCGATTGGTGCCCAGTTATATACCCAAGCAGCGTCGCCATTTACAATGCCGACGCAACCATGGGAACTATTAATACTGCCGAAATAATAAAGCGGACGCCAGTAATTCCCATGGATGGCTTCGCCACCCTTAAAGTAATTAACGTATTCTACGTTTGCCTGAAAATAGCTTGTACCGTCAGCATTTGGTCCGCGCATATCTTGCCGACGCACCTTGGAATAGATGCGGTGAAAACCAGGGGTGGTTGGAGTGCTCGGTGCCCCGGCAGATATTAGAAATGTGCGCACCAACGCGGTTTTTTCATAGGCGTACATTCGTTTGGCAGTTAAATCAACAGCCAGCCACTTATCGTAAGCATAGTTTAAGTTCGTACCTGATGTGTAGTTGATGGCTAGTTCAGATCGCAAGTTACCAGTGCTGATTTGTTTAGCTAAATCTGTAGCGACAGCCGCTTTGTTAGCTCCATTTAATTCCCCATAACTGGGGCTTAATGCCACTTTTGTGCCATCCGAGAGACTAAATACAACCTGGGATCTTGCAGAGTAGGCGTATGGTCTGGTGATTTGACCAACATAACTCATAATTCTGTTACTATCAAAATTAAGCACAGCCGTTTGCTTGGCTGGATCCATACTAACTGTTAGCCATTGGCTGATGTCTTGGGGCGAGGCTTTGATTTCTTGGCCGTAAATAACAAAAACAAATGTGCCGGCAATAATTTTGTCGGCTTGTTGCTTTATCGGTAGCAAACTTGCCGATCTAATAGCGGGAGGAATTGGCTGAAAGGTCAGCGCGATTGGTTTTGAGTCCAATTGAGATAGTCGATTAATTAAGCTAATTTTGCCACCGGGGATGGTGTAGCCATTTCCATTAGCAGACTGAATAATGCTAACTTGCCCATTGTTAATTGCTATCGATGCGTCTGAGTATGGTTTCTTCAACACGGTTGCTTCGGTGCTGATAAATTTGTGTAGCTGTGCTTCGTCTGTTTTAAATACCAAATCGAGATTAATTGTCGACCAAAATTGCCATCTTTTCCAAAATGATTGTTTCTCTTGTGCGCTGTTTAGCGTAGCTAGCGTAGCCGGTATGTCAGCCGCCAGGCCGGCCTGATTTAGCTCGAAAACTTTCGTGTTGCCATCAGCGTAGACAATCGAAAATCGATACTTTTCAACTGCCGTTGCCAGCTTTGTTGCCGCATCGGATTTTGCCTTAGTTCTGCCTACGTTTACACCCGCAACGCTTACTTTTGCTAGTGAAATATTACTGAGTTGCAAAAACACCAGAAAAGCACTAAAAACCACCACTACGGCAATTAGCAATAACAGTGCTATATTTGGCGCGTTTTTACGCACCCTTCTTTTAGCTGGTTTCTTTTTCCCTTGTGCTTTAGTAATTCCAATACTCCAGCGAACCATTAGTATTCACCATCAGTTTAACAGTCAAATGACTAATTTCTAAGCTATAAAACGCAATCGTGTCGGGAACGAGATTCTAACTATTTTGTTGCAGGTGCGGCCTGAGGTTTGTTCGGAGCGCCAACGTATTTTGCATCGCCAAAGCCAAGCATTAACATACCAATGATGTTGAAGAAGAACAGACCGATAACCCCAAAAGTAGCACTTTTACCGAATGCTTTTGCTAAGTCCAAGGCTATCAACAGCCAAACAACGATATTTGCTATCGGGACAAACATTAGAACAACCCACCACACCGGTCGTCCCACCACTTCTAGCAAGATGATTGTGTTATAGATAGGCACTAGAGCAGCCCAGCCAGGCTTACCGGCTTTTTCGAACACTTTCCACATGGCAATAACTGACAGCACCACAAAAACCATAAGGAACAGAAAGTAAGCCGCCACTGCTGCCATAATTGCCGCCACTGTGCCACCGTCTACATTGGTGGTTGTGTCGTAAGGTGCAGTTTCGTATAAATAATCTGATGATGTTTGAGCGAGTAATTCTAGCATTTTGCTTGTCCTTTTTTAATTAATTAAAGTTTATCACAGCTGTCTAGTAATTTCCTTGCCAATTATAGTAGCGGTAAATGGCCCACCACTACCATGGTTGCCTTTGTGGCTCGATACTCCGTAATTGGCAAAGCTTTTCATTTGGTAGTTCCAAACGTAATTGTACGAATCTATGGCTGTAAGGTATAACCTATCGGAATAAGGTAATATTGGTATATGAAAATAGGTATTGTTGGTGGTGGCGCGCTTGGCTCGGCTTTAGCGGGCGTTTTTGCTCAAAACTACATTGGCACTTGGGATGTTGATGATAATCTGCGTAACACACCTAGCCTGACTGCTCTGGTAGAAAAATCTAATATTATATTGCTGGCAATACCATCCTGGGCAAATCGGGAAGTGGCGGCAGAGATAGCGGCGATTAACCATAGCGGTTTGCTCGGGGTTGTGAGCTTATCCAAAGGCATCGAAGCCAGCGGTGCGACTATGGACCAAGTTTTAACTAGTGAATTGGGCGATGGAATTGCTTGTGGTGTAATTTACGGGCCAATGCTGGCAAAGGGCCTGAGCCTTGGTGAGTTTGGCTGTGGCTCGCTGGCTACCTTATCGATAAAGCTAAGCCAAGCGCTTATTGATATTACCAAGGGTACTAATTTAAAACTTGTCCCGAGCAAAGATATCAAGGGGGTTGCAACCTGTGGTTATCTGAAAAATGTATATGCGCTTGGCCTAGGCATTGCCGATGGTCTTGGTTTAGGATTCGATGCCAAAAGCTACCTAACCCAAGTTAGCCTACGCGAAATGGAAGCATTAGTCGTCAATGCAGGCGGTAATAAGCAAACAGTTTATGAACCCTGTGGAGTAGCGGATCTAATTACTACGGGTTTTAGCGGGCTATCATACAACTACAAAACCGGCTTAAAGATTGGGCAATCACACCCCCTTGATTCACTAAAGAGCGAAGGGATTCATTCGATACATTACCTAGCGGTCCATCCAAACAAGACAAAACTGAAGCTACTTAATACTCTTGTTGATATCGTGCACAATGATAAATCCGTAGATTCACTCAAGCATATATTAGCTTGACCCCGTTAGAAACTTAACTTAGTAAGTTAAGTTAAATTAAATAGACACAATATTTAGGTGTAGTTGCTTACCTGCATATGTCTAACGGGTTGACATAGTCTATATTCGGGGTTATGGTCTAAGCATAATTTTAAAAATGGCTAAAAAAAATTCACTTCAAACAAATAGATTTAGGAAATAACAAAATGGCTAAAAACAGAAGATCAAATAAAAATCGTCGATCCGGCGGAGTAATTATTAAACCAAAGTTTTCGCGCCGGACATTCATGGCGGTAATAGTTTTGGTGGCAGCAGTTGGTGCGTATCAAATATTTAGAACGTACGCCGCCGACCCATTATCGTTCGACACAAAGAAAATTGTCAGCGCAGGATCAGTGAGTACGAATAATAGCGTTTCATCAATGGCTCGTTCGCCCATCTCGCTTGATGCATGTCGCATGTCGGATACACCGGGTGAGGGTGCTGCAAATAGAGTATATGTTGGTGCTAAACCTGTTATTTCAAGCTTTGTTGCCGACAAACTTAACGCTGTCTGGGACAAATACTATCCGGAGTATCATATCGACGGTCAAGACGTTACATATGCTGCGGATTACCAAATGCCCGAGCAAGTATTTTACGATGCCTACTATATTATTGATCGAGACAAGCCGACCGATACCAAAGAGCAGTACAAAGATTTTCTATTACCGTCTGAGGGTTACCCACAGTATTTCAGTGGTAAGTTCTGGGTGCCATTTGGTGTCGCTGGACAACCTGATTGGTTTGAATCTAAATTCTTTAACTACCCAGGTAAAGCAGTTAAGAAGTTTTGGGATAATGCCACTATTAATAAAAGAGAGGCAAAGTATGTTGAGACTGGATATAACGGCGAAGGCCTTAAAGGAGTAAAAAGTGCTCCCTCGGCAGGTGGTAGCTCTTCAAGTGCGAATAAAAAGTCGAAAGACCAATCCGCCACCAACAACAACAGTAACTCGAAAAGCCAAACCGCTCCCAACAACAGTAACTCAAGACAATCAAACCCCAGTGATGTTTCAAAACTCAACATGATACTGGGAACTGTTACTAGCACAACTAACCCCAATCTTGGCTTGTACCCGGGCACATTACCCGGTAGGACTTCTTGGAGTTACTTAGAGGGTCCTGTAGTACGCTACAACAACCCCAACAACCCGAATTCTTACAGCGCAGTCAACAATCCAAACCCATTCATCAAGTTCCATGTAAGGTGGCTGGGTGGAAGAACCGTTGGGAGTGTCGGCGAGAATAGTAAAAAATTAGTAGATCACGACGTAAAGATAGTTAGATTCAAAGACTTACCAAAATGCGGTAACACTCCACTCCAAGCCCAAAATCAGATAGATAGCAAGGCTGACTTTTCAAAGGTAATATATGGAAACTATGAAAGAGCCTTCAATCAAATCAACGCTGAAGGCATTAATGTGGGTATAGCCGGTAAAGGACAGGATAGGATTGCAGAAATATTTCTTAATAATGGTATTTCGCCACTTGCATCACTTGGGTCGCCATACTGGACTAGTTTACCACCGGTAGGTGGTGGCACCGGACTACCAGGGTATGGCAATTATGGTACAGCCGCTTATCCCGAACCTTACTAATGCTAAGTAGAGCCTCAATAGGGAAGATACTGTATTCGGATGTAGTTGCTGACCTGCATATTTCTGGCTGGGTTGACAAGCTATATGCGTCAGTTTAAGGTCTAAGCATAAGCTTAAAAATGGCTAAAAAATAAATATGATTAAAAACACATGGCAAAATTCACACACATTCCTTCGCAAGGCTTTATATTTTATTGCCTTAGCTGTTTTATTTTCTGTTTCTCTGCTGGCTCTCCCGCGCGCAACCCAAGCCACGGATTTTAACTATACCTTCGACATCAAGAAGAATAATCAATCAGTCTTGCGTAAAACGACCAGCGGGAATGTTGTTGTTGGCATAAATATGAATTCAGATAAGAATTTATCTAATATTAGGTTTTATGTGGATGGTAAGCTCAAAGCTACACGGGCCAACATAGTAAATACCGGATTTAGAGAGTTTTACACCTGGAATACCAAAGAAGAAACAAATGGTGAGCACACCGTCTCTATTAAAGCTGTAAAAACCAATGGATCAGAATTTGATGTTTGGACTACTTCTGGCAATACATCATCGAAGCTCACTATCAATAACGGCGCCAACGGTGGTACCGGGTCTAGCGGTGGTGGGTCTGGTTCGGCGAGTGGGAGCGGTAGTAGCGGTTCCGCGACAGCTACGGCAGCTGAGAGTAATGCCCAAGTAACTGCCAAGCCAAAATTAACTGTAGAACCAGGTCCAATGGACGGAGTTGCCGGATCAAAGTCAGGTACTGTCAATGGGGATAAAGTTACGGGTGGGATTGTATTTAAGGTTCAATTCAAGCGACCAAAAACTGAAAATTACGACCTAAAGACTATGCATGTTGATATTACAAAAGACGGTCAGTCACGTATAACCATGTATAAGAGTAATGATAAAAGTATCGAGGTAGCTGAAGAAGGCAATTTCAAAATCTATACGTTTAGGCGTTATTACATAACACTTAATAAACCTAACGGTGCGAACACGTGGGTAGCCAGCTTTCAGCCAAACGTGCCAACACCGGCTGGCGATACTCAAAGTGATCCGCTAATATTAAATATTGATAATCCAGACAGTACTGCCGAGCAGACATGTCGAGATTTAAAGACCGAAGTTAATACCTTATTTAACACAATGACCGCCAGGGTAGATAAAGTCCAGGCTGAAGTCGAAGGCGTCAACACCCGGATTAATACCAAATACACCGAGCTAAATCTAGCCACATCAAACCCCATACCAGATTACGAAGCCAAAAAGGCTCGCAACACCCAGCTGAGTAGCGATGTAAACACCAAACAAACAGAGGCCGAGGCCCTAAAGTTGACTTGTGCTAGAGGTAGCGCCGTAGAGGATGCCGGGGCTCAAGTTGTAGCATTTAAAACAAAATATGAAGAAGCTAAAGGCGCAATGTCGGTTTACCGAGCGGCTACACTAGATTTGCTAGGTGAGCTACGGACTAGATTGCCAGACAATAGCGGCGGGGGTGACGACGACGATGTTGTTATTCCGGCTGGTTTTGTGAAGTACAACACACCTTGCTATAGCTTTGCAGCTCGCCGCGGGTTTACAACTGGTGATCCGACAACTCAGCTTAAAGGACCTTGCAATAAGGAGGTTACATTCTCGAAGACGCAAAGCGATGGTCTTGGACTTTCAGGTCAAATTTCTCCGCGCCCTTGGCCACTCACTAACGGCACATTAGCTCAAAACGTTGAGCAAGTTAAGAGTGTGGCAGTTGCAAATGGGGGTGAGATAGTTGATGAGCGCAGTTTCACGCTGGATGGGCGTAACGCAGTGCGATTTGTTTCTCGCTTTACCACAGCAGCTGGAACGGAAGACGTATTACACGTACTGGTAGAAGCACCTTACAAGATAGATGGCGTTGATGTAGGTGGGTATGAAATATATATCGGAAGCTATAGCCATACTGGCAGTGCTAATAATGTTAGACTCGGCAACTTTGTCAAAGACGCAACCGACAAGGCTTTGGCAACCTGGCGCTGGAAGGATGATAACAATGGTGGGGGCAACGGCGGTGGCAACACGAACACTCCAGTACCAGGATCTAATGCGACAAAAGTTGCTTGTGTAGATAACCTAACTGACGGTGCCAGAGTTCAAACAGTCTATATCAAGGTAGCTGGTGCAGAAAAAGGTATTGATGATCCCACGCGAGTTGGCGGAAAAGATTATACAAGTACTCGCGACTTTGTTAAACGTTCAACTGCACGTATGAACCGTGAAGTAATCGAAAGCGCCGATAGTCAAGGTGGATTTCGCCAATTTCGGTTTGCCACCGAAAGTAACTGCGAAGTCAATATTCAGCAAATTACTATCGAGCCAGCCGAAGCGAACCTAAGTTTCGGACAAATGCTCCCTGTGCTTGTAAACAAATATGGGTTATCTAGCTTCGACAAAACCTATTTGGTATATCTTGATCATACGATAGAAAACCTTAATGGCATTACCTGTGGTATCGCTACTTCATTTTTTACAGACCCGACAAAATTCAGAGCCAACAAGGAAAACCCTGATCCGGCAATTAATTCATACAATAACGGTAGCGTTGGGATTGGAGTTTTCCCACGCAACTCTAGAAATGCTTTAGCAAACGCATCGCGAGAATGCTGGGTGCCATTTGCAGCTACTGGCAATACCAAACCATCAGATGTACAGTTGCACGAGCTTATGCACACTTTAGGTGCTGTTCAGGCTAGTGCTCCTAATGGTACAAACAACGGCCACTGTAGCGATGGAAAAGACAACATGTGTTACGACGATCAAAAACCGGGCGATCCACCCGTTAACCTACGAAACAATGTTTGCACCCAGCCCCGAGCTAACTTTTTGCTTGATTGCCGGGCTGACGACTACTTCAATATAAATCCGTCGCCTGGAAGTTATCTTACAACTCACTGGAATACTGCAAACAGTAAATGGTTTACAGCTAGCAGGGGGAATGCACAATGATTAAGCAACGCGGATTCACAGTTATAGAAGTTGCCTTAGTTGTGGTGGTAATTGCGATTTTGACTGGCGTGGGGTACATCGTATACCAAAGAAGAACCGATAATAATAAAGACAATGTAGCGCAAGCAATAGAGAAGGCCAATAACGACGATTCATATTACAAAATGGAGCCAACCAAACAAAGCAGCCCGAGTGAACTGGAAAAAATTAACGATAGCGACCCGGGTCTCAAGAAAGTAAAGTCACCTGATTCACCCTGTGGTGTTGATAATTATGAAATTTTAAATGAAAACGGCCAAGTAATTGCCTGTACGCATGGGGGAATCTAAAATGAAGGTGAACATGAATCAAAACAAACTCAAGCAAACCGGCTTTACTGTGGTTGAATTTATAATGATTATTGTGGTTATCGCAGTCCTGTCTGGGATTGGTTTTATTGTTTACCAGCGCCGAACAAGCGAAGCAGCAGCTACGCTAGATACAGCCAAAGACGCCAAAGTTACCGAATCGGAGCTATACCAAGGCGACGAAAACCTTACTAAGGACTTAGACGAAGATACCGCGAAACTAGACGAAGTTACAAAAGACGTTCAGTAGCTAGTTACTTCTGGCATTTTTTGCAAAGCCCACTGACTTCTAGCAAATGATCTTTAATTCTAAAGCCGTGCTGTATAGCTAGCTTATTTATTTCGTTTTCAATTCTGCTATCGTCGATTATTTCTACCTTATGACAGCTGGTGCAGGTAAGGTGGTGATGATGGGGCAAAAACAGTTCAGCCAGCTCATACTGGCTTTTAAAGCCCAGCCAAGTTCGTTGCACAATACCAATTCGTTCAAACGTATCAAGTGTTCGATATACCGTAGCCCTGTCAACTTTATTGGCTAACTTGTCAGCTAAAATAGAAGCGCGCATTGGCCTATTTTTAGTTAATGCGTCAAAAATTAATTGTCGTGATTTCGTGACGTTTAACCTGTGTTTTTCTAATTCGGCTTTAAATACTTTGTCTCTTTCCATGTTGCAATAATACCATAAAATTGCGACAAATTTGCAATTTATATATTTCCCAGATAATCTATTGCTATGTCTAATATATTCCTAGTTTTACTTGGTTCTTTAGTTGGTAGTGCCCTTGGGGTGCTGGCTGTCGGCCTACTATTCTCTCACCGCAAATTAGCCAAAAAGATTTCATTTTTCGCCACTCCGTTTGCTGCCGGTACACTCCTGGCTACGGCATTTTTAGATCTGTTGCCAGAAGGAATAGAGGCGGGTGATGTTGAGAGCGTTCTTACTTGGGCTTTAATCGGGTTGTTGGTGTTCTTTATGCTCGAGCGTTTCTTGCACTGGTTTCACCACGAGCACCAAGATCTAGATGAAACAAAAACCCATACTGCTCCGTTGGTTATCGCCGGTGATACTATCCACAATGCCATCGACGGTGTGGCAATTGGGGCGGCATTTTTAGTAAACCCTGGAGTTGGTTTTATCACTTCACTCGCCGTAGCTGCCCACGAGGTGCCACAAGAAATTGGCGATTTCGGCCTGCTACTTAAATATGGCTATAGTCGAATAAAGGTATTTGTAATCAATTTACTTAGCTCGCTGAGTACGGTGCCGGTTGCCTTGGTTACCTTTGTACTTGGCGGAGGCGATTCGTTTCCGCTGGCACAACTATTGGGTCTTACCGCTGGGTTCTTTATTTATATATCAGTTGCTGATCTTATTCCGGCCATTCATGCTCAGGCAAAAAAGCGCCTTGCAATCGAACAAGTCGCTTTATTGGTAGCCGGTATTGTGCTCATAGCTGTAGTTTCAGCCTGGGCTCATAATTATATGCACGCCTAATAGCTAGAGTTTACTTGACTTAAAAAAGTTTAGTAACTAATATAGTTAGTAACTAAGTAATTTAGGAGCTAAACAGTGCCAGATTCACGGCGTCAGTTAATTCAACAACTTTTTGAGGCCATGGGTGGCATTTACCGCGGACTGCGCGGCGGGCAAGGGGAATTGTTAAAAAAATATTCACTAAGTCGTTCGCAGGCATTTTTGTTTTTTGCGATATCGCATCACAAGAATGGTGTATCGGTTAAAGATTTAGCCAATGTTTGTCACATAACCAGTGGTGCAGTAACCCAACAGATTGATTCGCTGGTAGAGCAAGGCTTGCTAGAGCGACTAGAAGGCAAGCATGATCGGCGGGTTGTACTGGTGAGTTTAACTGCCAAAGCACGAAAGGATCTCAAAGCTTTCAAACAGGCCCAGTTTGACGAAATTGCTGATGCTTTTACTGAACTTTCAAACGATGATGTGGCCAATCTGACTGATTTGCTTGGTAAGATAAAAGTTAAAGATGCCAAGTGCAATTGCCCTGGCGATACCAGCAATATTAAAAAGGAGAAAAAATGAACATCCAGCTAGCTACAAATTTGTTAATAGCAGTTACCCTGGCACATACATTTCATAGTATGGCCGAGCCAATAAACATTCGTGCCAAAGTAAAACGGCTAAGTGATTACATTAACAAAAAACCCGTAAAGCCATTCCCTGCCAATATCAACACTCGGGCAAAAGCCCTAGGCATAGGATACGGCATTGGTATTGTTTCTTTTGGAATATTTTTTGTGATTGCCCAGCTAGTCAGCCCCGACCCTACATTATCCATCCTTATTTCCATTGGCTTGCTAATTGTTATAGAGATTGTAAATACGATTGCCATAGATAAATACCATGTCGAGATAGAAGCGGTAACAAGAAAATTTAAAAAAGATTAGCAGTAAAATTAATCAAACCGGGGAGATTATTTAGAGATGAAAGCAGTACAGATAAAAAAATATGGTGGTAGTGAGGTAATTGAAATTGTTGATGACGCCTTAAAACCGACCGCTAGTAAAGGGCAGGTGCAGATAGAAGTACACGCCGCTAGCGTAAACCCGTTTGATAACATGGTGCGCTCTGGCTATGTTGCAAAAATGATGCCGCTCGAGTTCCCGGCAACCCTAGGCATGGACGTAGCCGGAGTAATAGCCGGAGTGGGCGAAGGTGTAAGTGAATTTAAGCCCGGCGACGAAGTGTATGGACAGGCTAAGTTTTTTGCAGGCCAGGGTGCTTTTGCCGAATTCGCGATTAGCGATGCTAAGTCAATTAGCTTAAAGCCAAAAAATGCAGCATTTACTGAGGCGGCTGGGTTGCCATTAACAGCAGTTAGCGCTTACCAGGTGCTAGTTACCAAAATGAATTTAAGTAAAGGCCAAAAAATCTTAATCCATGGTGGCGCCGGCGGTATTGGTAGCTTGGCAATTCAGATGGCAAAAAACCTTGGTGCCTATGTTACCGCCACTGCCGGAGCGAGCGAAACTGATTTTGTGAAAGAACTTGGGGCAGACGAAATAATTGATTATAAAAGTGACAAGTTCGAGGATGTCGTAAGCAATTATGATGCGGTTTTTGATACCGTTGGTGGTGATACTTACAAGCGTTCGTTTAAGGTACTTAAACCAGGAGGTGTGATTGTCTCGATGCTTGAGCAACCGAACCAAGAACTATTGAAACAACATAGCGTAAACGCACTTTACCAGCAGACTAAAATGAATTCAGCAGATTTGGCAAAAGTTGCTGAGCTAGTAGAAGGTGGGGTGCTAAAAGTTCATATAGATAGAGTTTTTCCGCTCAGCGAAACCGCCAAAGCAATGGATTATCTACGTACTGGCCACCCTAAAGGCAAAGTAATAATTGAGGTACAAAAATAATGTTAAAAATTCAAATAATTGTCGGTAGTACTCGCCCCGGCCGTAACAGCCGCGGGGTGGCCGATTGGTATTTAGAGCAAGTGAAAGGCACGGTTGGTGCGGAATTCGAAATTGTTGATTTGGCAGAAATTAATTTACCGATGTATGACGAGCCAGTTCCACCCAAGGCAAATAAATATGAAAATGAACACGCTAAAAAATGGAGTGCTAAAATTGCTGAAGCTGATGGCTACGTTTGGGTGGCACCGGAATACAATCACGCCATGCCTGGAGTATTAAAGAATGCGATTGATTATTTATATTATGAATGGAATAAAAAACCGGTAGCTTTTGTAAGCTATGGCTCAGTCGGTGGTGCCAGGGCGGTAGAAAACATGCGGTTAGTTGCGGCCGAGTTGCAAATGGTACCGATTGCGCCCAGCGTGCATATGGTTGGCTACTACGGCGGGCCAATTCCTGATGGCTACGAAGAGCCGGCACAAGCCGTTACGGCAGAACTTGTATGGTGGGGCAATGCCCTACAAACAGCTCGCCAAGGAATTAAAGAGAGGGTAGAATAAGGTATTATTATGGCAAAAACCGATACTAAATACGCCTTCGAGGCCACCAGAGTAAAAAAACATTTTCCCGGGGTTAAGGCTCTTGATGGAGTAAGCCTCAAGGCCGAAACGGGCAAGATATTTGGGTTGCTTGGGCCTAATGGCGCCGGTAAAACTACACTGGTAAACATGCTTAGTACGCTTTCGCTACCAACTGCCGGTAAATTACTGGTTCATGGAATTGATGTGGCGGAAGACCCGCAAGCTGTGCGCGAATTAATTGGTTTGGCCGGACAGTATGCGGCTGTGGATGAATTCCAAACGGGTTATGAAAACTTGTATATGGTGGGTAGGTTATATCACCTACCAAAAAAAGAAGCTAAAGAGCGAGCACGAAAAATTCTAACTGATTTACGGCTAGAAAAAGCCGCTAATCGCCCAGTGAGAACATATTCGGGCGGTATGCGTCGCCGGCTTGACCTTGGTGCCAGCTTGGTTGGTCACCCCAAAATACTATTCTTGGATGAACCAACCACCGGCTTAGACCCAAGCACTCGCCTAGATTTGTGGCACATTATTCGCGAACTGGTAGCTGATGGCACGACCATTCTGCTAACAACTCAGTACATGGAAGAAGCCGATGAGTTGGCCGATCATATTGCGGTTTTAAATTTTGGCAAAGTTATTGCCGAAGGTACCAGCGATCAGCTTAAGGCACAAATGGGCGGTGATATTGTTCAGTTCTCGGTTGCTTCTCAGTCGGAGATACAGCCGGCAGTAAAGGCAGTTACTGGTGTGGCCAAGCACAAACCAATTGTTGACGAGGCCGCATACGAGATCAGTGTTCCAGTGCGCAACGGCTCAAAAGGGTTGCTGGCCATTGTGGATAGACTAAACAAAGTAAAAATTACTCCACAGAATATTTCTTTGCATCGACCGTCGCTCGATGATGTATTTCTAACTCTAACTGGTGAAAAAATTAAAGAGCGAACCAAAGCCAAGAAGCGAGGCAAAAAATGAGTATGGCCGGCGGTATTCAACATCAAATTGGTGACACGCTAGCCATAACCAAGCGAAACTTAATTCGCTATATTCGTTTGCCACAGCTGGTTTTCTTTTCGTCAATTCAGCCCGTAATGTTTTTGTTGCTCTTTAATTATGTCTTTGGTGGGGCAATTGGCCCCACCACACCAATTCCCGGAGGCGAATATATTAACTACCTACTGCCGGGTATTTTGGCTCAAACGATGCTGTTTGGCGCACTGCAAACCGGAATTGGGCTTGCCGAAGATATGGGTAAGGGTATTATTGATCGATTTCGTAGTCTCCCCATGAGCCGGGGTGCGGTGATGGCTGGGCGTACATTTAGCGATATGCTGCGTAACTTAACAGTAGCGATAATAATGATAACCGTTGGATACTTGCTTGGATTTAGTTTCCAAAGTGGCATAGCAGATGCCTTACTGATGGTCGGCTTATTACTGCTATTTGGATTTGCTTTTTCTTGGGCTTCGGCTTTTCTGGGGATGAGTGTTAAGGATTCCGAAACGGCCCAGGTGGCGGGTTTCGCCTTCATTTTCCCCCTAACCTTTGCCAGCTCAGCCTTTGTGCCTGTCGAAACAATGCCGGGTTGGCTACAAGCTTTTGCCAATAACCAGCCCATGACCCATGCGGTAAACGCTTCTCGCTATTTGGCGCTAGGAGTTGGTGATAGCACAGAAGTTTGGCTAACGCTGATTTGGATAGCGGCAATTTTGGCAATTTTTGTTCCGTTAGCGGTTTGGCGCTACCGTAAAAGCTAGTTTAATAATGCAAAAAACAGCACCAATAGTTTTAGGTGCACTTGTTGCAATTGCCATATCGTTTTGGGTATTTCAACTAATTCGTTTATATAGCAATGTAAATAAATTCTCATTAGAGTGGAAGCAAAAAGCGAATGATAATGGCGAAATTACCTATTTGGCACTTGGCGATTCGGCTGCCCAGGGTCTTGGCGCAAGCAAGGCCGAAAACGGCTATGTTGGATTATTGGCACAGCGACTTACTGCTAAAACTGGAAAATCATTGCGGGTAGTTAACCTAAGTAAATCGGGAGCAAAGCTAAAAGACGTAATCGATACTCAGTTGCCGGAAGTTGAAAAATATAAAGCAGCAATCGTAACTCTAGATATCGGGGGTAACGACATTAAAGATTTTGATGCCCAAAAGTACGAAGTCGAATTGGCCAATATAATTAGCAATTTACCTCAGGGAACCTATATTGCAGACGTACCCTATTTTTCGACTCGTTTTTGGAATAACCCCAAGGTAGATGAAGCAAACAGAATTCTCTACAAATTGGCAGAGAGTCGCAAAGATCTAGTCGTTGTGCCACTTCATACTTACACCAAAGAGCGCATTAGTCGCTGGCGCGATTTTGCAGCGGATTGGTTCCACCCCAACAATCGTGGCTACAAAGTTTGGGCCGACGCGTATTGGGGTAAGATTAAACTCTAGTTATATTTCCAGTGCTCGATAATTCTTTTGGTTTTTTGAGAAGCCTGGCCAGTGTAGTATTTTTCGGGTTCAGCAATTATTTGTTTCTGTTCTGGGCTAAGGCTGTTCCAAAAATCTCCTAAGTCAGTTTGAATTACTTCAGCTAATGCTTGTTTATTGTCCTGTGCTTTTAGCGCCAACTCCTTAATTTTTTCGTGCGCATCGGCTACCCCGGATTTAGCTAGCAGTAAATATGCCGGCTCGGCAGCGATGGCGCCACCGCTCATTTCTAGATTCTCTCTCATGTTATCTTCATCAACTTCAATTTTGCCCATTACTACATTAAGTCGCCTGGCCATTTCGGCTACACAGCCAACGAGGATCGGGTAAAAACGACTACTGGCAGAATCGGTTAAATCACGCTGGTGCTCACTGCTAATGTTCAGCTGGGCATTTAGGTTCTGGGCTAGCACTTGCTTGTTTAGGCTAGCAACGTTTTCGAAGTTCCAGGGATTACGTTTATGCGCCATGGTAGATGATCCGGTTTGGCCTTGCTCAAATTTCTCGCGCACTTCGGCAATCTCACTACGTTGTAGGTTGCGCATATCGTGGGCAAGGTTGCTCATAATGCCAGCACTGATGGTCATTTCATCGAACAGCCGTACCAAACTTTCGGCCGGAGCTATTTGGGTCGATGCTTCGCTTGGTTTTAGGCCGACCTTTGCCAAAACATCAATCTCGAATTTAAGTGGGTCATCCACAAATGTACTAAGTGCGTTGTAGCTACCGGTGGCGCCAGAGAATTTTGCCGGTAGGTTTAGGCTGAGCTCTCCGAGCGCTTCCATGTTTTCACCCAGACGACTAACAAACTGAGCCAGAGCAAAGCCAAACGTAATTGGAACGGCGTGCTGACCATGAGTACGGCCAACCTGGATAGTGTCGGCGTATCTTTCGCTAAGCTCAACTAGCGTTTGGATCAAGCTTTGTAGTCGCGGAATAACTAACTTCTGAGTGGCTTCTTTATATTGCAGTGCTAGGGCGGTACTAATAATGTCGTATGATGTTGCGCCAAAGTGCACATAGGGTGCAGCATCCGCACCGGCATGCTCTTTTATACAATTAACCAGAGCCTTAACATTATGTTTGGTCTTTGCTTCCTCGGCGTACACAGACTCGGCAGTTACTTTGAAGCTCGCATCGGCAATAGCTTTGGCCACTTCGGGAGCGCAGACTTTGTAATCTGCCAATGTCTCGGCCAGGGCAGCTTCAATTTTTGCTTGGTAGGCAATGTGAGCTTCTTCCGACAAAACCGATGAGACTTCCTTATCGAAATAGCGGTGGTCGAGCGGGTCAATAGAACTAAAATCAGCCATTTATTTTCTCCAGTGCTTTAATTACATTATGCTCTATCCTGGTTTCATAATCATCATTTGAAACCTTAATAAACTCTTTGCCAGTTATTTGCTTGTATAGTTCAATGTACCTATTTGATACCTCAGCAATAAAATCTTCTGTCAATTCTGGAATTGTTTGCCCTGGCTTTCCCATCCAGCCTTTGTCAATAAACCATTCGCGGGCAAACTCCTTAGAAAGCTGTCGTTGTGGCTTGCCTTGCGCCTGCAGCTCATCATAGCCTTGCGAATAGAAGAAACGCGAACAATCGGGTGTGTGGATTTCGTCAATTACATAAATTTTGTCATCACGTTTTCCGAACTCATATTTGGTATCTACTAAAATTAATCCATGTTCTTTAGCAATTTCAGTTCCTTTGGCAAAGAGAGTCAATGCGTATTTGCAAATTTTATCCCAGTCTGCTGGAGATACAAGTTCCCGCTTTATTATTTCATCTTCGCTAATATCTTCATCATGTCCGGCATCAGCCTTAGTTGTAGGTGTAATAATTGGCTCAGGAAGTCTATCATTCTCTTTCAATCCGTTGGGCATTGACTGCCCACACAGTTCTCGTTTGCCTGTCTTGTATTCGCGCCATGCATGACCACTTAAGTAACCTCTAACCACAACTTCTACCTTAAATGGCTCGCACTTATAGCCTATTGTAACGTTTGGATCAGGTGAAGATATTACCCAATTTGGTACCTCTAACTTTGTGTCTTCTAGCGCTATATCTGCCAACTGGTTCAAGATGCTACCTTTAAAAGGGATGCCTTTTGGAAGTATGACGTCAAAGGCAGAAAGCCTATCGCTAGCAATCATTACTATGTATTTGTCGTCGATATTGTAAACATCACGTACTTTGCCGTGATACAGCGATACTTGTCCAGGAAACACAAAATTTGTTTCCATAATCGTCTGAGTTTGTCCCATTACTTCTATTTTAACAGAGATGAGCAGCTTATATAAGGCTTCATACTTTTGCAATAATCATTCATACTTACGATATGAGTGTAAAAAGAATTGGAATTGTTGGCGGCGGGCAGTTGGGGCAAATGCTCACAGAAGCTGCCTTACCGCTAGGTTTTAAGGTAATAGTGGTTGATCCAAGCGCCAATTGCCCGGCGGCTCAAGTTGGTGCAACACAAATACAAGCCCACTATACAGATGCAAAAGCGATATCAAGATTAGCCAACGAGTCAGATGTTGTAACGATTGAATTTGAACATATAAATACAAAAATACTAAGCGAGCTAAAGGAGACGGGAAAACTGGTTGAGCCTAGCCCCGCTACGGTTGCGATGATTCAAGATAAGCTAGCGCAGAACGAATTTCTACGCAGTGCGGGCTTGCCGGTTGCAGATTTTGTAGGCATTAATAATTCGCAGGCCGGCCTGCAGGCGCTAAGTGATTTTGGCGGAAAAATGTTGCTCAAAAAACGTCACGAATCGTACGACGGCAAAGGCAATGCGGTTGTTGCAAGCGAGGATGAACTGAGAACAGCAATGGAAAAGTTTGGAACCGCCAAACTTTATGCCGAGAGATTTATTGAATTCTCTAAAGAACTGGCTGTGGTTATTGCCAGAGACATTAAGGGAAAAATAAAAGTGTATCCAGCCGTCGAGACTGTGCATATAAATAACATCTGTCATGAAGTCTTCGAACCGGCGCCTATAAACGCGGCAATTCTGCAGAATGCTGAAGCGCTTGGTTTAAAAACAGCCAAGCATCTGCAAGGGTCGGGAGTTTTTGCAATTGAAATGTTTTTTGGTAAAAATGACGAATTGTTAATCAATGAAATCGCGCCAAGGGTGCATAATTCTGGCCACTTAACTATTGAGGCGAACAAAACCTCGCAGTTCGAACAGCACATTCGGGCTATAAGCGGTATGGAGCTAGGAAACACAGATATGAAAGTGCCGGCTGCTGTAATGATAAATATTTTAGGAGAGCGCGACGGACTAGCTGAACCAAAAGGCGTAGAGAGCGCTGAGAAATTAGGTAATGTATATGTTCATGTTTATGGCAAAGCCGAGTCACGTAGGGGGCGAAAAATGGGACATATTACTGTGACTGCTGATACACTAGAGTTAGCAAAAGAAAAAGCGGAAAAGGCCCGATCGCTAGTAACGATTTAAGGAGAAAGTATGAGCCAGCCGTTAGTCGGAATAATTATGGGATCAGACAGCGACCTCGACATTATGGGTGTGGCTGCAAAAACCCTGGAAGAAATGGGAGTCTCATTTGAAGTAGACATTGTGTCTGCTCACCGCACGCCAGAGAAAATGGCCGAGTACGCCCAAGCAGCTCAAGAGCGCGGTATTAAAGTAATTATTGCCGGTGCTGGCGGTTCGGCTCACTTGCCAGGCATGAGTGCTGCCTATTCTTACTTGCCGGTGATAGCAGTACCAATTAAGCGTGAACGTCACGGCGATGAAGCGCTGAAGTCTAGCTATGCTATGCCCCCAGGGATTGCGCTTGGTGTTATGCCACCAAATGGTGCAAAAAACGCCGCACTTTATGCAGCGGCAATTTTGGCAATTTCAGATTCTGGCGTAAAAGAGAAGCTTGTGAGATTCCGAAGCTTGCAACACGATGAGGTATTAGAGAAATCTAAACATATCCAAGAAGTTGGTTGGGAAAATTACCTCAAGGAAATGGATAAGTAGTAAGTGGCTAAAGACAATTCTTATCAAGCATCCGGAGTTGATTACAGCAAAATGGACCCAATAAAGATTCTTGCCCAAAAAACAGCTAAAAATACTGGCAAAAACCTAGGTAGCTTTGGTCACCAAGAAATGCCAGCCAGTCGCGGTGAGTCGGCTTATGTTTGGGAAGAAGATGATGCGTTTCGTTCATTGGTAATTGAAGGACTTGGAACAAAAAATCTGGTTGCCGACGCCGTACGCAAATATACAGGCAAAACACACTACGACACGATTGCCCAAGATACGATCGCCATGATTGTGAATGATTTAATTGTAGTTGGCGCGATGCCTCAAGTAGTTAATGCTTATTTTGCTGTCGGTGATTCAAACTGGTTGGCAGATGAGGAACGTGCACGTGATCTTATTACCGGCTGGGCCAAGGCCTGCGATGACATAGGTGCAACTTGGGGTGGTGGCGAAACACCTACTTTAAAGGGCATTATAGATCCTAAAGCAATCGACCTGGGTGGATCGGCGGTAGGCATTATCAAGCCAAAATCGAACCTTGTGCTTGGCGATAAGTTGACTGCCGGTGATGCAATAGTTCTAATCGAGAGCAGTGGCATACACGCAAATGGTATTAGCCTGGTGCGGAAAATTGCCGATGAGTTATCGGAAGGTTTTCAGACTAAGCTAAGTGATGGGACAACTTTTGGTGAAGCTATTTTGACCCCTACCCACTTATATGTTGAGCTTGTGCGTGAAGTATTTAAAGCCGGTATCGAGATAAGCTACATGATGAATATAACCGGCCACGGATGGCGAAAACTAATGCGCGCAACCAAAGAATTTAGTTACATTATAAATGAACTTCCACCGGTCCAGCCGGTATTTAATTTTATTCAAGAACAAACTGACAATGACGATACCGAAATGTACGGTAACTATAATATGGGTGCGGGTTTCGCTATTTATACTCCCCCCATGAACGCCGCATTGGTTGTGGATGTTGCTAAAAAAGTTGGCCTTAGAGCTTGGCATGCCGGGGCTGTGGCCGCGGGTTCTAGAAAAGTTGAAATCAAACCGAAAGGGATCACTCTAGAAGGCGAAAGCCTTAAAGTCCGATAGCATGGTTAAGTCTAGCATCAAATTAGTCATATTTGACTGGAATGGTACTTTGCTGGCTGATTTTCTACCATTATACGAAGGCGCTCTAGAGGTTCTTAAAGTACTGAGGCATTCAAAAATATCTAAGTCACAATACAGAGAAATCTATGATGTTCCAGTAGTTAAAATCTATCAATCGCTTGGAATTGATAAAAAGAACTTTGAAGACAAGGCAGAACTATTAGCACACACCTTTCACGAGTTTTATGAACCGCGAGCGTCCAAATGTCGTACGCGGGCCGGTACTCGCAGGGTGCTCGAATACTTATCTGCGAATAGTATAAAGTCTATAATTCTTAGCAACCATACTTCTCAAGGAATTCAGGCTCAACTAAAGAGACTGAAACTTGAAAGATATTTTGATGACGTTCTAGCAAATACCAGCCAACACGCAGCGCATTTGTCTGGAAAACAACGTCGCTTGCTTAAATATCTAGCTCAGCATAATTTTAAGCCAAGCGAATGCTTGATTGTTGGAGACAGCGCCGAGGAAGTAATTATTGGAAAAGATCTAATGATCAAGACAGTAGCTATTACTGAAGGTGCATTCTCGCTCAAACGCCTAAAAGCTGAGAGTCCAGACTATATAATTACTAATTTAGAACAGCTATTTACTATACTTAAGACTAAATGACTGAATATAAACTTACTGGTACTGTAAAGAAATTTAGCCAAGAAGGCAGAAAACTCGGCTACCCTACAGCCAACATTGAATGTGAGGCGAATGCTCCAGAAGGTGTTTTTGTGGGTTATACAAAGCTAATAAATAAGCGACTGCCGTCCATTATATTTGTTGGTACGCCGATTACTCTAGGCGAGACACTTAAGCGTGCGGAATCGCACATTCTAGACTATGAAGACAAGGATTTATACGGTCAGTCGATCCAAATAGAAATCGAAAGAAAGCTTAGGGACAACGAGAAATTTAACTCACGTGTTGATCTAATAAAGCAGATGAAACAGGATGAGCAATTGGCTAGAAAATACTTTGAAAACCATAAATAGATAAATTCAATGTCATAGGATATAAACTATCTACTTGCTCAGTGAGTGCTAGTGTTTAATACTTAATACACTATGTTTACAGGTATTATTGAGGCTACGTCGAAAGTCATCGGCTCTAAAAAAGACTTGGATAATTTGGAAGTAGAATTTACGTTGCCAAAAGACTGGGATATACACGAAGGTGATTCGGTAAATACTAATGGAGTTTGCCTGACGGTAAATGAATTAAAGAAATCATCATATATATGTGTTTTGATGCCGGAAACACTAAGAGTTTCGAGCCTAGGTCAGCACGTTCCAGAGGTTGTTAATCTAGAGCGCTCGCTAAAACTTAGCGATCGACTTGATGGGCATATAGTGCAGGGTCACGTTGATGCTGTTGGAACAGTTAAGGAAATCAAGCCGGGTAAGAGGAGCTTGGTTATAATAATTGGTTTTGACAAAATATTCAGTAGTCTGGTTGTGGTAAGGGGCTCAATTTCGATAGACGGCGTTAGCTTAACTGTAGCTGATTGTGGCGATGACTGGCTGAGTGTGTCGCTGGTGGACTATACCCTAAAGCACACAACTCTTGGTACCAAAAAAAATGGTGATCTATTAAACATCGAATTTGATATATTGGGAAAGTATATTTTGAAGTCCCGTCAATCGACAGGCAAACAAAGGAGCTAATATGCAACATGCGAACGTAGGCGAATGGGAAAAGTTTGATGCAAGTAACTATCGTGTAGGCATAGTTGTAAGTAAGTTTAACCAAGCAATTACCAGTGGCTTACTAAATTCAGCTCAAGACACCCTGGCGGAATATAAAATTAAAGACTCAAATACGGTAGTTGCTGAGGTGGCAGGATCGGTGGAAATGCCAATACTGTTGCAAGCCATGGCCGAGCAAAATAAATACGATTGTTTGGTTGCGTTAGGAGCAATAATCAGGGGAGATACCGCTCATTTCGAATACGTCGCCAAGTTTGTTACCGAAGGTATATTACGTGTTCAGCTTGACTACAAAATACCGATTGCGTTTGGTGTATTAACGTGCGAGACCCAGGCCCAAGCTGAGTCGCGAATTAACCTTGGTGGTGGTTATGCAGAAGCTGCCCTACATTCAGCTCGAACGATAAAATCTCTTTCATAGTCGCAAATCCTGCTAAAATATAACTATGCTCGCACAGCGTCCCGGAGACAGGCGAAAATGTTGAAATTGAGGGGTGCTAACGCGCTGACTAATTTTCGGCGTGCGAAACTGCTGAAAACCATAAAGCAAAAAATAAAAACCGTAGAAGACATACAAGCAGAATATCTTCATTTCATCGACACGAATAAGCAATTAACATCGAGCGAAGAAGACACACTTAGTAAGCTTTTAGAATATGGACACCGACTTCAGTCTCGACCCAAGGGCGTGTTGTTGTTGGTTGTTCCGCGCTTTGGCACAATCTCACCTTGGTCATCGAAAGCAACTGATATTATCCATAACTGTGGTTTGGGGCATGTAGCCAAAGTCGAACGGGGGACGGCATACTATATTAAGTCAAAAGAGCCATTAACTAGTCTTCAGCTTGATCAAATTGGTGAACACCTACACGATAGAATGACGCAAACTGTTCTTAACTCTACCGGCAAGGCCAAACATTTATTTGAGCAAGCTTCACCTCGGCCTTTTATTGAAGTCGATATTTTAAATCAGGGTAAGTTGGCTCTTGATAAAGCCAATGAAGCGCTTGGTTTAGCGCTGGCGGCTGATGAAATTGAATACTTGGTGCAGAATTTTACTGAGCTAGAAAGAAACCCAACAGATGTTGAGCTGATGATGTTTGCTCAAGCTAATAGCGAGCACTGTAGGCACAAGATATTTAATGCTGAATGGATCATCGACGGCAAGACGCAGGATAAAAGCTTGTTCCAAATGATTAAGAATACCTATAAGAAGAATAAGCGTAACGTGCTTTCTGCCTATAGTGACAATGCAGCTGTAATGAAGGGTTCAAAAGCAGGGCGGTTTTTTGCAGATAGCCACTACCACTCTTATGGCTACACAGAAGAAAACGTAGATATTCTAATGAAAGTCGAGACACATAATCACCCAACTGCCATTGCTCCATATCCGGGGGCAGCAACTGGGTCGGGTGGCGAAATACGGGATGAAACAGCAGTTGGCAAGGGAGCAAAATCGAAAGCGGGCTTAACCGGGTTTAGTGTTTCAAACTTAAATATTCCCGGGTTTAAACAGCCCTGGGAAAAGCAATATGGGACTTCGCCAAGAAGTAGTACTGCTCTAGAAATAATGATAGACGGTCCATTAGGAGGGGCGGGTTACAATAACGAATTCGGTCGCCCAAATACCTCGGGCTATTTCAGAACTTATGAACAGGAAGTTAATGGTCAAGTTTGGGGCTATCATAAGCCAATTATGGCAGCCGGTGGACTTGGAAACATCCGTCCAAATCAAATAAAAAAAGACCAACTGCCGATAGACGCGCCGCTGATTGTGCTTGGCGGTCCAGCCATGTTGATCGGACTAGGTGGTGCTACTGGATCATCAATGCATGGCGGACAAAGCAAAGCTGACTTAGATTTTGCCAGCGTACAACGCGATAATGCCGAATTGCAACGCCGTTGCCAGGAAGTGATTGATCAGTGTTGGGCACTCGGTGACAAAACGCCGATTCTTGCCATTCATGATGTCGGCGCCGGCGGGCTTTCTAACGCATTTCCCGAACTAGTCAATGATGGCGGTAAAGGTGGCGTATTTGAATTGCGAGAAGTTCCAAATGCAGAACCTCGAATGAGCCCAATGGAGATATGGAGCAACGAAGCCCAGGAGCGCTATGTGATAGCCGTGAGACCAAGCGCAATTGAGCAATTTAAACAAATGTGTAAACGCGAACGCGCGCCATTTGCTATTGTTGGCAAAACCACTGCCCGCAACCACTTGATTGTGCACGACAAGCATTTTAGAAATAATCCTATCGATATACCATTGCAAGTCATCCTGGGCAAACCACCAAAAATGGTTCGTTCATTTAATGCCTCTAGTTCTAAGCAAGATCCTTTGCAGTTTAGTGGAGTTAAATTGAGCGAGGCAGCAGAAAGAGTACTAAAACTACCTGCTGTGGGCAGTAAAGGTTTTTTGATTACAATTGGAGACCGCACCGTCGGTGGCCTTATAAGCCGCGATCAAATGGTTGGGCCATGGCAGATTCCGGTGGCCGATCTTAGCGTTACAGCGTCTGGTTTTGAAACTTACTCAGGCGAGGCGATGTCTATGGGTGAACGCACACCAATAGCTCTTATCAATTCCCCCGCATCTGGTCGGATGGCCGTGGGCGAGGCACTAACCAATATTGCGTCGGCTAATATTGGCTCTACAGATAATATTAAACTTTCTGCAAATTGGATGAGCGCCGCCAACGAACCTGGCCAAAACGAGGCTTTATACAATACCGTAAAAGCGATTGGTATGGATTTCTGTCCAGCTTTGGGACTGACAATTCCGGTTGGCAAAGATTCGATGTCAATGAAGAGTTCATGGAAGACAGGCAAGAAAGTGCGACAAGTAACAGCACCACTGTCCCTAATTATTTCTGCCTTTGCTCGGGTCAAAGATATCCGCAAAACATTGACGCCACAGCTTCAAACAGACGAAGGTTTGAGCGAACTAATTCTGATTGATCTTGGCCGGGGCAAGAACCGACTTGGTGGCTCAGCTCTTGCCCAAGTTTTTAATCAACTTGGGAATGAAAGTCCGGACATTGAGCCCGAGATACTGAAAAGATATTGGGATTCGATTCAAAATTTGGTTGGTAAGAACTTGTTGCTTAGCTATCATGATCGTTCAGATGGTGGATTGTTCGCCACAATTTGCGAGATGTCATTTGCTGGTCATGTTGGTGTTTCGGTAAGACTCGATAGCCTCATTAATTCAAAATCGGACGCGATAGGCGCTCTTTTTAGCGAAGAGTTAGGTGCTGTAATGCAGATAAAAAAGTCCGACAAGTCAAAAGTTATTGCCGTTTTGAAATCTGCTGGCTTAGCGCGCTTTGTCCACACCATTGGTACGTTGAACGAACAAGACGAAGTAAGTTTTAGTTTGAACGGCAAAAAGCTTTTAGCTAGTAGCAGATCAAAATATCACAGGCTTTGGGCTGAAACTAGCTATCGCATTCAGGCGCTCAGAGACAACTCAGAAACTGCCAAGCAAGAGTATGACGGTTTGTTAGATAGCGAAAACCCAGGCTTAAACGCCAAGTTAATGTTTAAGCAGAAGCCTTTTATAAGCGCCTCTAAAAAATCACAACGGCCAAAAGTTGCGATTCTGCGAGAGCAAGGTGTTAATGGTCAAATTGAAATGGCTGCGGCCTTTGACCGAGCCGGGTTTGAATCGGTTGATGTACATATGAGTGACATTAACTCCGAAAAAGTACACCTTGATCAATTCACGGGTATAGCAGCCTGTGGTGGTTTTTCGTACGGCGATGTACTGGGAGCTGGTGAGGGATGGGCAAAATCTATTTTATTTAATGCAAAAACCAGAAACGAATTCGAATCATTCTTTCGGCGGAAAGATACTTTTAGCCTAGGAATTTGTAATGGTTGTCAGATGCTATCAAACCTAAGAGAACTAATTCCCGGAACCGATCATTGGCCAAAATTCGTACGAAACGTTTCGGAACAATTTGAAGCGCGTGTTGTTTTGGTAAAAATACAAAAGAGTCCATCGATTTTCTTCTCTGGTATGAATGGTTCGGTCTTGCCGATTCCAACGGCGCATGGTGAGGGGCAGGCAGAATTTAGTTCTACACAAAACATTGGTGAAGCCCTGTATGGTGGCTTACTAACGGCACAGTATGTCGATAATCGACAAAAAGTAACTGACACCTACCCGGCGAATCCGAACGGTTCTCCCCACGGAATTGCTGGTTTAACGAGCAAGGACGGCAGAGCCACAATTCTAATGCCACACCCTGAGCGGGTGTTTAGAACTACCCAAAACTCGTGGCATCCAAAAGAATGGACAGAAGATAGCCCGTGGATGCAAATGTTTTACAATGCGCGTCGATGGGTTGGATAAGTGTTAGAAAAAAATGAAATTCGCAGACAAATTAAATCTGCCAAACAAAACCTTACCGAAGCAGAGATTGCGAGAAAAAGCAGTCTCATCCTCCAGCAATTAAGAAATCACCTTGTGTTGAGTGAAAACCAAGCTGTACACATTTACGAAGCGCTCGACACACTGAAAGAGCCGTTAACCCAGCCAATAATTAAGCATTTAGAATCGTCTTATCCTACGATGAGTATATATATGCCGATTGCTAATCAAGCCCATAAGTCTCGCATGGTAACTAGCGCGAATGTCGTAAGTTTCAATACACAAGTTTTCCCTACGGTTCGTGAAATGCAACCGAATAATGAAATTAATGTCTTTCTACTACCACTAGTAGCTTTTGATGTAAGCGGAAATCGACTTGGGCATGGAGGTGGTTTTTACGATAAGTTGCTTTCACACTTCCAGGGTGCCAAAAAAATTGGTTTGGCTTTCGAATTACAGAAAGTCGATAGCATTCCGGCTCAAGCACATGACATAAAGCTAGATGAGGTGATAACCGAAAGCCAGATTTACAGGTGTTAGAATAAAGCAATGGACTCACCGATGGTTACCCTTAATAATGGCGTAAATATTCCGCAACTTGGACTGGGCACATGGATGATTATTGGACCCAAAGCTGAGCATGCAGTCACGTCGGCATTAGAAATTGGTTATCGACATATAGATACTGCCAGGATTTATCGAAATGAGAGTCGAGTTGGTAAGGCAATTTCGGCAAGTGGCATGAAACGCGAAGATGTATTTATTACCACCAAAATTTTTAACACTCAACACAGAGATCCAGTCAAAGCCCTTGACGATAGCTTGCGTCGACTTGGCACCGACTATGTAGATTTATATCTTATTCACTGGCCAGTTAAAGAACGTTTGCGAACCTGGAAGATTTTGGAAGGTGAGTTAGCCAAAGGCAAAGTAAAAGCGATTGGTGTCAGTAACTTTACAGCCCGACATCTAGAAGAATTAATTCAAAATTCCAATGTTGTTCCGGCAGTAAATCAGGTTGAGTTCCATCCGTATTTATATCAGAAAGTTTTGCTAAAATACTGCCAGAGCAAGAATATTGCACTTGAAGCATACAGCCCACTGGCGCATGGTCGCAGGCAGGAAAACTCAACTATTACTAGCCTGTCTAAGAAATATAAAAAAACAACTGCCCAAATTATGATTCGCTGGAGTCTACAACTAGGCAATATTGTTATACCAAAATCTTCGCACCCGGCCCGTATTAAAGAGAATTTTGAGGTATTCGATTTTAGTATTAGCGATGCTGATATGGAGTTAATTGGCGCACTAAATGAGGACCTTCGAACTTGCTGGAATCCTGAGCAGGTAGTGTAATGAGTAATTTACAGCCATATCAACGAAAATCGTCGAAAGTTGTTTACGAGAGCGAATGGATACGCGTGCTTGAAGACGAGGTAGTTCATCCCGACGGTCGCCCCGGAATTTATAGTGTTATTGAGCAACCACCGGGTCCCGGAGTATGGATAGTTGCGCTTAATCATCAGAACGAAATATGCATGGTTACGCAGTATCGTTACCCTCATAATAAAAAATCGGTAGAAGTCCCCGGAGGATTTACAGATCATCAGGAACCACTTTTTGCTGCAAAAAGAGAGCTACGCGAAGAGACTGGTTTAGCCGCTGAGCAGTGGGAGAATATTGGTAAGCTAAACGTCATGAGCGGCGCTACCAGGATAGGTGGAGACATTTTTGTAGCCCGCAAACTGAAGGAAGTTTCGGGAGCCGAGCAGGAGGACGAGGGAATTACTAATTGCGAATTTGTCGCATTTAATGATGTTATTAAGTTGATAAAAAACCAATCAATTATAGAGTCAATAACGATTTCGGTAATTCTGAGAGCAGGACTTGCAACTGGCTTACTAGGTGTAAAACAATGAATAATTTGAAGTTGGTTCAGTTCACTAATAAAATCCTAAACGATGCAGATCACGGATTTCACGGCAGAAATGTAGAACTAGCGCAACTAGTTTCTGGTTGGCTATGAAAATAATAAAGAAGTCATATAGAATCAATGCTCCTGTAGAGCTTGTATGGAAAGCACTGACAGATTCGGCGTCTATAGAATCATGGGGCGGTGGACCGGGCGTAGTTATGAACGATCAAGTTGGTACCAGGTTTAAGCTATGGGATGGAGATATATATGGGGAAAACAAGGAAGTAGTAAATAATAAGTTGCTTAGGCAAGATTGGTATAGCGAGTCAGATAATTTCGAAGAAGCATCTGAAGTGGTTTTCATGCTTCGGGCGGAAAAAGGCTACACGATATTAGAGTTAACCCATTCTAAAGTGCCCGATAAAGCAGCGAGGAATATTAGTAATGGATGGGATGAGTATTATGTTGGTCCGCTCAAACAGCTGGCCGAAACTCTAGACGAATAGCCGGATCTTGCGTTTGCGATTGACAGGGGTCGCTAGATTTTCTAGAATAAGTTATGGGTATAGAGGATCAAAAATTCCTAAAAGGCCTTACGTATGATGACATTTTACTGTTGCCGGGATACGTCGACTTTACCCGCTCCGATATTGATCTTTCAACACAACTGACTAAAAAAATAAAACTTAGTTTTCCACTGGTTTCATCGCCTATGGACACAGTAACCGAGAGCAAACTAGCAATTTCGCTGGCTAAAATTGGCGGTATTGGTATTATCCATCGTAGTTTAAGCATTAAAAACCAAGTAGTGGAAATCAAGAAAGTTAAGCTACAAAAGCAGATCGCCGGTGCGGCAATAGGCACTATGAAGGGTTATGAAAAACGCGTCAGAGCGCTAGTAGACTCAAAGGTAGACGTAGTAGTAATTGATACGGCGCACGGATACACGAAATTCGTGATTGATGCGCTCAAGTACATAAAAAAAACTTATCCGAAACTACAAGTTATTGCGGGTAGTATTGCTACGGCTGACGCTGCCAAAGCATTAATAGATGCCGGTGCCGATGGTCTGCGTGTGGGCATGGGGCCGGGCAGTATTTGCACAACACGAGTTATTTCCGGAATGGGCGTACCTCAAATAACTGCCATTATAGAGTCAGCTTCAGTTGCCAAAAAACACGGCGTACCGGTAATTGCAGATGGCGGCATCAAGCACTCCGGCGAAATTGTAAAAGCTCTAGCCGCCGGCGCAAGTACGGTTATGATGGGCTCGATGTTTGCCGGTACCAAGGAGGCCCCAGGCAGAGTCGTGGAGTTAGAGGCCAAAAATGTCCCGAGGCGTTTTCAAAGCATATTGAACGGCAAAACTAATAAATTTAAGTTTAAACAATACCGGGGTATGGGTAGCTTACCGGCAATGAAGCACGGTGCATCCATTCAAGCCGAAGATGAATTTCACGGCAAAAGCTTTAGTTCGCGCAAGGTGCTGGTGGCGGAGGGAGTTGAAGGCTTTACGCCATATCGTGGCACTCTACAAGACGTGGTAGATCAACTAGAGGGCGGTATTCGCTCTGGATTTTTCTATGTCGGGGCCAGAAACATTAATGAGCTATGGAAGAAAGCAAAATTCACTCAAATTACTCAAGCCAGTTTGAATGAAAACCACCCGCATGACATTTTAGTTACAGACCCCGGCCAGAACTACTTGTAGTCACATAGGTTATAATAGGCTTTATAGCAATGGAACAAGAACAGAATAATCAATCCAGTAAGCAAGAAGAGCACCCTAATTCTTATATGCCTCCGGTGGAGCCTGGTGAGAAATATCAGCCAAATAGTGATAAGAAAGGCTTGGTCAAAAGCTTAATACTGGTAGTAATTGGTGTGCTACTTATGTTTGCCGGTGTTGCCGGGACCTGGACTTATCAAAATAACCAGATTACAAAGAAACAAGAGCAAATTACCCAATTACAAAATCAGGTTAAGCTTTTGCAAAACAAAGCATCGGCAGAAAACGCAAATGAACAACTCGAAGAATTAGCTGATTGGAAAAGCTATGAAGATAAAACCCAAGGTTTTAGTTTGAAGTATCCACCAACCTGGGCGACCCTAACTGAGTGTGAAGGAGCTAGTATTGGCTTTCATACCGCACCAACAACGGAGTCTCTAGCCATATGTCAATCCGATAAGGCGAGTCTAATTACAATTGCGTCAACAGCAGGTGATAAAGTAAAGGAGATAACAACAGCCGACCCGGGTTTCCAAGAAGATTTCAAAACAGAGTCAGTAGCTTTGAATGGAGTTAAAGGCACAAGAGTAAGTTTTGTTGATAATGGGCAGGGCTTACGCAACAAGGGAACAAAAAACGTCATGTACGTATTCTTTACCAATAATCGAACATACGTAGCTTCATATGCACAAGAGCAAAATTATCCGAATGAACTCGAAACGTTTATAACCATGGTCACAAAAACCCTAAAGTTTAGCGCAAACTAAACTTGACATTATATAAACATAAGCCCCATAATATAGACATTGTTAAAGAGAGCAAAAAACTCTCCATACAAAAACAAAATACGAGCAAAAAATAGCTCGACAAAACATTAAAAATAAACAAAAGGAGAGGCATTATGGCTATTAAGCTAGTCTATCGCCCGCAGCTTTACCAAGTAAAAGTAAATCTTGCGCAAAAAGTATAGTTAACACGATCTTTTTAGTACTATAGAAGTATGCAATCAGATGTGTTCGTAGAATTAAGTCTGATTTTGGTGGTTGCGACTGGGGTGGCGGCAGTTATGCGCTTGCTTCGGCAGCCACTAATAATTGGCTACATACTTACCGGCTTGTTAGTTGGTCCGACATTTCTTAACCTGGTGCAGTCGAATGATGTAATTGATTTATTCTCCCACCTAGGTATTGCTTTGCTGCTTTTTATTATTGGTATCGGTCTGAACCCTCGAGTTGTGCGTGAAGTAGGTAAGATCGCACTAATTGGCGGTATAAGCCAAATAATTATTACCAGTGTTGCTGGCTTTGCCCTGGGTAGACTACTGGGTTTTGGAACGGTGTCCGCACTATATATCGGTGTGGCAACAGCCTTTAGTAGTACGATTATTGTGTTGAAATTGCTAAGCGATAGCAAGGAGCTGGGTCGTTTGCATGGCAAGGTGGCTACCGGTTTTTTGCTTGTGCAGGATGTTGTTGCGGCTTTGGTACTAATAGCTGCTGCTGGCGTAAATAACTCAAATAGCCTGGGTTCACTCGCATTCAACACATTTGTTAAGGGAGGTTTATTCGTTTTAGGCACAACGCTAATTGCGGTTTACGTAATGCCAAAACTCTCTGGTTTTTTTGCAAAGAGTCAAGAATTTCTGTTTCTATTTGCAATTGGATGGGGCTTGGGTGTTGCGGCGCTTTGCCAGACCTTAGGGTTCTCGGTAGAAATTGGCGCCTTAGCTGCTGGCGTCGCACTAGCAGCCACCCCATATAGTTACGAAATAAGCTCACGTATGCGCCCGCTTAGGGATTTCTTTATTATTATTTTCTTTATTGTCCTTGGCTCTACAATGACATTCAACAATATAATTACAACTTTTATTCCTGCTCTAATAATAAGTCTATTTGTACTAGTCTTTAAACCACTGATAATAATGGCACTTATGGGCATACTGGGCTATACAAAGAAGACGAGTTTTAAGGCTGGAGTGACATTATCTCAAATTAGTGAATTCTCCATAGTACTGGTTCTGCTTGGGGTACAAATGGGTCAGGTTGGCCAGAATGTAGCAAGTGTTTTGACTCAAGTGAGCGCTATTACCATTGCGGTTTCAACCTATTTCATAATTTATGACGATAAGTTATTAAAGTTATTTTCGCCTTTGCTCTCTTTGTTTGAGCGAAAAAACTTACGTAGTGAACGTGCTCGTGGATACAGTTACGATTGTGTGCTGTTTGGCTATCGCGGGGGGAGTCATAAATTTATAGAATCATTCAGAAAGCTCAGTCATCGATACTTGGTTGTAGATTTTGACCCGGAAACTATTGATTGGCTAACGGCACGTGGAGTTCCGTGTCGTTATGGGGATGCTAACGATAGTGAATTTCTAGACGAACTTAATTTGGATAAAACTAAGCTAGTCGTAGTAAACGTAACAGATCATAATACTAACAATTTAATTGTTAATCACGTTCGCTACCAAAACAAAAAGGCTGTTATTATTGGTAGCATTCGCAGTGACAATACAGAAGACGCACTGGAGCTTTATGAGGCTGGAGCTAATTACGTTATGATGCCCCACCATGTTAGCAGTGAACGCGTTAGCAAGCTTATCGATCGGCATGGTTTTAAGCAGGGAGAATTCAATGCTCTCAAGGAAAAACATACTCATAACCTGCTAAATGAGTCAGTCTGAGTTTTTCGCAAAACTAATTGTTGGTTTTTGAGAGAGCAAGAACATCAGATAAAAAATCTTCCCTAAAGTTACGATAAAGGCGTTTTAAGTTAGTACTTTATCTGGGTAAATATTTGATAACCAATCATTAACAGACAACTGAGTGCTCCGATTATGGGGACTATCTTTGGTACGGTAATAAACCCACCGTGATTTTTATGCTGACTTTTTATTTTTAGTAAAGATACATTCACCAGACAAAATACGACTAATACTAAGAAACTGGTAAGTTCTGCCAAAGCCACCAAAGGCAATAGCAGACCGGCAATAATCATTAGTGAAGTCACAAAAACAGTTGCTAATACGGGGGTGCGACGCACCTTATGCAGTTTTGCTAGTTCTTTGTGTAGCCAGCCTTGCTTAGCGAGGCCATATAAAATACGCGACCCCATTATTATTTGCACAATAACGCCATTTATAGCAGCAGCTATACCAATAGCACTAATAAAAACCGGCGCGTTCGATGTGGCGCTTTCGTATACTAGACTTAGCGGGGCACTACTGGCTGCTAGTTCGTCCGGACTAACAACGGCTAGTGAAATAATCACCACAAGCAAATATAAAATGGTTGAAAGAATAAGGGATAGCAATATTGCTATCGGCATTGTGCGACGTGGATTTTTTACCTCTTCCGAGACATTAACCATATCTTCGAATCCAATAAACGCATAAAAAGCTAAAAACGCACCCATCATAATACCGGCTAAGCCCAGACCTGAATCTATCTGAAAAACATCACTTATGTTGATTTGAGACAAGTACTGCTTCCCGCTATTGATGACTAAGGCTAATCCGGCAATTTCAGCGACAGTAAAGATGCTGGCGATTATTGCTGATTCTCCCATGCCTCTATATGCTAGGTAGCCGAGCAAAATCAAAAGGCCGGTACTGGCGATAAGTGTTGGCAGGGGAATAAATACACTCAAATAGCCGGCGAAGCCTTTCGACAATACTGCTGCCGATGTTATGCCGCCACCAACCATAATCAGCCCAATTAGTACCGAAAGCCATCGCCGACCAAATGCTTTGTGTAGATATACTGATACGCTGGCGCTTACCGGGAACCGCCCGGCCAGTTCCATGTACGAGAAGGCCGTGATGCCGGCTATTATCATTGCAAGCAGGAATGACATGGTGGTGCCACCACCGGCAAAGCCAGCTACCTTGCCAACTAAAACATATATACCGGCGCCTAAAATGTTACCAAGCCCGTATAGTGTTACAAGCGGAAGCGTAAGGCTACGACGAAGTTTTATTGTTCTCGTCATTTTGTAATTTTAACATAAGCTTCATCTGTTGATTTAGATAAATTTAGTGTATAGTTATAAATAATTTAAAAAACAACAAAAGAAAACGAAAACTATGAGCAACCTAGCAGATAAACTAAAATTAATTATCACCTTAGTGGTATTTACAATTGGTTCTATAGCGCCAATGTTTTTATCAACTACGTCTGTTCATGCGTTGGCGGTTACCGAAACTGTTACCCCTACAGCCTGGCAACCCGGTAGCGGGGGGTTCCTTGCTATAGCACAGGCCGGCACAACGCTTCCAAATGTTACAATTGCATCTCGTAACACTCCGGGTACAGTAATAAATCCGGGGCTAGATAGCCCGGAGCCAGCCGGTGGGTCGGGTAATGAATTTTCTATGATTACTATTCCTTCTGTACTTAGCACCTGCTCGAGCAATACGCCGGTAGATGTAACGTTTAGCAGCTACACCCGCGAACTTCAAAATGCCCAACCAGGTAATGATGAATACACAATTGTGAGTGCATTAGTTGATATCAACGGAGGAGTTACTCTTGCCGGTTATAATCAGACTTCTCGTGATACCAATGGAATGTACAGTGCGTCAGGGAGTGGCCAGACTATGAGCACAACCGCTGGAAACTTAGCCAATATTGCTTCGTTTGTTAACTTTGAGGCTGTTACATTTTCTGGCGGTACTCATTATCAAGGTACTGCCGTGTTAGGCTTACCAACAATCACTCTCAGTTACGACAACGCTACCTGCCCATTAGCTCCGGTGGTGTCTAATGCGAGTGTCTCCACAACAATTGTTTCTTCAGCTACTGCAAATGGAGCAGTTATTGTAAACGGATCAAGCTATAGTGCTACAGATCCAAATGGCGACACTCTAGCTTACAGCATAACCGCTGGTAATGGCGCCGGCTACTTTGCTATTAACTCGGCTAACGGCAACATCACCACCACAAGGGCAAATGTGCCAGCGGGAAAATACACACTTACGGTACAAGTTAGCGACGGTAATGGTGGCACCACTACCGTAACAGTCACAATTACAGTTACTGAATCAGGGGCGACTCTAGCCGACACCGGCGATAGCTCCAAGCTTGCACTTTACTTTGCCTTCAGCCTAGTTGCCTCGGGCGTAGCTGGGACATTTGTTCTACGTCGACACAAAAAACTGCTGTAAGAACAGATTCAAGCAACCTTAACGCCACGAGCAGTCTTAGCCTTGGTGAACCACAAGCGATTTGTGTTAAAATGTGTGACAGAGTTAAGAGAAGTTAATTGAGGAGAAACAAACAATGTTCAAAAGGCTCACTTCATTTGTAGCTGCAGTTTTACTGGTTGCTACAATGGCGTTCATGCCTTTAGCTGTCTCGGCTGCCACTTCAGTTGCGATTACCTCGCCAAGCAATGGCTCTACCGCCATCGGCACAAGTTTTACCGTTACCGGTACTGCCACCGCCAAGCGCGCCATTACAGTCAAGGTCAACGGCACCGCCGTTGGCACCACCACTTCAGACAACTCGGGCAACTGGAGCCTTAATGTTACGGGCCAGAGCGCAGGCGCTAAAACAATTGAGGCGACGGCGAGTGTGCAGTATGCTTATGTGCCAAATTCTGGAGATTCCACAATCTCTGTCATAAACGCAGTCACCGATGAAAAGATTGGTGCCGATATTAGCTCTAGTGTTAGTCAAAACAACGTGGTGGTTAGCCCAAGTGGTACACAAATGGTTAGTGTCTCTGGATTTGGCGCAAATGCAATAAAGGTCTGGAGTTTAAGTAACCCGGAGGTGCCGGTAATTACTCATAACCTAACAGCTGCGGGCGCCCATGCAATTGCAGTGAATTACACGCCCGATGGCACTTATTTTTATGTTAGTTCGGAGGCAGGGGATTTTAGCGGTGGCACTGTGACACGTTATAGCTCAGCTGACCCTACAATCTCGGCTGCCGTAACAGGCTATAACCAAAATTTCCCAGCTTACCCTGCTATGAGCTCTGATTCATCGCGTGTGTATGTTGCAAATGTTGGTAGCGGTACGATGTCTGTGATAAATATTGCTACAAATACACAATTAAGCACCTTTGCCTCGTCTGGTGGAGGTGGACCCCTTAAATCCGACAACATACACGGCTACTCTATTTCTAATGGTGGAGACTCAGCAACGCCTTACAATACCCAGACGGAAACTTCCGGCAGTGCTATTAGTGTTGGGGATGGACCGCTTGGGAGCGCATTTAACCAAGACCAATCATTATTATTGGTTGCAAATGCCACATCCGACAATATTTCAATTATCAATACAAACTCAAATACTGTAACTAGTACCGTAAATACTGGAGCTGGCTCAACACCATATTTCCCTGCATTTACTAGTGATTTCTCAAAACTGTATGTATCGGAGGCAGGACTAGATCAGATAAGTGTGCGTAATCCGACAACTCTAGTTACTACGGGTACAATTGCGGTTGGTGATAGTCCGCGGCAGTTTGCATTTGGCCCTAACCAAACTGCCACCACCTCTGTTAGCTTTACCCTAGCTGCCGCTAGCAGCGAGGAACTTGCCGACACCGGCGATAGCTCCAAGCTTGCAATTTACTTTGCCTTCAGCCTAATTGCCTCGGGCATAGCCGGCATTTTTGTTCTGCGCCAGCATAAAATACTGTTGTAATAATTAGTACATCTAAGCTGTTGCCGTAAGCATTTTATGTTACAATAGGTTTATACAAGTGAGTTGTCGCTTAGTGGAGCAAATAAAAATGGTCAAGAAGCTGTTAAACATAATTTTAGGATTGGCACTGATGCTACCGGCATCATTGTTACCCATTACTTCGGTACAGGCTGCAACTGTAAATGAAGTTGTTACTCCTCCCTCCGGCTGGGGTGCACCAAACGCTACTGTATTGGCAATTGCTCAAGCCGGCGGCGATGCTTCGGCTGCGCCGAACACTGATACAACATTTTCACTGCGAAACGCACCAAGCACCAACTTTAACCCCGGCCTAAACGCGCAGCCATTAGCCACCGGAACAGATAATACCGTGCACGAAATCGGCGCTTTTGCGGTAGTGTCAACTGCCACAAATTGCCCCAGTTCAACGCCGGTGACCGTTGCTGTTGGCCCGTCTGTTTCAACCATAGTTGCCATGAGCGGCACCATTCCAAATCCGGCCTCAAATAATTCAAGTCATGCACTCTTTGATGTATCGGGGCCTTCTACTCCCTATCTTTCTGTTAGCAGTAATACAAATGTTGGTAGTGTATTTACTCATCCCGGTGGCTCGTACGCCACTACCTTTGGGAATTTGAGTAATTTGTTTGTTATCTCAAACGTCGAAATCATTGAGGGCTTAATTTTTGATCCGCCAAATGGTTCACAAGCCAACACTACAGAGACCCTACCCTCGGTTACACTTACGTATGATGATGCCAATTGTGCCAATGCGACAGTAAATCAAGCGTCTAGTTCTACGCCAGTTTTGGCCGATACCGGCGGTAGTACGCGACTAATTCTTTTTGTTGCATTTGCCTTAGTTACATCTGGAATATTCGGAATATACGGCTTAAATCATGGTAAAATTAATAGTATCCGAATAAAGAAATAACGTAGCAGGAGACTCATATGGCAGATCTAGAAGCGACATTACCAAATTCGAATCACAATAAGAAATCCAAGAAGTCAGTTAAAAGCAAGTTACTTTGGCTTTTAATTTTACTAATTTTGCTCGCTCTTGCTGGTGGTGTTGCTTTCCTTTACACAAAATATGCCGAAACTAGAAAGGAAGTTGAAAAACTATCAACTGTTCAGGGTCAGCAAGAACTGAGTAAGACTCAAACCCAAGAGTTACTAGGCGAAATGCGACAAATAATTATTATGCCTACAAATGAAGATCCTGTGGTTGCAACCATTACAGATATAAACCAACTAAAGGACAAAGATTTTTACAAAGATGCCAAGAATGGTGATAGAGTTGTGGTTTTTGCCAATGCTAAAAAAGCTTACATCTACAGTCCAGAGCGAAAACTAATCGTTAATGTGGGTGCGTTTCAAATAGAAGAAAAACCTCAAAATCAGCAGCCGACTAACAATTTAAGATGAGCAACAAAGCTCAGACGAAAGCAGGGCGCTTTCGTTCAAAAAAAGTGATATTCGCCATGGCCTTGCTTTCCGCTATTTTAGTTACCGGCGGTTTGTATTTGTTGATTTTATTAAATGCGCCGACCTTAATTCCTACAAAAAAGCTATCGAATATCGAGGTAGCTAAAGAAAATCGAGTAATCATCAAGAAGATAAATGTAAATCGCGAAATATTAGAAGGTGATAATTCTGTTTTAGAAAAAGGCGTATGGCACAGATATCCAGAACGAGGTGATCCGGAAATGGGTGGAAATTTTATATTAACCGGTCATCGGTTTAAGTTTGCGCAAACCCCAAATTTGGTAAAAGAAGCTAGTGTATTCTACGATATCAATAAGCTTGTAACCGGAGATGAAATTGAAGTTCACTGGAATGGAAAAAAATACAAATACAGAATCGAAAAAATCTACAAAGTAAAACCAAATCAAACAGAAATCGAGAACGTTAGCGAGTCTCGCTTAACCCTTTATTCATGTACGTTATCGGGTAGTAGTGATGGTCGAGAGGTGATTGAAGCCAAGCTTGTTAAATAGCCTAGAGCTAAGGCTTATTAAGAGCCTCGTCTAACTTTGCCTTAAATTCTGCCAGTGAACGGGGCAACGACTCTAATTTCTGATCGTTGATGTAAAATGTTGGCGTAGCGCTAATCTGTAGTGATTTGCTGATAGCGATATCTTGATTAATGGCGTCAATTGTCTCAGAGGAATTGCTATCTTTTTCGAATTGATCAACGTTTATACCAATCTCTTGTGCATATTGATTAAAAAATTCACCTGCATTAGTGCTTGTGCTCCATTCTTTCTGATTCTCATATAATAGGTCATGCATTTCAAAAAACTTGCCCTGCATACCGGCGGCTTCAGCAGCGCGCGAGGCAGCCATAGCATTTGGATGAATATTACTCAGCGGAAAGTGGCGAAATACAAACCTGGCTTTATCTTGGTACTGTGTTCGGAGTTCCTTAACTATTTTGAATGAAGCCGCACAAGCCGGGCACTGGAAGTCACCATATTCAACAAGTGTGACTTTTGCGTCTGCCGGTCCTTCTACATGATCACTTTCTCTTATTGCCGTTGGATTTGAGATTTCTTCTTTGGGTGCTTCTGAACTACGATTTGCGACTGCAAATATCCCTATTAAACCGGCGACTAGTATAGCTAGAATTATCCAGAAAGTTTTCGACATTAACTACATACTAGCAAATAATTACTGTTGATAGAAATAACCGCTGTTTGAGTCAAGTGATGATGACAGGGTACAATAGATGATATATGCGAACACTATCATCACAGCTGGCAGACGCCGTCGGTAAAGAAGTCACAATTAAAGGCTGGCTTCACAAGAAGCGCAAGCTTGGTGGGCTTAATTTTTTGTTGCTTCGTGATCGTACCGGGCTAACCCAGATTTTAGTAGATCAAGAAGATGAAATGGAAAAACTTCGAGGCATGCAAATCGGCACGGTGCTAGAAGTAACGGGAAAGGCTGAAAAAGATGAACGAGCTCCGGGTGGGGTAGAGCTTCATCAGCCAAAGCTAAATGTACAAGTTCCGGTGACTGCCGAGCCACCAATTGAAATTGACAAACCACTAAGTCACAAAAGCGATAATCTTGATACGCTTTTTGATTATCGACCGATTGGCTTGCGTAATCTGCAAGAGCAAGCAGTTTTTAGGGTGCAGGCTAAAGTGCTCCAGGCCTTTCGTGAGTATTTTGCCAAAAATGAATTCATAGAGATTAAAACACCTAAGCTCTTAGCGGAAGCAACCGAAGGTGGCACAGAAGTATTCAAGCTTGATCACTTTGGCAAAGAGGCGACATTGGCGCAAAGTCCTCAGTTTTACAAGCAAATAATGGTTGGAGTATTTGAGCGAGTATACGAAATTGCTCCGGTGTACAGAGCTGAACCGAGTGCAACAACTCGGCACATGACTGAATACATATCAATAGATGCAGAGATGGGCTTTATAAATCTCGATGAACTACTAAACTTTGCCGGCGGTGCTCTTATATTTGTTGCCAAATCGGTACAAGCAGATTGCGCTTCAGAGTTGAGCCGGTGGCAAGCGAAGGATTTTATACTGCCGTCTAAGCCTAGCGAAATACCGCGGGTTTCGATTAAGGATATCCATGATCAGTTTTTCAAGGCAACGAAAAAAGACTACCGCGACGAGGATGATCTTTCACCGGCCGAAGAACGCTGGATCTGTGAGTGGAGCGCAAAAACTCACAAATCGGAAGCCGTTATCGTTACCGGCTGGTCGGCAAAAAGTAAAACCTTTAAGTTTTATCATAAAGCGTCGGAGGAATCACCAGAATTTGCTGAGCGTGCAGATTTGCTATTTCGCGGTGTTGAAATATCTACTCTAAGTATGCGAGAAAACCGCTACGAAAAACTAGTTGAGCAACTTAAGTCCGGCGGTGGTGACCCGAAAGACCCTGGCTATGCCCCACTGATTAGTGCATACCTTTACGGAATGCCTCCGCACGGTGGTTTTGGTTGGGGTCTTGAACGAACGGTAGAGAAACTCATTGGGCTTGATAATGTTAAAGAGGCTGCACTTTTCCCGCGTGATATGCAAAGGTTAAGCCCTTAAATATGGCATCTGTGTTCCTCGGTTTAGGCAGTAATATCGGGGATCGTCAACAGCAACTTAAAAGAGCAATAACTGAAATCAAGAAACATGCAAGACTCATAAAGCAGTCAAGTATTTACGAGACTGATCCTTGGGGCAATGAGCTTCAAGATAAGTTCTTGAATCAATGCCTAGAAATTCAAACTAGCCTTAGTCCTAACCATTTGCTTTCGGCGTTGAAGTCTATCGAAAAGACATTAGGGCGAGTTGAGCGCGAGAAATGGGGTCCTCGAGAAATTGATATCGACATATTGTTCTATGATAATTTAATAATCAACAGCGATACGCTTGAGGTACCACATCCACATCTACATGAACGTGCATTTGTGCTCGTTCCTCTAAATGAGATTGCGCCAGATTTAATTCATCCATCGCTTAAACAGCCGGTAAGGAAAATAGTGCATAAAGTAAGGTCAGAAGGCGTCAAGCTATACTATAGAAATGAACTACCAAAACGCGATTTACTATATTAACAACTTGGATCGTAGCAGTGCGCGTGTCTTCAGTGGCGAGGCCGGCCTTAGACGTTCTATCAAATTCTTTAATCTATTGGGAAATCCTCAAGAGAAAATCCAAACTGTTCATATCGCTGGTACCTCAGGTAAGGGCTCAACTGCCATGATGCTCAGTAGCTTATTGGTTAGTGCTAACCAAAAAGTGGGTCTTACGTTGTCGCCTCATGTGTACGACATCCGTGAGCGTTGTCAGGTTAATAATTTGCAAATCTCAAAAAGAGCTTTTGCCAATACCTTAGAGCAAATAATTCCGATAATTGATGAGATGGCAAAGTCGGGTGACCCTGTTTCATATTTCGAAACACTGCTAGCCATGGCCTGGATGCATTTTATTGAGCAAAAAGTTGATTATGCGGTCATTGAGACCGGTATGGGCGGGAGGCTTGACGCAACAAATACAATTAAAAACCCAAAAAAAGTGGCTATTATCACAAGGATCGGACGGGATCATACAAATGTATTGGGCAATCAAATACAAAGTATTGCCGAGCAAAAGGCAGGCATCATCCAAACAGGAAATTATTGTTTTTGTTTATCGCAGGCGCCAAGCGTTAATCGTGTTTTTGAGCAACGAGCCAAAGCGGTGCATGCGAGTATTCGCTTCGCTAAAGCTGAGTCAATTAATGACAAATCAGAATTCATCAGCTCGCTACCCGAATTCCAGCAAGAAAACCTGAGCTTAGCTTTGGTTACTGCTCGCCACTTGGCAACTGGTAGTAGTTGGAATTTAGATCACATAAACCTAATGACCACATTAAAGAATATGCATATACCTGGGCGTTTCGAGGTTATAGAAAAAGCCAAGACAATATTTATTCTCGATGGAGCTCATAATTCGCAAAAAATAACGGCCCTCATTAAAGCTACCCAAAAACTGTACCCGAAAAAAGAAATAGGTTTGATTCTAGCCATGAAGAACACCAAAGATGTGCCAATTATTCCAGAGCGATTTCAGATTATCGCAACTCAATATGAGGCCGTTAATAACCAGGATTTTGCATCTGACGCCTATAATTCTGAACAATTAACCCAAGAATTAATCAGAAATAATTCAGCAATTGCTGTAAAAAAACGCGACCGCCTAGAACCGGCAATAGTAGAAGCGCTAAACAGTCCCAACAAAGTATGGCTAATTACAGGTTCCTTTTTACTCCTGGCCGAAGCAAGACAAATACTTAGCGAAGTTTAGAGGCCTTTTGCTTCTTTTGTGATTTCGAGCTTTTTGGCGACGAATGAGTTTTCGCTGGCATGTAGTTTCGTTTGACACCAAAATAGTAGGCGATAGCTCCAAGCAGCGGGGTGCTAAAACAGAAGGTAACAACCAGAATAACTAACCAGACTTCTTTGTCGGGAACATCATTGTTCGTTAGGTGTAGGAGCATCATAATCCAGAAAACAAGCGAAGCAATAACAACTCCCAAAATCAGCAAAAAGAATAAAACAACAAGCATTATACCCAATATGACAGCAACTACATTATTAGCGCTACTGCCTGTACTGGAAAGTTCGCTGCTGGTTGCAAAAACTGCACTCGGTATGAAGCTAAATAAACTTACTAACATAACTAAGAAAATCTTGCTACTTTGATTTAGAATTTCTGCCTCGACTTCTAATGTGACGTATGGGTCTTTTTACATGGTGCATGATTCTTTTTCGATGCTCTGGGTCGCGCAGTATATGTATGCCGGTTGGTAGTAACGAAATAAAGATAATGACAGCAATAATCGGCAGTAGGTAGCTATCAATATTTGGTATGGCTTTGCCAAGAAAATAGCCGAGGAGACTAACGCCAACTCCCCAGATGAAAGCACCAATCACATTATAGAAAAAGAAAGTGGAATGCTTCATTTTGCCAACCCCGGCTAAAAGCGGGGCAAAGGTCCGCACTATAGGAGTGAAACGCGCAAGAATAATTGTCTTCCCGCCGTGCTTTTTATAAAACCGTTCGGACTTTTCAACGTAGTCCTTTCGAAAGAAAAGCGATTCCTTATGTTTAAATACGCGTGGACCAAAACGTTTGCCTATCTCGTACCCGGTATTATCACCAGCAACTGCAGCTATAAATACCAATAAGCAAAGTAACCAAATATTCAGGTAGCCTTGACTGGCTAAAAAACCGGCCGTAAAGAGCAAGCTATCACCCGGTAAAAGTGCACCTACCAATAAACCTGACTCAGCGTAGACAATGCCGGTGATCCCGACATAGCCAGTAGTCTTTATTAATGCTTCTAAATCAAATAAGGCCATACTTATATACTACCCATACTTTGCGTTATTTACTAAAGCGCACTAAAATTGAAGGAAAATAAGGGGCAATATGGAAAATTCAAAAGGAGAATCGCATAATAATTACAATTCTGGTCAATCCAAGCGGTCGACGATTATCAGGAGTTTCAAAGCTCAAGCAGACGCAAGACGTACAAAAGCAGAAATATTCGCTGATTGGCTAACCGGGTTCTTTGGTACCGTTACTTTTTTAATTATAAACGCAATATGGTTTTCAGTATGGATACTACATAACATTGGTATGATTCCTATTCTTGAGCCTTTTGATCCTTTTCCTTTTGGATTGCTAACAATGGTGGTTTCACTCGAGGCCATTTTTTTGGCAATTATTGTGTTGATATCTCAAAACCGCGAAGCCAAAATTGCTGACTTGCGCGAAGAAATCGACCTGCAAATTAATGTAATTGCCGAAGAGGAGGTTACCTATATTGTGAAAATGCTAAATGCAATTATGAAGAAGCAAGGTATTACACCAATACAAGACAATGAGCTAAAAGAGAAAGCTAACATCAAAGACCATAAGAATCTAGAAGAGCTAATAGAAGACGAACTTACTTAACAAATATCGCACTTTCATTGACTAGCGGATGCATATCGACATATAGTAAGTCACGGTGAGAATACATAAAAACAAACCAGAAGTTATTGCGGTTGTCGGGGGTCAGTGGGGCGATGAAGGTAAGGGCAAAATTGTCGACTATCTTGCATCACAAGCTGACGTTGTAATTAGAGCGCAAGGTGGAGATAACGCAGGTCATACTGTCTCTAACGACCGAGGAAAATTTGCTCTTCATCTGATACCGGCAGGTATATTCAACTCAGAATCTATAAATATTATTGGCCCGGGTACTGCGCTCAACCCACAAACTTTGCTTACGGAATTAGATAATTTGCATAAACGCGGAATAGATACGTCGAATCTTGTGATTAGTCCTAAGGCGCATTTAGCTTTCGACTACCACCTGTACATCGATCGCATGCAAGAAGAAGAACGTGGTGTAAGAAAGATTGAAACGACTAAGCGAGGAATTGGACCTACCTATATGGATAAAGCCGAAAGAATTGGCTTGCAAGCGCGCTTACTGCTCAGGCCAAAACTTTGCATGGAGCAACTTACAAAAGTGCTAAGGCAAAAAAAGCTTCGCTATGGCTTAAAGGGTGTCAAAGAATTTGAACCCAGCTATTACGAACCATTAATCAACAAAGCTCATGATCAGTTAAGAGGCAAAATACGTGACACAGAAGAAATTGTAGATAGCCAGTTAAGAGCCGGAAAGCGGTTTGTTATTGAGGGTGCTCACGGGGGCTTACTTGATCTTGATCACGGTACGTACCCGATGGTCAGCTCTTCAAATTCTACTGTTGGGGGGCTATTGGTAGGTGCGGGCATGCCTCCAATCTACCTAACAAAAGTGGTAGGAATTTTTAAGGCCTACCAGACAAGAGTTGGAGCCGGTGGCATGCCCACCGAACTGCTAAATAAGCAAGGAGACTTAATACGCGAACGTGGTCACGAGTATGGCACTACTACCGGTCGCCCGCGTCGAGTTGGATTTTTTGATGGGGTAGCTGCGCGTTACATTAATCGTATAAATGGAATTACCGACATCGCTCTTACTCGACTCGATACTTTAGCCGGTGTTGGCGATTTAAAAATCTGCAAAGCATATGAGCATAATGGCAAATCGACAAAAGATTTTTTTGTTGATAATGATGAGCTCTCTGCAAGCAGGGCACTCTACACGAAAGCCGATGTATTTGACGGGTGGAACGAAGACCTTTCGACAATCCGAGAGTTTGTTGATTTGCCCGACAGTGTCCAAAAATATGCCGAGACTATAGCCACCACAATTCCCGGCGCAAAACTTAGTTTTTTGGGGGTTGGTGAAAGTCGAAAAGACTTAATAATCATCTAGTAATCAATATGAAAATCCGCAAGCACTCAAAAGGCTCAGTAGCATTTGTGGCATTGGCAAACGTTTTGTGGGGCATAAATGTGCCGATAGTAAAAATTGGTGTTGCTGAGATTCCAATATTTTTCTACGGCGCGATTAAAATGAGTGTCGCTTTGGTAGTGGTTAGTTTTATGCTTAAAGGACACTGGAAAAGACTTAGCAAAAGAACCTGGCTATATGTTATCTCCAGTGGATTTCTACTGGGATTTGCAGCGAACGCTTTGTATTATTTTGGACTATCAAAGATTAGTGGATTGCTTGGTTCGGTGATCATGTTAATAACTCCCTTGCTAGTATTTATCTTCTCAGCCGAGTTTTTAAAGGAGCGAGCGACTACACGAAATGTGCTTGGCATAATCTTTGCTGCGGCAGGCGCCTTTCTTGTGGTTCTCTCACCAGTAGAAGCGAACAACACTCTTACGAGCTTCTCGCGTACGGGTGTTACCGCGATTATTATTGGTGGTGTTCTCGCAGCTATTGGTACGGTGCTTGCGAAACCTGCACTCAATCGAGCTACACCACAGCAGGAGACATTTATTCGAATTCTTTGCGCCTGGGTAGGGTATACGATATTTAGTTTCGTATTCCAGGAATACCAACCGCTCAGCACGATATCTGGCATTGGATGGTCGTCCTTAGTAATTAGCACGGGTATTGTAATTACTGCTACTTCTTTATTCAACAATGGCCTGCAGGGAATAAGCGGCGAGGAAGCGGGTCTATTGGATTATCTAAGACCGGTGTTTGGTGTAGTTGCATCGATATTGCTGTTGAGTGAATCACCAACAACCGGATTTCTTATCGGTGCAATTCTGGTATTTTTAGGAACATATGTTACTGAGGCTCGATTACCAATACGACTGCATGCACATCACCATCAGCACTAACTATTTTTAAAACGTAGATTATCTTCGCTCATAATTTTTGAACAGAAATGACACTGTAATTTTAGTGGACTGGAGGCTAATACTCGGAATACCGTCACGACTTCTTCTTTGTTGGTGATGCAGTTCGGGTTAAAGCAACGTACAATTCCCTTCACTATATTTGGCATCTTTATAACGACTTTTCTTGCGACCTTATAGTTCTTAATTATGACAATATTAGCCCCGGCTGCTAAAAGTGCAACCGCATCAACTGCAGTTTGATCAAGCTGAACATTGCTTACCTTTATAATTCCTTTGCGCCCCAGTTTCTTGCTAGGCAAATTGGTAGCAATCGAGATCTCTTTCTTTAAATCTTGGAGTTTTAGTATTTCGACAATTCTAAATACGTCTTCAACCGGTATGTGATCGATAACAGTGCCGTTTTGGAGTGCGCTTATTCTAAGTTCTTTCACTTTACGGCTCCTAGAATTACTGCAATGATAGCTTGTCTAACAGGTATGCCATTGGCCGCTTGCTCAAAGTAATAAGCATGTTTTGTGTCGTCAACATCTTCATTAATTTCATGTACTCTTGGCAGCGGGTGCATGACTTTGGCATTTGGTTTTGCCCGATCAAGCATTGATGCATGCAGAACATAGCTATCCTTTACGCGTTCGTAGTCAAGGGGATCAGAAAACCGTTCTTGTTGAATTCTGGTCATATAGATTATGTCACTTTTTTCAATTGCTTCGTTTAAAGATCTTATCTCTTCGAAATCGGCATTGTTTTGTTCGAGTTCGTAACGCAAGTCTGATGTGATTTTAAGTTCGGGCGGAGAAACCAAAATGAATTTGATATTTTTAAACTCAGACAGAGCCAGCATTAGTGAGCGCGTTGTTCGTCCATATTTTAAGTCGCCAACAAACGAGACAGTCAGGTTATCTAGTTTTCCTTGGGTTTTCTGAATACTATAGAGGTCAAGCAGTGTTTGGGTAGGATGTTCATTGGCACCGTCACCAGCATTAACAACAGGAGATTCTATATATTCGCTAGCTAAACGAGCACTGCCTTCGACAGGATGACGCATAACTAATAAGTCAGCATATTTACTTACAATGCGCGCGGTGTCTTTCAGGGTTTCGCCTTTTTTGGTGCTGGTGGTTTTTGCATCGGCGAAACTGATAATTGAACCGCCTAGCTTAAGAACGGCGCTTTCAAAACTGAGCCTGGTTCGTGTAGACGGTTCAAAAAAAAGACTGGCAATTACTTTGCCAGACAGTAGGTTTTTTGGGGGCTTTGATTCGAACTTCTTAGCGACCTTTAAAATATGAAGCCATTCAGATTTAGTGTAATCGTTGATACTAACCAGGCTTCTATTCTTAAGACTCATTAGTAACCTATTTTACAACGAAAAATTGAAATATCAAGCATTATTCTTGTAATGACATATCTTTGTAATACGGCTCAATCTTTTGTTGATGGAAGGTATCTATAAGGCGTCTTCGCAATTCGCCGGACACTTCCCATTGGGCTAGAGGCACGGTTTCACCATATATTTTTAACTTAATGGTGGTGTCGCCAAAGCTTTCAACTCGTAGGAATTTTGGTGTTTTACGAATTTTAGCTTCCCATTTTTTGTCTTTCTTAATTTCTTTGCCGACGTTATTGATAGCTGTGATGGCTGCTTCTAAGTCTGCACTAAATTTGATTGGCATATTTAGATTAACACTAGAGAAATCTTTGGATACGTTCGATGCTACCTGAAAACTACCATTCGGAACGTGATGTACAGTTCCGTCTAGGTCTCGCAGGGTAGTTGCACGCAAGCTGATGTCGGTTACTTGGCCTTTTACTTTTCCTAATTGCACAACATCACCAACTCGGTATTGGTTTTCGCTGATAATAAACACGCCATTGGCAAAATCCATAATTAAATCTCGTGCGCTAAAGCTTAATGCCAAGCCAATTAAGCCGGCACCGGTTAAGAGGGGAGCCAGGTTAATGCCAAGCTCTGTAATTATTGCCGCAATTGCAATAACCCATACCAACATGCCGAAAACACTTCGACTAATATCTACCAGAGTATCTTGGCGTTGTTTGTAATCGATTTCAGATTTAAAGTGCTTGCGCTGAATTGAGCGGCGAATAACACCTTCGAGTGGCTTGAGTCCATGACTTTTAATCAGCCATGCACCAAAGACTATTAGAATAATCGGAAGCGCATGGGTTTGTAGCCAATTCAATACGTCTAGGTTCATAGCTGTATTATCGCCAGTTTTTGCTAGTATTACAAACGTATGGATACTAATTGGAAACAAGCTGCCGATTTGCTTAAAGCCGGAAAGGTTGGTGTTATTCCGACCGATACTATTTATGGATTAGTAGCATCTGCTTTAAATGAGCGTGCCGTAGAGCGGGTATATAGCCTAAAAGGCCGAGACTTTACTAAGCCATGCATTATTCTGTTTTCTAACTTGAAAGACTTAGGCCAATTTAATCTTGACCCGACAAAAGTTACTACGGCCCAAGATTACTGGCCAGGTCCATTTAGCATAATTCTTCCGCTTCCAAGGCCGGGCCTTGGAAAGTGGGAATATCTGCATCGCGGAAAGGCTTCGTTAGCTTTTCGCAATCCTAAGCATTCTGAATTGCAGAAACTTCTTGAAAGAACGGGTCCACTGATTGCACCAAGCGCTAACCCCGAAGGTAAAAAGCCGGCATACAATGTACAAAGTGCCAGATCATATTTTGGCGAAACAGTAGACTTTTATGTAGACGGCGGAGAATTATTGGGTCGACCATCTAGAATCATCTCACTACTTGATGACAAACCAAAGCAACTGAGATAGCATATATTACATATGGAAAAAGCAAAGAAAAACGGCAAGAAGCTAGCTGGCAAGGCCGGAAGCCATGCCAAGGGATTTATGGATTTTGTTCGTGAACAAGGTGTTATTGGTTTGGCCGTTGGTTTAGCTATCGGTGCTGCCGCTGGTGCGACGGTAAAAACAATTGTTGACGGGTTCATAAGCCCGATAGTTGGTTTTATCTTGGGCGGGACTAATCTCTCGGCTACAGTTTGGCACACTGGCCTCACGCGCGGTGGGCAAGACCTGATTATTGGCTGGGGAGCGGTACTGAACTCCGTAATAATATTACTAGCAACTGCTGCAGTTATTTATTTTGTTATTCACGGCTTTAAACTAGACAAACTTGATAAAAAGAAAGACTAAAGCAGTCAAAAATGAACTTTAACGAATATCAAAAATTAGCAATTCAGACGGCACTACATACCGACAAAGATTTTTGGTATTCAGCAGTTTACCGTACGCTGGGACTCGTTGGTGAGGCAGGTGAAGTTGCCGAGAAGATGAAAAAGATCATTCGCGACAAAGAGGGCAAAATCTCGGCCGAAGAAAAAACGGAAATTGTAAAAGAAATGGGTGATGTATTGTGGTACTTGCAGGCTTTGGCTGATTATTTGGACGTACCATTCGAGGAAGTAGCCAAAGCTAATTTAGATAAACTACACTCACGCAAAGCTCGCGGTAAAATTGGCGGTAGCGGTGACAACCGCTAGTTGTTTCTTCTGCTCAAGCACATAGCAATCTAAGCCGGCAAGTTCTACAGCCTTATTAATTCCAATTTTTATTGAACGCGGACCAGATTTAGTCCAGTGATCTCCTGTTATCAAATTATCTATTCGGGACGCATTTTCACCGTTTGCGGTGCGTGGCAAGTTAAAATAAGTTGCTTGACCAGCAAAATTTACAGTTGCTAAACCACTGGCAACGCCCTGGCTTGCTAGAGCGCTAAAATCGACATCACTGGTAATATCAAAACTCCCTGGTTCGCTGTACTGCAACTGTGGCGCATGTATTCGATCCGGGAAAAAACGCAACTCACTAGGTAGGCGATTACTACCGTAGTCTATGGTTAATACGTGCCCGCTTTCTAGATGCAAGGCAACTCCGTCTAGCCACTGGAGCGCCCTTAAGTTAATGTTTACTGTGCCGCCCTCTGGTATTTCTTGATCAGCTTGCTCCAGATAGCTATCAATACTAGGGTTTTCTAGCTCCTGAACATCTTCTAATAATTTTCCACCTTGAGTTTTAACAACAATTTCTAATAACTTTCCACCATGTTTCGCCACGCGGTGGGTTGGAAAGGTATCAATAAGTTCGTTAGAAATAAACGCGCCACTTACTTGTAAATCATCAGGAAGATCTAGCGCACTTCCATATACCCAGCTTGCTTTAGAACTTAATCCTGCTTCCTCAAGAGTTACCTGCTGTCGAGCTGCTAGTGCCGGGCTGATTTCTACTAGTTTGTATTTTATCGAGTCAGCAATTCCTGGAAATGTACCAGCTCTGTCCAGATATTCTAGCTCTTGCAGTATATCTCTTGCCCAGACACCATTCCCGCCACCCATCTCAACTATATCAAATCTGTCTGGCTTGCCCTGTGTATCCCAAATGTTAGCCAAGCGCCTGGTAGTTAGTACTCCAAAGAGTGATGTCATCTCTGGTGCTGTTGTAAAGTCGCCACCGTGGATTCTTGCCCTGCCTGAAGTGTAGTACCCAAATGAATCTGCTAGGTCTGAAGCCAGGCCCTCGCCATACATGCTAAGACCCATGAATTGTTCATAGGTAATTGTCCCGCCTTGAGAAGTTATAAATTCTGTAGCAATACCAAGGCGATCGTTTACGCTGAGTTCTGGCTTTGGACTATTGTCTGCTTCGGGTATATCCATATTGGTCTAAGATAAAATATTCTTTCGTGCCCAAGGGTCAATAGACCCGGCGCCCATAATTATTACTAGTTCACCGTTCTTTCTGTGCTCGTTAACTTTCTGGACTAAATCGCTATTCATTTCGGCCGATTCAGCAATTTGCGGATTACTTAGCTGATTAATTAGTTCATGTGCGCTTAGAGTTTTTAGTTTCGGATCTTCACGGCTCAAATAAGTTGGTAGCCAGTAGACTTTTTCTACGCCGCGAAAACAATTACCATATTTGTTTTGAATTTCGTGCTGACGAATATTCTGGTGAGGCTGATAGAAGACAACAATTTTGTCGTTAATTTCCTTGGCCGTTTGTACGGTAGCGGCAATTTCAGTAGGGTGGTGGGCATAGTCACTGTATAAGTTATTTCCAAGCTTTTCCATTCGGCGTTCGGTGCCGGGGAAGCTATTTATAGCACTAATTATTTTTTCTAAGTCTGTTTTTGGGAATAAGTATTGAAATAGTTGCACTGCCAAAAAAGCATTTTGCCTTGTAGTTATTCCTGGCAGACTAAGCTTCTTAATCAAGGAATCGTCGTATTTATACAGATGCAGATTTTTGCTTGTGAGGGACAAATACTTACCTACATCTTCCCAGCTAAACACACGCTGCGAGTTTGCGACAAAGTCGCAAAAAGCTATCTTATAGTCATCAACGGTTTTGTACGTGTCGGGGTGGTCGTATTCTACTGATGGCAAGATTGAACAGAAAGGCTGGTAGGCAAGCATGTGGCGATCGAATTCATCAGCCTCAAGAACAAGGTAATCAGAATTTGATTGATAATGACCGCTTGGGCCAAAGCTTAGATTAGTACCCACAACATAGCTAGCAGGTTCACCTAGTTGCAAAAACAACCATGCAATCATGGCAGTTGTAGTAGTTTTGCCGTGAGTGCCACTGACGGCAATAAGTTTTAGATTTTTGTCTCTCAATACAGTGTTAATTAGTTCATCGCGCTTTGATATTTTAATTCCGTGTTCCTTAGCAAAGGCAATTTCCGGGTGGTCATTTTTGATTGACGAGCTTACAACCATCCAGTCAATAGGTTGCTTTTTATGTGTGGTGGCGATTTCTTTGCCTGACTGGCCGATTTGTACATTAATGTTTAAAGTCTCGAGGATGTGTGTATTTCTTGATGCTTCGGCATCAGAACCAGTTACTAAATATCCGGCATTCTTAGCTAGTTGCGCGAGCGGACAAAGGCCTGCTCCTCCTATACCGACAAAATATATATGCTTCACTTGTTTTAGCTTACCATCACTTTTATCTGGGTGCTTGTTTTTATTCTTACCATTTCTTTACATATCTCTGTGCGGTGCCATCTGAATCATTCTTAAGAGGCGTTATGTTTTAAAAACTCAAATTCTACTTCATCGCCCAGATAAAGTACCCAATGTGAGTCTTTGTTTCCTCTGTAAAATAAACGCCAGCGTTTTGACCGATGCCGTAGCAATAGGCTAACCTTATAGGTGAAATGAAATCTCGCTACATATTTATCATTGCTTTAATCTTTGCCCTTACAAGTATTGTGGCTTTGCGCTTTAACAACAAAAAGGCGTTGGTATTGGCAAGTCAGATTCAGAATAAAGATGCCCTGTCAGTTGATGTAAAAACAGATATTGCCAAACTCCAGCAGTTCGTAATAAAGCACATGAACAGCTCGGTAAAGGTAGAGCTAAGTGCGAGTTATGAGCGTGCCGTAACCAAGGCTAAGGCTGGCAACGTTGATATTAACGGTGACCTATATGCGCAAGCCCAAGCTGAGTGCGATCGCCAAGGTATTGGTTCGGTTGCTCAGGCTCAATGCGTCAAGCAGTACCTAGACGCCAGGGTAAGTCCCGGCACAAACACTCAGCCCGTGGTGTTACCAGAACGTAGCAGTTTTATTTATTCTTTTGCGGCGCCTAATTGGACTCCTGATATAGCCGGTTTTAGTCTTGTTGCATGTGTATTATTTGGCCTTGGGGCCATAGCTATCTACATATACAATCTTTTCAGAACTCAATCATCCTAAAGAAGTGTTATATTTTCTGGTTAGTTTACTAAAATGTTGGTTAGCGGTACTAATAAAATAACCGCTGTAACAATCAACAGCACAACCAAGGTTTTGCTGGCTGTTGATGGGTCACCAAAGGTAGGTACTCGATGCTTTGTATTATTATGATTGTTTTTTGCTGCTGCCACTAGAGCCTCCTATTATTTGGTTACGGCTTAGTCGTTAACACGCATTATATAAGATACCAAAGTACATGGCAATATGCTTATGGCTTTACACCTATGGAACAGTTGACAACCGCTGTAAGTCGGACTATGCTTACCTTGAGTTAAAACTAATTAAAGAAGGAGTTGTTTAAATGGCATACACTCATCAAAACTCGAAAGGTCAAACATATTACTTACACGCCAAGGACGTAACACTCCGCGGTGGACGTCAACAGCGAATTTATTACTTTGCTAAAGAAGAACGACCGGGTGAATCTATCGACGAAGTGCCAGCTGGTATGGAAGTTGTAGAGAATCCACGTAACGGTTTTCTAGCCCTCAAGCGATCTGCTTAATATAGCGAAAACTTAATACAAACCCCGTTTTCAGGCAAGCCCTGGGAGCGGGGCTTTGTTATTGGAAGTAGAGGAATTTGTAAGCTGGGCGTTTGCCGGCCTCAAATTCTGCTTGCAGTTTTCGCCACTTTTCAGCTTTATTTGGGTACCACAGCTGGCCATCTAAATATTGACTGCCTTTGTGCTTGTTGTAGATGTACTCAAACGCATCAGCCCAAGTGCCGTAGCTAGCCTGGCTGACTAGGTTATCACTACCGAAGCGTTGGTGGTATTCGTAGAGCACAATTGGCACATACAAAAACCCATCTGGGTATTTTTCGCCTATGCTCATTAGCAGTTCCCAGTCTTCCATGCTGTGCAGGTTCTCGTCCCACTTTATTCCTTCGTCGAACAACTGGCGCAAGTGCGTAAAACCATTACAGGCAAAACCAGCGTTGCGCATAAAAATGTCGTGAATCGTAAAGTTTGCGGGCGTATCGCCAGAGTCATCAATAGATTTTATTAGTTTGCCGTTTTCGTAGAGTTCCTTTACGCGTTTAGCCCGGGGGATGGCAAAGACTTTGCCGGGGTTCTTCTCTAGCCATTCCACCATGGTGGCAATGCAGCCTGGGAATAGCGTGTCGTCGCTGTCGAGGTACATTATCCATTTGCCATGGGCTGCTTTAATCCCGAAGTTTCGTGCTTTGCTAGGCCCACCATTTTCTCTGTACAGGTAGCACGCCCGTGAGTCTTTAATCTCCTCTATAGATTGCCGAGTATCATCAGTCGATCCGTCATCGATAATAATGTGCTCCCAGTTTTTATAAGTTTGAGCCTGAACGCTCCTGATAGCACTCAATACTACTTTGGCTCGGTTGTAGGTAGGGGTGATTACAGAAACAAGAGGCTGGTTCATAGAATTAGCATAGCAAAACCCAAATTAGCAACGACAAACGCACCAAACTTGCCACTGTATAATAAGCGCATGCGCGTAGAACAACAGCTTAAAGAAAAGTATGGATTGAAGAATCCAACCTGCAAGGCCTTAAACACTTTGGCCAACTATGCATACGAGGTATTAACTTCTGATGGCCACTTTGCGCTAAAACTCTATAATGCAGCCTCTAGAACAGAGCAAGATGTTCAATGGGAGCTAGACTTAACGCTATACCTTGCCAAGAACGGCGTACCTGTAGCCAAACCGGTTGCTGGTAAAAGCGGGTATTTGCAGGCTTTCGATGTAGATGGCGAGAAACGTGTCGCTATTCTATTCGAGTGGGCGGTAGGCAAGAAACCAAAACCCGAACTCAGCACCTACGCGTTACTAGGCAATGCGGCAGCCCAAATTCACCAAGCTGCCGATACATTTACTTCAGATTTACCCCGAGAAAAATACGACATGCACGAACTCCTAGACGATCAACTCGAGCGAATGAAAATGACACTGCAGCAAACAGGCGAATGGAATCGAGTATATGAATTAACCGAGCGAATGCGCAAGATTACTTCCAACCCTAAACTAGATTATGGAATTATTCATAACGACTTGACGCTCGATAACATCCACCAAAGTGGTAATGCAATCACTGTATTCGATTTCGATAGTGCTGGTGAATCTTGGCGGGCAGCCGAGCCTTGGGGTGTTCTAAGGGCGTCAGAAGATAGATTTCAATCATGGCTTAAGGGCTATCGTGCGGTTCGACACTTCAGCCAAGATGACGAAAGGGCTGTTGCAGCTTTTGTAATAGTTGAGGATATTAGAAATGTTGTCTGGAAACTTGGTTTGGCGCGTTCTTCTCGCGGTAAACCCTTAATGTTAAGCAATGAATTGCCCGCGGTTGTTGAAGATTGGCTGAATTGGGAATCTGAGAAAGTTAACACCTAGTTCAGATTCTAGTTGGAACCAACTAATGACTTGATTAGTAGAACAATATCAAATATCTAGTGCTTTGAAGATAAAGAAAGCTAGCTTACTGGTTTAGGATCTGGGATAGGTCCAAGCGGTATTGGTACTTTACTAATAGCACCTGGACTTTCTTCTATGGCTATTGGCTTAGTGGCTTGAATTCCTATGGCGCCATTTGTGTTGTTTTCAACATCACCCATACGGTACAAGATTTCAATATTAGTATCCGCACCCCTAGTCATATGGATGTAATCGTATAGCGCTGTTCTATCGACAAAAGTAGGAAATCTTTCGTAGAACTTAGCGTCATACTTACCAAATGCTTTTTCTAGCCAACTAATAACATCTGAACTACTGGGCGTATGCTTAAACAGCCTTCTGGTTGCATGTTTGGGTTTCAAACCTCTTTCGGCAAGCGAATTAGGCAAGTGCCCCTCCACTAGAATGGCTGTGCCACGAGGTTTTAAGACTCTATAGATTTCATCTATTAACTGCTGATATGCCGCTAATCCGTCAACCCCCTCTGCCTCAAATGCATGCAAGAGATAATTGGTGTGAATAGTGTCGAACGAATTATCTGCAAATGGTAACTGAACACCACTTCCATAAACAAATTGGTTTGGCTTGGGGGTAAGGACGCCTTCAATATCTGTTACATAAGCACGCGACTTGGGTAGAGTCATGGCTAAGGCTAGTTCGTATTCTTTAATGGTGTCAGGAGTCAAAGCACCTAAGAGTAAAGATTTTTGATCTTCATGGCTACCAATACGTTGCCGGACTTCGCCCAGGCGCTCTAAGTAAAACGGTAATCCTATCCCATAGGACATAGCGCCAGATTCAAGGCCAGTATATGCGCTGGCATTTTGCGCAAACCATTGCCTACGTTCTTTATCTTCGCGAGTAGGGTTATCTATGCGCTCTTCGGTTAGATCATCTATACCCAAGTATGTCTTCAAAGCACCCTTTACTATAAATGCCGAGGCACTATCGGGCGGAGTGATAGCATATTTTAGCGCATGAAACTCTGCAGCACCTGAGTGCGGGACTCGAGATATAGGTATGTCACCTTGTTCCGCAAGTCTTTCGGCTGCAATCTGTTGTGCAGGGGTGAAGGTATCAATCATAAGGTTATTTTAACCTAAAATTGCATAAAAATCAAGTATGGGTTATTGGTGGGGGTGGATGGAGTCGAACCATCTACCAAGTGGTTATGAGCCACCTGCTCTGACCGGTGAGCTACACCCCCTCGTCAGCGTATGCTGGCGACCTACATTTGTTCGTAAACTCACAAATTTTCGGTCTTTCGCTACGCTTCATCTCAATTTTGCATACAGTAGCTTTGCTCCTTGGTTTGCAAAATTGGTTCAATCAAAGAACATACAAATTATATCAGATGACTGGGTGTACTTTGCAGGCTATAATATGAACATTAGGATGAAAAACAAATATGTCAGATAAATTAAAGCAGATACTAACCACCCGCCACATTGTTAGCGCCGTTGCAATTGCATTTATTCTATACGGATCGTACTCAACGATTCAGGTGATTGGCTATAACTACAAACTGCAGCAAGATATCGACAAGTTAAACTCAGAAGTAGAACTGCTAGAATTGCAGAATAAACAGCTAGAGTATAGTATTGCCTACTACAAAACAGACGCATTTGCAGATAGGGAAGCTAGAGATAAGCTCGGGTTGCAAGCACCCGGGGAACAGGTAGTTATTTTTCCCGATAGAATTCCGCGTGAACTGGAAACGCCAAAAACACCAGAGCAAATTGCTGAGGAGCAAAACTTTTCTCAGCGCAGTAAAAGCAATTTAGAGCAATGGATGTTCTTTCTATTTCGCAAAGAACCAAATTGATATAGTAGCTTGTATCTGTTAATATAGTAAAAAAGAAAAACTCCTATCTTTAGCGCGGGGTAGAGCAGTGGCAGCTCGTCGGGCTCATAACCCGGAGGTCGCAGGTTCGAATCCTGCCCCCGCTACCAATGAAATCTAAGCACCCCGTAAGGGGTGTTTTGTATTTCATTGAACAGTGCGAAGCACTGGATTAGAACCTGATAGCCCGAAGGGCAGGTTCGTTAATTCAAGTCCGCCCGCAGGAACTTGTTCCGAGGACGTATGCAGAATTAGCCATAACCTGCCCCCGCTACCATAAGCATTTTGACCTCTGTTATTTTTAATAGAGTTTTATAAACACAAGCAGCAGCATCAATATATTGATAATATAAGTATTTTATTATATAATAATATAATGCCTAGTCCGTTAATTGTAGATGCACCGCCTGCTTTAGATGCTCCATTTATGCAAAAACCTACCGAGGTAGTAGATACTGCATTTGGACTTTACGGTTTCTTACCTGATGACCAAGACCCTCGATGGTCTTTCTTAGCACGCTATACTGGTGCGAAAAATGGAATCGGGTTTGGGCGTATGAACTTTGCAAACGCATGGGGTGCTACCTATCTTTCTGAGACTACAAGCTATCGCAGCGGATTTGTTACTACAGTTAACCCAGAAAACAGTCTTCAGCTTGAGAGAGCACTTGATAATCTTGTCCACATTGGCGACGTTATTGACCGTTTTACACTGAGCGACCATGGCTATGAACCATTTGATATGCGACTTTCACTAACCGACCGCCTAACAAATGACCCTACGCAACCAAGGCAGGATGTAACTCCATGTCCTGAGGCGCTCTTTCAGATACAGCTCCATGTACCTGACGGTTATCTTGCAAGAGTGGGGTTTAACTTACATTTTGAAGATGATGCTAGTGTTATGTCTATTGTAAATGTCCAGGGAACGCCTGGCGGAGTAAAACGAAACGCAGAGTTTGAAGCAACCAATGGTGTAAATCCGTTTAATCTTTTAGTCAGACGAGCAATAGCTGTTGCCGCAGCAGAAGACCCTGCCTATGAAGTGCGTGGCTTAGTTAATCCTCAAAAAGGTAATTCACAGCTTTATTGGGGAGTCTTTACAAAAGAAGGTGTTAACATGACCCATGCTAAAAGGAAAGATATATAAGTTCCACTCCTACTCGGTAGAGTAAACAGCCCCTGCTGTAACAGATAACACCTCTTTCCACCTCGCTAATTCAGATAAGATAACGTTCCAATTCGAATGTACTTGGGCTACCAAGAAAATCACAAGCGCCCCGACTGGGGCGTTTTTGTATTTCTTAAGAGCACGCTGGTGCCCGGATTCGAACTGTAGAGCGAAGCGGAAGATTCGGCGTAGTGAGCAAGAATCACCATGCAATCTATGTCTAAGCTGAAGATAATTGCAATAAATATAAAATATGATATAATACTATTTGATAATAGGAGTAATTAGATGCCAATTGGTGCTGAGGATTTTCGTGATCCACTTGAAGGTATATCCACTGAGCTTATAGAACAGCATCGAAACCTGTCGGGTGTTTTGGCGGAAGCGCTGAGAGTTGCAGTTCCATTTGATCACAGGAATTCCCCTTTGTGGAACTCACCTCATGCTACTTACGAGGACACACAAGGTGCGCAAGTAGAAGCATGGTTACATCAAGGTTTGATTCATCGAGCAGATAACTCCCGAGCCACGGAATACACACTGTATGGCAAACTTGTTGAGTCAAGTGCAACAAATGACGATTTAGTTAAAAGGAGAAGGGCTTTGATAAGTTGCGCTGATGGCAGAATAAAGTTCCCAGAGGATATGCCGATGGCATTCAAGGAACAAGTAGATTATATGCAAAGGTGCGCAGAGACCGTTGATCTAATCACAAGAAGCAACCCGTCTGTGGCTGACCCTGATGCAGCATATCACGCTGTAGCAGCTCATGAGATTAACCATCAACTATAATTAGGCTATGAGACTGGTTATACGGCACGGCAAAAGCGAGGGTACTCGGCTTAATCGAGACTTGTTTGGTAAACAAGGTGCTTCGCTTAGCGAAGTCGGCACGAAGCAAGCCAAGGAATTACATTTTGAACTGGTTAAAATAGGCGTAGATTTTAACCTGCCGGTTGCGGTATCCGAGCTTCTACGTACACATCAAACTGCCGAGCTGGCCGGGTTTTCAAATATGGTTGTTTGTCCGGATCTTAATGAAATAAACACACCAAATCCGCCGGAAACTATCAAAAACCTAACTAAGGGTATTATTGCCCCGGAAGCACTCGCAGCTGCCAAGAAGCTAATTGCGAGTCCGCCAACCGAATCAATTTGGTTTACTCATGGCATGCTGATTGCAGCTTTGTGCCACGAACTGGGTGTTGTCATTAATACGCTGGTGCCCGACTTTTGCGAGGTGCGCGAGATTACTGTTTGATGATTGCAAAATGCTTCAGCGGGCTGTAATTTATAGGCATAAGAGGAAGACAATAATGCAAGAAAAACTAAACAAACTCAATAGATTTAACTTAATAATGTCCGCACTACACTTTGTGCAAGGACTGGCGATACTACTGCTTAGTACCGACTTTAGTTTGCCAGTAACGGCGAGCTACCTTAATTTTGATACTGCCACTCAAAGCTTGGTTCCGGTTTCTAAAGAGTTATTTACCGTTCCACTAGCTTTTTTGGTGGCCGGTTTTCTATTTCTCTCCTCGGCAGCGCATTTGCTGATAGCCACCAAGTATAGAAAAACCTACGAAGCAAATTTGCAAAAAGGTATTAATAAGGCGCGATGGATTGAATACAGTATTTCTGCGTCTGTCATGATGGTGGCGATATCTATGCTTGTTGGTGTATACGATCTTGGTAGTCTAATTGCCGTATTTGCTTTAGTTGCTGTAATGAATCTATGTGGACTAATTATGGAAGTGCATAATCAAACAACAACAAAGACAAATTGGCTCAGCTACTGGGTAGGTTGTCTTGCTGGTATTGTGCCATGGATTCTAATAGCACTTTACTTCTTCTTTAGTGCGCAAGAGGGTAGTGCTCCTCCGACATTTGTTTACTGGATATTTGTTTCGATTTTCGCATTCTTTAACTGTTTTGCTATCAATATGGTTTTGCAATACAAAAAAGTTGGCAAATGGAAGGATTACCTATATGGCGAGCGGGCGTACATTATATTGAGTTTGGTAGCAAAAAGTGCGCTGGCCTGGCAAGTATTTGCCGGAACTCTGCGGCCGTAGTTTAAGCTATAATAAAGCTTATGAGAAGATTTGCGCAGCTAGTTTTTAGCGTCATACTCTTGTGCGGTCTACTTACCAGCAGTGCATATGCGCAGACAGCCTATGAGATACCTGACTATTCTGAGCGCATAGATAGCTACGATGCCAAAATCGAAATAGCTACTGACTCGAGTGCTCTTATTACTGAAAACATAACTTATAACTTTGGCTCATTCCCCAGGCACGGAATAGAAAGGTATGTTCCGATAAAAACTGCCGATGCCGATGGGCGCGGGTATTACTACTACAAGGCAGAACTTATTGATGTAAAGGTTGATGGCCAAGCTACGAATGTAAAAAAGCAAAGAGCTGGCAACTATTTTTACTTACGGATAGGGGACCCTGATAAAACAATCACTGGTGCTCACAACTATCAAATAACCTATCGCATTGAGCCGGTAATGGAAAAGGCCGAAAATAAAGCCGTCTTTATTTGGGACGTTGTCGGGGATCAGTGGCGGGTGCCTATCAGAGAAGCTAAGAGCAAAATTTCGTTTCCCGATGGTGCAAGCATTAATTCAACGCGGTGTTATGCCGGGAAAAGTGGAACTCAGCAACAGAATTGCCAAGTAAAGTCTGACCAAAATACCATCGAGGCGAGGACCACGAAAGAACTACCGGCAAACGCCGGCATAACAGTTTATGCCGATGACACCACTACCCAGTACAGCAACTATTTATTTATCAACAATCGCCCCACACAAGAGTATTTTCCACTTGTTGGCTACGTGGTGGGGGTGGGTGCTCTGATATTCGGTTTGAGTCGCCGTCTTCGAAAGAGTTATACCCACAATCAGGCAAAAAAATCCCAGACCATAATTCCTCAATATGATGCTCCGGATGGGCTCAGTCCGGGCGAAGTTGGCCATTTGATTGATAATTCTTCAAGCATGGTAGAGATAACCGCCACCCTGATCGATTTGGCTCGGCGCGGACATATTAGAATCGAACAATCAAAGCCACGCGGAATAATAAAAAAGGCAGAGTATACTTTTTACCGCTTAAGCGGAAAGCAGGATTTGGTAGATTATGAAACAAAGCTTCTAGAGGCAATTTTTGACGGCAAAGCTGAAATCAAGCTTAAGGACGTATCAAAAACCAAAGTCCCGAGCGCCATCAATCAAGCCAAAGTGGCCTTTAAAAAAAATCTCGAAGCTCAAAAATACTATCCGGCCGAAATACCCGCAAAAGAACGGCCAAAGGGGTTGATTGGGTTATCGCTAGGGCTGGCTTTAATATTTTGCATACTTAATGTAATTGCATTAGGGGCGGGGGTACAAGGCGGGTATGTAGTTTGGTCATTTATTGTTGGTTTTCTCGGTTTAATTTTTGGTTCTGCTCTGGCGCGTTATACAGCCTATAGCCAAAGCGGTTACCAAGAATGGGCAAAAATTGAGGGCTTAAAACTGTTTTTAAGTGTTACCGAAAAAGACAGAATGGCATTTCATAACGCTCCGAAGAAAACACCAAATTTGTTTAACAAATTATTGCCCTACGCTATTGCCTTGGGCGTAGAAAAAGAGTGGGCCAAGCAGTTCGAAGGCATGGATCTAGAAGAGGCTACTAGTTGGTATGGCTCGCCAACACATAACTTTAGTGCCTATTACCTAGCTTCGAGTTTATCGAGCGATTTTAGCGGTGCTGTTGCTAGCAACTTTTCACCCCCCTCACAAAGTTCATCTTCGGGTGGTGGTGGAGGTGGCTTCTCTGGTGGTGGCGGCGGTGGCGGCGGTGGTGGTAGCTGGTGACCGTTCGAAAATTGCGACATGAATAAGCGACTACTCTTGCTTGGTGTTGGTGCTGGTGGTTTGATTGGCGGCTATATACCTGGACTTTTTGGTATTAGCTATTTTTCTGCCTGGAGCATCGTTGGTAGTATGCTTGGTGGAATAGCTGGTTTGTGGCTTATGTATAAACTGTCAGACTGATTAGTTATAATTACAACTTAAGGTAAGTATATGAAAACGAATACAAATCAAAAAGGATCTACACCGTTAGGGAACAAGCGAAAACCTGCAAAAAGAAAAAGTTTACACAATTCTTATACGGGGTTTACAATCATTGAATTAATTGTCGTAATTGTGGTTATCGCAATCCTGATAGCGTTAACACTGCCAAACCTATTTGCTTCGCAGGCTCGTGCACGTGATAATGTGCGAAAAAATGATCTTAGAAATTTAAAGACGTCTCTTGAGACTTATCGGTCTGATAAGAATAGGTATCCAACCAGCGAAGAGGGATTGATTATGCTGGTGCCTACTTATCAGAGCACGATTCCGAATGATCCAAAAGGAACAGCCTATACGTATTCGTCAGACGGGCAAAGCTATACTCTTGCAGCAGATTTAGAGAATAACTTAGACCCAAGTGCTAATGTAAATGGGTTTTTTAATTTGCAAGGTGTGGGGCAGTAATTCATATTACCCGATCTTTGCTATAATTCTAAGCTGTTGGGGCAGTGTAGCTCAGCGGTAGAGCAGCAGACTCATAAGCTGTTGGTCGGTGGTTCAAATCCACCCACTGCCACCAAGTCGGAATATACAAATAGTTTTCACTATTCTTGCTGAGTTACATTAACAAGAATTATATCAACTTTTCGCCACCCCTCCTTTCAAAATTTCAAACAGACTATGTGTTAGCTATAAATTTTGTCTTTTGAATCCAGATCAAACTTGAGCATTTTCTTATAGCAAACAGATAGACGATAATAAAAGAATGTTAAATAAAGTAATTTGGCCAGTAGCTGGTAAGTATATTTTGGCGGTCTCCGGTGGTGTGGATTCCGTAGTTCTGCTTGATTTGCTTGTTTCCAAGGCCGGGCCTTGGAAACTGATTGTTGCGCATTTTAACCACGGCATTCGTGACGATTCCAGTAAGGACGAAGATCTTGTAAAAAGTTTAGCAGATAACTATGGTCTAGAATTTGTTTCCGCTCAAGGCAAACTGGGAGAGAAAACCAGCGAGGATAAGGCGCGCGTTGCTCGCTATAAATTTTTGCGGCAAATGCGCAAAAAATATAAGGCAGATAAGATAATTACGGCTCATCACCTGGATGACCGAATCGAAACGGCTCTGTTCAACATCCAGCGCGGAACCGGGCGAGTAGGGATGATTCCGTTTAGTAAAGACACTGACCTACTAAGGCCCTTAAGGGATGTCTACAAAGACGAAATAGTGGCATATGCTAAAAAAAACAAACTTCAATGGGTCGAAGATCAAACCAATAGTAATTTAAACTACGCTCGTAATGCCATTCGGCGCAAGACTATCCCTAAAATTGAGAAAGCCAGGCCTAGCTTTAAGACTGAATTTGCAAAGCTACTGGTTGAGCTCGAAGCTGATAGTAATAGAATCGAAATCTTACTAGAAAAGCGCTTTGATGCCATTGGAGTTATTGATAGTAATCAAATCAAACTTGATCGCAATGCACTTATTAGTATGAATTTAGATCTGTTAAATGAATTCCTTTACCACTGTTTACGCAAGCTGGACGCCGGCGCTGAAATTCAAAAACCGCAACTACGGCGTTTGTCGCATTTTTGTAAAACTGCCAAGTTAGATGCGCTATGTCCTGTTAGTGGCAAGCTATATGCAAGAGCGAAACGCAGTGAAATTATTTTGTCTAAAGATGGGCGTTTGAACTAATTTGTTTTATACTACTCTAAATGGATAGTAAGTTTATCAAGAAGCGACCAAGTCGCAATATTAGTTTTATCATTGTCAGTATTGTTTTCGTGCTGATAGTCCTTGCCCTTTCGATGCCACAAGACAAGTCCAAAGAAGTCTCTTTGAGTGAAGTTGTGAATAAATCAAAGGCTGGGCAAGTCGAGCAGATTGAGGTTTCCGGCAATAAACTGACAGTTACTCTCAAAGAACCAAATTCCGAGAAACTGGTTTCTTATAAAGAAGACCCGGCCGTGAGCTTAACCGAATATGGAATTGATCCTACTAAGGTTAGTGTTGTTACCAAAAACCCGAGCGATTCAAACGGTCGCTGGACAGACATCTTCTTTGTGTCGCTTTTGCCGATCTTCTTAATAATGGGTTTCTTTTACTTTATGATGCGTCAGGCTCAAGGTAGTAATAATCAAGCTATGGGTTTTGGTAAAAGCAAAGCCCGTGTATTTGGTAACGAGAAAGAAAAAATTAAGTTTAAAGATGTTGCCGGGGCAATCGAGCCAAAAGAAGAGTTGCAGGAAATTGTTGAGTTTCTGAAATACCCAAAGAAATTTCAAAGCGTAGGCGCACGTATTCCAAAAGGAGTACTAATGGTTGGCCCTCCCGGAACGGGAAAGACTATGCTAGCGCGAGCGGTTGCCGGTGAGGCAGGAGTGCCATTCTTTAATATTTCAGGGTCGGAATTTGTGGAAATGTTTGTTGGGGTTGGAGCCTCTCGAGTGCGTGATTTGTTTATGAAAGCGAAAAAAAATGCCCCATGCATAATATTCATAGACGAAATTGATGCAGTGGGCCGACGTCGAGGTAGTGGAATGGGCGGTGGGCATGACGAGCGCGAGCAAACTCTTAACCAAATTCTGGTAGAGATGGATGGGTTCGAGCAAGGCACAAATGTAATTGTAATGGCCGCTACTAACCGAGCCGATGTGCTTGACCCGGCGTTACTACGGCCAGGACGATTTGATCGCCAAGTAACACTAGATTTGCCGGATCGCCAAGACCGACTTGCAATACTTAAGGTTCATTTAGAGAACAAGCCGGTTAGCGAAAATGTAAAGCTCGATTCCTTAGCTGCAAAAACAGCCGGAATGAGTGGAGCTGATTTGGCAAATGTAACCAATGAGGCGGCAATTCTAGCGGCTCGGCGAAACCGAAAAATAATCAATAATCAAGATTTAGACGACGCGTTTGAGAAAGTAGCGATAGGCCCTGAACGCAAAAGCAAGGTGATGAGCGAAAAGGAAAAGGAGCTAACGGCCTACCATGAAGGTGGCCATACAATTGTTGGGCATATTTTGCCTCATTCCGATCCCGTACATAAAGTAACAATTGTCACCCGTGGCGCTACTGGTGGAGTGACTTGGAATCTACCAACCGAAGATCGCAATTACCATTCAGTGCTGGAGTTTAAAGACACGCTGGCACGAGCACTTGGAGGGCGCATGGCCGAGCAAGTTGTCTATGGCGCAGACAACGTAACTACCGGCGCTAGTAACGACTTACAAAAGGCAACCGAGCTGGCTCGCGACATGATAGTAAAATATGGTATGAGTAGTGCACTACCAAATCAGTTCTTAAGCAATGACCAGCACTCGTTTTTAATAGATCGGGAATTTGCCGCCACCAAAGATTATTCGGAGCGAACCGCTGAAACTATAGATGCGGAAATTGCCAAATTATTAAAAGAGGCCGCTAGACGAGCCGAAGAAGTTATTCGCACCAATCGAAAATTGCTTGATAAACTAGCTAAAGAACTACTCAAGAAAGAAACACTAGACGAAGACGAAATTAAGGTTATTTTAAAGAGTGGCAAAGCACCAAGTTTATCAGCTAGCTAATTCTGCCTGTAGCAATTTGTAAAAAAATTTGGCGCTGGTAAATTCAAACTTTGGCATTTCTGCCTTAAGAGGATGCCAGAAAAGATCCGCAACATCATCGTTTGCCTTGGGTTCTTCGCTGGCATTTAACACCCTAGCCACAAACGCCATGCAAACAAGCGGTTTATCAGCTTGACCATAGGTATCGTAAGCACTACCCAGGTATTTTGTGATTTCTATGCTTAAACCGGTTTCTTCTAGGGCTTCGCGCCTAACAGTCTCTTCTACGCTTTCATTTCTGTCAACAAAGCCACCAATAACATCAATAGAGCCTTTAAACGGGTCGATAGCCCTTTTCCCAAGCAAAACATGCTTATTCTTCATTATGTATACATTGATGCATGGCGCAGGGTTGATAAAAAGTATTTTATTTTCGATTGGGCATTCGACACTATCGCGAATAGGTCCTAATTGAAGCTTAGCCTTACAGCTTGGACAGTAGTTAAGCCTGAATCCTTGATGAGTAATCATACTTTTATAGTATCACCCCGAGTGCAGTCTCTGTATAATACCTATAAGATGAAAAACATTATCACCCGAGCCAATGCCAAAATAACAGTTGGCAACGCTGCGGCGCTATTGGCGGCATCATATTTTGCCAGCGCTATACTCGGCTTACTAAGGGATCGACTGCTGGCTGCCCAATTTGGTATTGGTGGTACTCTAGATGCTTACTTTGCTGCTTTTTCTATGCCGGACCTTATGTTTTACTTGCTTGTTTCTGGAGCTCTGAGTGTTACTTTTATCCCGGTTTTTACCGAGCGGTTAGTTCATCACAATAAAAAGTCCGCTTGGGAACTGGCCTCTAGCATCTTTAATTTTTTGGGGATAATTACACTTATTGGCAGTGTTCTAATTTTTGTATTTGCGGATCAATTAATTTACGTGGTCGCACCAGCATTCGATGCTGCTCGTCATGATACTGCCGTTGAGCTCACGCGAATTATTGCGCTGAATCCGTTTCTATTTTCGCTTTCAACTGTTTTTGCCAGTATGCAGCAAACCTTTGGCCGATTCTTTTTCTATGCGTTGGCACCGGTAATCTATAACCTTGGAATAATTTTTGGCATTGTTGTGTTGACCCCTATCTATGGCATAACTGGTGTGGCCGTTGGCGTATTGGCGGGTGCTGGTTTGCAGTTGATTGTTCAGAGCCTAGGGCTGGTTGGCTTAGGATTTAAGTATGAACCAAAGATATTTTGGAAGAATAAAGGGTTTCGCAAAGTTTTAGTTTTAATAGTTCCGCGTTCTCTAAACGAAGGAATTATTTATTTGACTGCAGTTATTGAGCGAGCGATTGCCTCTGGCTTAGCTGTTGGCAGCATAACCGCCTATCAGTATGGCTTTAACATAAAAAATGTACCAATCGCACTAATTGGCACGGCCATAGCAACGGCAGTGTTCCCAACAATTTCTCACCAAGCGGCAAGTTCCAATACCAGTGGACTCAAATCTCAGATGCGCAAGACAGTCGAGGCGCTGCTTTGGATGGTAATACCTGTAGCTGCGCTAACCTTAATTTTGCGGGGCTACATTGTACGTTTAGTACTGGGATTTGGAGATCCTACCACCGCTGCGGTGCTAGGTTGGTTTGCTGTCGCAATTATCTTTCAGTCGCTAATTCGGTCTGTCTCTAGGGTATTCTATGCTTATCAGGACACAAAGACTCCACTTCTCGTTAGTCTGGCAACAATTACTCTTAATGTTATTTTGGCTATCGTTCTAGTCCGACGTTTCCAGGTAGAAGGCTTGGCAATGGCACAAAGCGCGGTCGCAGCCTTTGAAGCTATCGCATTATTAGTTTTGCTGCGCAAATATAATGCGTTTTTTATTAACAAGAAGCTGTTTATCCATATCGTAAAAATTATCTTGGGGACCGTTTTTATGACAGCAGTTACATACGTAGGGGTGTCGCGTATTTTACCGCTGTTTGCTGGCGATCAAGGATTCTGGATATTGGCACCAAAATTCCTCACCGTATGTTTGATTGCCGGAATTTCATACTTGGGAATAAGTATAGTCCTTAAGCTGCCGGAGGCACGAATGGTTACCGACAAAGTGCACAAAGCTATATTTCGTGCTGATAAATTTTAGCTGTTATGTCTGATTCATTAAATAAAATTCGCAATTTTTGCATAATAGCCCATATAGATCATGGCAAATCAACGCTAGCTGATCGCTTACTAGAGACTACCGGCACGGTAAGTAAGCGTGAAATGAAAGCCCAACTATTGGATTCGATGGATCTAGAGAGAGAGCGCGGAATTACGATAAAGCTTCAGCCGGTTCGCATGTTTTGGCACGGTTACCAACTTAACTTAATTGATACACCTGGGCATGTAGATTTTAGCTACGAGGTTTCGCGTTCGTTGGCAGCTTGCGAAGGGGCGATTTTGGTAGTTGACGCTGCTCAAGGAATACAGGCGCAAACACTAGCCAACGTATACTTGGCTATTGAGGCGGGTTTGGAAATTATACCTGTCATCAATAAGATCGACCTACCTGCGGCTGAGCCTGAGCGGGTAACTGCAGATTTAGTAAACCTACTTGGCTGCAAGACAGAGGAGGTAATAGCGATTTCTGCCAAGACCGGTCAAGGGGTTGAGGAAATTTTGAAGCGGCTTATCGCAGATATCCCGCAACCAAAAGGTGAGCAAAACAGTAACTTGCGAGCACTGGTGTTTGATTCTATCTACGACGAATACCGAGGAGTGATTTTATACGTACGCATCGTGGATGGAAAGTTAAGTACAGCGAACTCCGTTACCATGATGGGCGCAAAAACAACTGGCGAGGCGATTGAAGTAGGAATTTTTCACCCTCAGCAAATTGCAGAAAAGGAACTTTTGACAGGGGAAATTGGGTATGTAGTCAGCAATTTTAAGTCCGTTACAGAGGCTAGAGTCGGAGATACACTTACGCTACGTTCTAGTCCGGCGACGATGCCCTTGCCGGGTTATAGCGCGATTCATCCATTCGTATATGCCGGGTTCTTCCCCAGTACCGGCGAGCAACACCAACAGCTTAAAGAAGCTATAGAAAAGCTAAAGCTTAATGATGCCTCATTGCAATATTCGCCGGAAAGCTCATCTGTACTCGGTTTTGGCTTCAGGATTGGATTCTTAGGACTATTGCACCTCGACATAGTCAAAGAGCGCTTAGAGCGTGAATTTGGTCTTGAGCTTATTGTTACTAATCCTTCGACAGACTATAAGGTTTTGGTTAGCAATGGTGGACAGCTAGACATTCGCGCAGCCAGTGAGTTGCCGGATGTTAGTCGTATAACTGAGATCAAAGAACCCTGGATAAAAGGCGAAATAATCGTGCCGAAGGAATTTAGCGGAAATGTGCTAGGACTAATAAATGATGTACGTGGACATCAAAATAATTTGAGCTATCTTGATGAGTCTACTGCACTAATTTCTTTCGAAGCACCGCTGGCCAATGTTTTGACAGATTTTTATGATAACTTAAAGAGCTCTACTAGCGGGTATGGCTCCTTTAGCTACGACATTAGTGGCTATCGTGCCGAAAACTTGATCAGGCTAGACATACTGGTTGGTGGTGAGGTTGTCGATAGCCTTAGTCAGATTATTCATCGGACGGAAGCCGAGCGCCGGGGTCGGGCGACGCTCACAAAGCTTAAGGATGTTATTCCGCGACAGCTATACGAAGTAAGCTTACAGGCGGCGATTGGTGGCAAAATTATTGCCCGAGAGGATATTCGTGCACTTGGCAAAAACGTAACAGCTAAATTATATGGCGGTGACGTATCTCGTAAAAATAAGCTACTCGATAAGCAAAAAAAGGGCAAGAAGCGATTAAAGAAAATTGGCAAAGTAGAGATTCCGCCAGAAGCATTCATGGTGCTTTTGAAAAAGGACTAGCATATAGGGCATAATCAGATGATGGACGACGAACAATTAGTTGCAGAAATTAAAGATGTACTGGATAAGTATCATCCAAGTGATGAAACGCGTGATATTTTAGCCAAGGCACAAGTGCTGTTACTAGTTGGAATGACGGGTGCTGGCAAGCAAAGAATAATTCAAGAACTACTCAAGACAAACAAGTATTACTTTATTGTTTCTCATACTACGCGCCCACCGAGAGCCAATAATGGTATGCCCGAACAAAATGGGGTTGAATACTTTTTCATTACGAACGAAAACTTGCTGCGCATGCTGAAGAACGGTGAATTTGTAGAGTGCAAATTTATCCATAATCAGCAGTTTTCGGGTACGAGTGTAAAAGAAATTATGAAAGCCTCTGCTGAGAATAAAATCGCTACTACAGACATTGAGGTCCAAGGGGTGGAAGAGTATATGGTGCTCAAGCCCAATACCACTCCAGTTTTTGTGCTACCTCCAAGTTTTGAAGAATGGGAACGCAGACTAAACGATCGTGGACGATTGCACGCAGATGAATTAACTAATAGATACCAAAGTGCAGCCATGGAAATTGATACAGCGTTAAAAAAGGATTATTACCAGTTTGTCATTAATGATGACCTAGAGAGCGCCGTTAAGGCAGTTGATAAAATTGCAAGCGGTGGCGAGCGCAGCGAAAAGCACCAAAAAATGGGCATAGAAGTGGCCAAAGCTCTACTAAGCCGACTAAATTAAGAGGAAGGCTATTAGGTTTTAGGTGTCGTTACGGGCGAATTGCCCCGTTGCGCGTGATTTTGCAAATAATTTACCAAAAACAAAAATCGCCATGGCAAAAAATACGATATTCAAAACTACTCCAATGCCAACAAGTGTCCAGTTGGTAGTGTGGTAAGCAAGGCCCCATCGTCCGAGCTCAAAAAAATAGGTTGCCGGTATGCTGTATGCAATTTGCCTTATGCCAATGGGAAGTACCGAAACCGGAAAAAAAGCCGCGCAAAGTGGCTGAAACAAAAAGACAGTACCCCAGGCAAGTGCTTGAATGCGCGTACCATAGCGGAACACAAAGCCAAGCAGAACGAGGCCGAGAGCCCAAGCAAACACAATCATATTTACAAAGATAATTGTGAGATTAAGAAAGCCAATGCTCAGGATGTTAAAGTTAAAGGCGTAATTCGCAATTATGCTCAAAAAAGTAAAGATAAAGGCTGTCTTCACGGCTGCCGAAATCATTTGTGCACCCATGTATTCCGGCGTTGAAACTGGTGCCACAAACATATTGGTCAGGTTGCGCGACCACACATTCCACATACTGCCAACGCTAACCGTGTATTGGGTTAGTCGAATTACCTCCCAAAGTAGTAATCCTAGGATTACTACTTTGGCAACAGCACCGTCTGATTGACCAGCTAAAAATAGCGATATAAAGCCAAAAAGTAGTAGGGAAAAGAGCGAATAAAACAGCAGATCCATCACTACTTCAAGCGACCGCTTCGAGATAAAAACCTCTTGCTTGAAAACAGACCACATGCGTCGAGGACTCATTTTTGCCTCCTGGCAATATTTAGAAAAACGTCTTCTAGATCCGGCTTTTTAAGATCCAAATCAAGAATTTTGATGCCGAGAGACGAGATTGCCTGGATATATACGGCTGCTTCACGCTCGCGAACCGGAAAAGTAACGCTATAGTCGTGAGTAAAGGTCGGCTTTTTACTTTTTGATTTTAGAAAGCCAATTAGTTTATCTTTGTCGCCTTCAAAAACTAAATGCAAATTTGCAGTACCCAGTTCTTTGGTTAGGGTGAGTGGATCATCTTGCTTGACGATCTTGCCGTGGTCCAAAATAATCACTTTGTCGCAAATGCGAGTTACTTCGTCCATATTGTGGCTCGTAAAAAGAATCGAAGTGTTTCGATTGGTGCGCAGGTCTTCGATAATACTCAGGGTTTTGTCGGCTATGTCAGGATCAAGAGAAGCTGTTGGTTCATCCATTAGAATTATCTCCGGATCGTTTATTAGGGCTTTGGCTAGGTTTACCCTTGTTCGCTCACCCGAAGAAAGGTTAATGTATTTCTGATCTCTTAAGTGCTCAATATTAAAAGTCTTGAGCAAATCATTTATTTTATCTTTTGGCTTGATAACAGAATAAAGCCCGGCAAATACACTTAGGTTTTCCCACACAGTAATGCGGTATTGCAGTGTATTGTACGCTGATACGTAATTAATTCGTTGTAGGCAAGCCTGACGATTGGTTCTCATGTCGTATCCAAAATAGCTAATCACACCTGAAGTAGGCGTGGTGATACCCAAGAGCATCTGGATCGTGGTACTTTTGCCGGCTCCGTTTGGACCCAAAAGCCCTAGCACTTCGCCGGGTTGTACTTGAAAGCTAATGCCATCGACGGCTCGATATTTGGAGTATTCTTTAGCTAGCTTTTTTACTTCTAAACTTGGTGTGCTCATAGATTTTTAATATTTTAACAGATAACAGAGGGAGATGTAATGTTAGCACTCTTGACACGAGAGTGCTAATTATTTATCATAAGCTCATACGTTGGCAATAAATAGCTAAGAGTGCCAGCGCTTAAAGAGGTATGATGTCTCCACGCCAAGCAGAAATACTACACGCTATAGTTGATAGCTATGTGCAGACGGCCAATCCGGTTGGTTCGCTTGGCTTGAGTCAAGAATTTGATTATTCGCCGGCAACAATTCGAGCCGAGATGGCTACGCTTGAGCATTTTGGTTTTATTGGGCAGCCGCACACTAGTGCCGGGAGAATTCCTACAGATAAAGGTTATCGCTGGTATGTCGATCACATCAAGCAAGAAACGCGTGCCAAATTACAGGCGGTAAAAGCTTCACGCCAATCAAGAGCTATAGATAGTCGAATTGACGCCGCGGGCGAACCGGCACAAGCTGTCAAATCAGCGGTAGATACCCTGGTAGAAGTTACCAATAATTTGGCGGTAGGCACAATTGGCAACAGCTTATATATGAGTGGGCTGGCACATTTATTCGCCCAGCCTGAATTCGAGAATCAGCGCCGAATTCAAGAAGTAGCGAGTTTACTCGATAACCTAGAGCCGTGGTTGCGCGAAATAAGCCCAAGTGGACGCGTCAATGTTTACATTGGTAACGAAAACCCAATGGGTAAGGCTAGTGGTTGTGCGTTAATAATTTCCCGCTTTGCCTCACCGTATAGTGACTACAGCTATGTCGGCGTAGTTGGCCCAACCCGCCAAAGCTACCCGAAAGTAATGAACTTAGTTGAGCACGTAGGTAGTAGATTAGAGGAGGTTCTAAATGCCTAAAGACAAACCAGCAAAAACCGAAAAGAAGCTAGATAGACTAGAAAACCAAGTTGGCGAACTTACTGCCGATTTACAGCGGGTCCATGCCGATTTTGTGAATTTTAAGCGTCGCAGTGACGAAGAAAAATCTGGCATTATGGAAATGGCCAAAGAAACGGTAATTCTGCATATCTTGCCACTTATCGATAATATCGAACGTGCCTTACATCACCGCCCAGAGGATTTGAAAGATAACGATTGGGCCAATGGAGTAGAACAAGTTGCTAAGCAGGTAGATGGCATCTTGGCAGAGCTTGGTTTAAGTAAGATTAATGCTGTTGGCGAGTCGTTTGACCCAGAGCTACATGAGGCAGTTGGCTACGAAGATGGTGAAGGCGATTCGTCAGCGGGCGAAGAAATTGTAGCCGAAGAGTTACAAGCAGGCTACAAACTAGGAAATAGAGTAATAAGACATTCAATAGTTAAAGTAAAGAAGGAGAAATAACAATGGGTAAAATCTTAGGAATCGATCTTGGAACAACCAACTCAGCAATGGCTGTAATGGAAGGTGGGCAAGGCACAATAATTACAAATGAAGAAGGTGGGCGTACTACACCTAGCGTGGTTGCTGTTAATAAAAACGGCGAAAGACTGGTTGGTCAGGTTGCCAAGCGTCAAGCCGTTGTTAATGGCGTCAACACAATCTTTGGTGTTAAGCGCTTGATTGGTCGTAAGTTTAAGGATAAAGAAGTTCAGCGAGATATCGACCTGATGCCATATAAAATTGTCGAAGCTGGAACTGGTGTAAAAGTAGCAATGGCTGATAAAGAGCATAGTCCAGAGGAAATTAGCGCCATGATTCTTTCCAAGCTCAAAGCCGATGCTGAAAAGTATTTGAACGAGAAGATTACCGAAGCAGTCATTACCGTACCTGCCTACTTTGATGATTCTCAGCGCCAGGCTACTAAAGACGCTGGCAAAATTGCTGGCTTAGAAGTAAAACGAATTATCAACGAGCCAACTGCTGCTGCCCTCGCCTATGGATTAGACAAAAAGAAAGAGGAAAAGATTGCGGTTTTTGACCTTGGTGGCGGTACATTTGATGTTTCCATTCTAGAACTTGGCGATGGTGTGTTTGAAGTAAAAAGTACCAATGGCGACACTCACCTTGGCGGGGAAGATTTTGACATGGTGATTGTGAATCATCTAGTAGAAGAATTTAAAAAAGAACAAGGCATTGACTTAACCAAAGATAAAGCTGCCTTGCAACGCCTAAAAGAAGCTGCCGAGAAAGCCAAGGTTGAGCTCTCTACTACTACTGAAACAGATATTAACTTACCGTTTATTACTGCTGACGCCGAAGGGCCAAAGCACTTCGAGTACAAATTGACACGCGCCAAGCTCGAAGACTTGGTAGGTGAAATAATCGCAAAAACCGAACGTCCATGCCGAGAAGCTCTTAAAGACGCCAAGCTTGAAACCAAAGACATAAACGAAGTTATTTTAGTCGGTGGCATGACCCGCATGCCAGCTGTTCAAGCCAAGGTAAAAGAGATTTTTGGCAAAGAGCCGATGAAGGGAGTCAACCCAGACGAAGTAGTGGCCGTGGGTGCTGCTATTCAGGGTGGAGTACTGGCCGGTGACGTAAAAGATGTTTTGTTGCTAGACGTGACGCCACTGAGTCTAGGGCTTGAAACTGAGGGTGGAATTGCTACGAAGTTAGTAGACAAAAACACCACCGTTCCAACTAGCAAGAATCAAATCTTTTCTACAGCTAGCGACAACCAGCCTAGTGTTGAAATTAATGTCTTGCAAGGTGAGCGCGAAATGGCTGTCGATAACAAAAGCTTAGGTCGCTTTATACTAGATGGTATTCCTCCGGCTCCACGTGGTATTCCACAGGTAGAAGTTACTTTCAACCTAGATGCTAATGGAATACTGAACGTTAGCGCCAAAGACAAAGCTAGTGGCAAGGAGCAATCTATAACTATTCAGAACAGCGGAAACTTAGATAAAGAAGAAGTTGAAAAGATGCAAAAAGAAGCCGAAGCACACGCTGATGAAGATCGCAAAAAGCGTGAACTGGTAGAAAGTCGGAATGCGCTTGACAGTGCTATTTACACTTCAGAAAAAATGCTTAAAGAAAACGACAAGAAGATCTCGGAAGAAGACAAGAAAACCGTTGAAGAGGCGGTAAAAGCTGCCAAGGATAAAATTGAAAGTGATAGCAAAGAAGAGCTCGAATCTGCTGCCAAGGAACTGCTAGAAAAAGTTCAACCGGTTGGCACTAAGTTGCACGAGAATGTCCAAAAAGAAGCTGAAGCTGAAGCCGCAAAAGCTGATACTGAAGTCGAAGGAGCCGATAAAAAAGCTGAGCCGGTTGAAGGCGAAGTCGTGGATGATAAAAAGGACGAAGATAAGAAAGAATAGTCAATATGGTATCAAACTTAGTATTTTTTACATTTCTATGGCTAGGTCAACTGGCCGTAATGGCCATATTTGATAACCGAAAGGATGTCCTCAATAAACTATTAAATTGGAGTGCGCTTCTTACTGCAGTTTTTATAACATTTATAGGTTTGAGCTGGGTTTGGTTAATAGTTCCTCTGTTAGTAATACCTATTCTCGCTGGTCTGGCGGGCGGGACTGTAAGTGGCTTGCTTCTAAGGAGAAAAAGCAATGACCAGACTTCTAAAAATGAAAAGGAAAAATGAAAAAATGAGCCAAGCAAACTCTGTTATTTATAATGCTTTTTTGGCATGGCGGAATACTGTTAATGCTTCGATGCCAAGTTTGACAGATAGAAAAATGTTAGCCCAACTAGCATCTACCATATACCGCTATGGTCGGTCGGATGACAGGTACAGTTGTGAATGGTTCTTTAACGCGATCGTTTCATCTAAGAATAATCACAACGATACAATAAGTTCAGATGAGGCAGATAATTTTTATTGCCAGCTTAGAGATATGATTTTGGCTAGAGCGATGCCACCCTATCCAAACTTAAACGAAAAGCTATATTTAGTCTAGAATATTAATATGATAATAAACAAGATAAGCAAACTAGATAAAGTATTACCGTGGACATTAATTGTCGGTGGAGCGCTTGGCTTATTTGCCAGCTTCACGCTTACGCTCGAGAAAATAGCCTTACTCAAAGATCCTGCTCATCAGCTAAGCTGTAGCCTCAATCCGATCTTAAGTTGTGGTCCCATTATAAATTCAGATCAAGCCAGTGCTTTTGGCTTTCCTAACCCACTTATAGGTATTGCTGCTTTTAGTGTGCTTATTACAATTGGTGTAGCCATTCTAGCCGGAGCAACATTTAAACGCTGGTTCTGGCTAGGTTTGCAGCTAGGAACAACGCTGGGAATGGTGTTTGTGCTGTGGCTAATTGGCCAGAGCCTGTATGTTTTAGGTTCACTTTGTTTGTACTGTATATTGGCATGGATAGTGGTGTCTGCATTGTTTTTACATACCAGTTTGTACAATTATCGCCATAAGAACTTGCACGTAAAACAAGGTAATAAGCTATTCGAATTTGTTCAAAAACATCACCTGGATTTTCTAATTGGTTGGTATGTATTAGTCATGGCACTTATTGTTTTGCGCTTTATTGATTACTTTAAGACATTGGTGGTTTAAGCGATGTCTAAGCGAGACTACTACGAAATACTTGGTGTTGATAAATCTGCTTCAGCCGATGATATCAAAAAAGCCTATCGCAAACTCGCCCTCGAGCACCACCCCGACAAAGGTGGAGACAGCGAGAAATTTAAAGAAGCTAACGAAGCATATGAAACCTTAAAGGATCCCGCCAAGAAACAGCAGTACGATCAATTTGGTCACAATCCTTTTGGTGGAGCAGCAGGTAGTAGTTCTGGTGCTGGCTACGAAGGATTCGGTGGCTTTAATGCCGGTGGTATGGAGTTTGACCTTGGTGATCTCGGCGATGTATTTGGTAGTTTCTTTGGTGGAGCAGCTGGCTCCAGGACAGCCCAGGCAACTAGGCCACGTGACGTAGAAACCAGCATTAATCTAAGCTTTGAAGAGGCGGTTTTTGGGACCGAAAAGAAAATTAGTTTAGAACTACAGCAAGCGTGTAGTCGTTGCCAGGGTTTACGCAAAGAGCCTGATAGTGAATTGAAGGCATGTGATACTTGTAACGGAAGAGGGACGGTCACAAAAACTCAGCGAACAGTACTTGGCAACATACAGCAAACAGCTATATGCACAACCTGTGGCGGAGAAGGGGTCGTGCCGGAGACGCCTTGCAGTCAGTGTGGTGGTAGTGGTATCGAAAAAAACCGCCGTGAAATCAATGTCCAAGTTCCAGCTGGTGTGAGTGACGGCAATACTATTCGATTGCGTGGCGAAGGCGAACAGACTCGCAAAGGTGCAACCGGCGATTTGTATATACATTTGCATGTACGTGGATCATCAAAATTTACCCGCGATGGCTTTAATATATGTTCGAATCTTGATGTAGAGATGGTTGAGGCAGTTCTTGGAACTGAAGTTGAGGTTGATACCGTCGACGGGCCCATTAAGATGAAGATTCCCGCCGGTACTCAAAGCGGACAAGTCTTTAAGCTCACGGGGCATGGAGTCCAGCACGGTGGTCGTCGAGGCGATCACTTGGTTACAGCAGAAGTGAAAATACCCAAGAAACTAACTCAGAAACAAAAAGAGTTACTAGAAGAGTTTTCAAAGAATACTAAAAAAAGCTTTTGGGCTCGCTAGCTAAGTAGACATAAGTTAAATAATATGGTATTGTAAACTTAATTACTTAGCTGTCTGTTACTATGTACGGCAAGGAGAGCTATGAAAGACGTCTTATTTTTATTCAGTTATGCCAAAAACCGTCTGCGCCCCAACTACGACGATTTAATGGAGCAGGTAGGTAAAAAATCTTCTACGCACGGGTATCGTGCCTATAAGGGCGCTATCAAGGAACTTGAATTCTTAATCAGAAATAATATACTCACAATTTACGATCCCCTCAATAAACGCGACATTTCAGATTACGATTTGGTGTTCTTTCGACTGTGGCAACGGCAGTATGAGCGTGCTACAGCAGCTGCACTTTATTTAAAGTACAAGGGCAATAAGTTTTTTGATAGTGAAGTACACTCCAAGCGCTCAATGACAAAACTGACTGACTTAGTGAAGCTAGCAGTAGCTGGCATCCCCGTTCCTAATACTTATTATTCCACACCAAAACACATGATCAAATTTATCAATAGCGATAAGAATTTTGGCTTCCCCATGGTAGTTAAAGACATAAACGGAACTCGTGGTAGCAATAACTTTCTTGCTAACAATGCTAAGCGCGCTTCAGAAATTGTAAATTCCAGACCAGAAATAGACTTCGTTCTACAGGGATATATCGCTAACGATTGTGATTATCGTTTTCTGGTTGCCGGTAGCGAAATCGCTTTGGTAATTAAGCGCACGCGGCTTGATGATTCAACGCACCTTAACAATACTTCTGCAGGTGCCGAGGGAAAAATTGTTGATGCTAAAGATTTTTCGGCACAAATAAGAAACGATGTAATAAGAGCGGGCAAACTACACCGGCGCGAGTTTAGTGGTGTAGATGTAATAATTGATAAAAATAGTGGTAAACACTATATTCTAGAAGTGAATGCTGCCCCCGATATTGTGAGCAAGGTGGGCACTGACGAGAAGACTGACGCTCTACATAAATTAATAGTTAATAAACTAAAGGAGCAAACACAATAATGTCCAGTCAAGTGAAAAAAACTATCGGTCGCTCGGCACCAATAGACCTGCTTGAGTTTGATCTTGCAAATATTCCGGCAAAAGTTGATACCGGCGCATATCACTGTTCTATTCATTGTGACTCGATAGAGCTGGTTGAGCGTGGCGAATTGCTTGAACTGCACTTTGTACCGCTGGCACCAAGATTTGCCGGCTATAAAGGTAAAAAGATTATAAAACGCAAATTTGAACGCATACAGGTTCGTAGCTCAAGCGGACATTTGCAATGGCGCTTTGTGATTAAAACTAAGGTAAAATTACTAGGAGAGATTCATTCGGTACATATTTCTCTGGCAGATCGCTCGAAAATGCGTAATCCGGTGTTACTAGGAAGGCACTTTCTGCGCAAACATTTTATTATCGATTTGGATCATCAACCAAGAAGGGAGAACGAAACATGAGAATAGCTATCTTATCAAAAGGAAAAAACAACTATTCCACTCAGCGGTTAAGGGACGCAGCCAAGGAGGCCGGCCATGATGCTCTCGTATTGGACTATTCGCAGTGCTACATGGAAATCGAGCAAAACAAACCACAAGTTCATTATAATGGCCAAGTTGTATCTGGTGTCGATGCGATTATTCCGCGAATTGCTGCCAGCTATACTAGCTATGGAAGTGCATTGGTTCGTCAGTTTGAGATGGGACATACATATACCACTGCAAAATCGATTGCCATTGTACGTTCTCGAGATAAGCTCCGAAGCTTGCAACTATTGGCACGCGATGATATCGATATACCGAAAAGCGCGTTTGCCAGTGAGCCTCGCGATGTAGAGGATCTTATAGAGCAAGTTGGTGGTGCACCGCTAATTGTAAAACTGGTAAAAAGTACTCATGGCCAGGGTGTTGTTATTGCCGAAACTAAAAAAGCCGCAAAATCAGTGATCCAAGCGTTCTTTAGCATAGGGGCGCCGATTTTAATTCAAGAATTCATAGAAGAAGCCGGTGGTGCTGATATTCGAGCATTTGTAGTTGGTGGTCGTGTAATCGCAGCCATGAAACGCCAAGGACTGGATGATGACTTTAGAGCCAATATACATCAGGGTGGTACGGGCGAATCGGCCGTACTAACTGATGACGAAAAGAGGGTAGCACTAAAGGCGGCAAAGAAATTAGGTCTTGATATAGCCGGAGTGGATATGCTGCGTTCTAAGCGTGGTCCATTGGTGATAGAAGTAAATTCTAGCCCTAGCCTGGAAGGCATCGAGAAAGCTACTGGCAAAGATGTGGCAAGTAAGATCATTAAGCATGTAGAACAAAATGCCTCACGCAAGCAAAAACAAGATCGCATTGGCGCCTAATAAACGCAATCAGGTTTGGCTGTTTGTCGCCTGCACGATTATATTTTTTGCCGTACTAACCATAAGTCAGCTGTTTGGTAAGCTAGATCGCAGACAACAACTGCCCACTAGAAATGTAACGTTGGATGGTCGGGTACTGCAGGCCCAGATTGCAGACGACGAACAAGAACGCACCAAAGGATTAAGTGATCGAAATAGCCTAGCTGACGGGCAAGCGTTTATTCTTAGTTTTCAGAAGAAAACTCCCGGTGGCATTTGGATGAAAGATATGAGATTTCCGATAGATGTATTATGGGTTACTGCAGACGGAAAAGTCGTTGGTTTGGTAAGGAACATCAGCCCTTCGTCTTATCCGAACGTATACTATTCTTCTATACCGGTAAATTCAGTGGTCGAATTGCCTGCCGGTTATATCGATACACACAAGATACGCATTGGCTCAATGCTACGCTTTCAGTAGAAGCTACACTATAATAAAACATAAGCAAATAGATAAGGCGAAAGTATTTACATGAGCATTCCTGAAATAAGTATCGATATAATTATTACTCTCTCTACAATGGGCGTGGTTGCGTTGATTTTGCACTGGAATAGCCATGTAAAATATATTGGCCTTGGCCAGTTTGTTGGCTTGGTGTTAGCACAAACGGTCGCTACCCCTTTATACGAATTTTTGGCTCCAAAGTTTGAATGGTTTAATAGCTTAAATGCTGTGAATTTTATGCAGCTCGCACTTTTACTAATCCCCACAATTATTCTTGGTATTAACCACACGCCAGATAAGCGGCGGATGAATCCTGTCAAATTCGTAGCATATGTATCTACTGTTACACTTTCATTACTTGCAAACATTCTTGCCTACATTCCCGATGAATGGCGGCAATATTTAATAGAACGTTCGTTTATTGCTCTGCAACTCTACTATTACCGGGTTTGGTTATTGGTCGCGATGGCCATTGTAATTATTATCGATAGTTTTGCGCACAAAAAAGCCGCAAACGCAGACAAGTTTAAGGGTAAGAAATAAATTGCCAAACTACCTCTGTTATAGTAGTGTTGTTATATTGACACGGGCCTGTAGCTCAGTTGGTTAGAGCAGCGGCCTTTTAAGCCGCGTGTCGTGGGTTCGAATCCCACCAGGCCCTCCAATTCTTTGTTCACCATAGGTGAGTAAAGAATTGGAATGACATGATGAGAACCCAGCGCCAGCTAGGGCGGGTTCGATCACAGGGAGCACGCGCAGAAGTTTACTTCGAGCATGCGATCATTGCGAGTAGCGAAGCGTTTATCCCACCAGTCTGCCCGACCTGTCCGCCAGACAGGCGGGGCACTTCAATGACTTATACAAAAAATCGAGCTAATTATCCTCTGTTTTCTTGATACAATTAACACATGAAAAGAATTGGAATAATCGGTGGAGTCGGCCCTCAAGCAACGGCCTTTCTATATCAAAAGATAGTAACTTCGGCTCAAACGAATCACGGTGCAGTTAATAACGAAGACTATCCGGACATGCTGATAGCTTCTGTGCCTGTGCCTGATTTTATTTCCAGCAAGAAGCATTTAGAAGAAGCGAGACAAATGCTAATCGAAGCAGCTAAGGGACTCGAACGTGCCGGATGCAAAGCAATGTGTATTGGAAGCAATACGGTACATATTCTATTACAAGACCTAGAAAAAGAAGTATCTATTCTATTTCTATCGATGGTTGAGCTAGTTGCAGAAAGATGCAAACTACTTGGATATTCAAAAGTTGCCCTGCTGGGCACCCCTGTTTTACTTGCTTCCGGCATTTATGAAAGTGCTCTTGAAAAACGCGGTATAGAACTGATAAAGCCAAATGCAGCCCAAATTGAAACGTGTGACATCGTCATAAGAAGTGTCATTGCGGGCATCAAAGAAATACCTGCACGCAAAGAGTATGTGGAAGTTTTGTCTTCAATGTTTGACCAAAAAGCAGATGCAATAATTCTGGGTTGTACTGAATTGCCACTAGCACTAGATTACGAGGTACTTGGAAAGAGAGTATTAAGTTCTGAAGAAATTCTAGCTGAAGGCATCACAAATTATTGCTACAGCCCATGAGCGTAAAAAATTGCTATAGCAGGTTTATTGTAAACTTGTATTTACTGATTGCTTATCCACTAGAGTTGCTAGCATCCATAAATGCCAATACATCTAAATACATCTAAATACATCTAAATACATCTAAATACATCTAAATACATCTCAATACATCTCAATACATCTCAATTACAAATATATAAAAGCTTATCGCATCATATAGAATAGCTAGAAATCGGCTTTTCCAAGTTTGTACTCAGCGATAAAATAGTTTTGATGAAACCACCGTTTGCAAGATTTAACTGGACAAGATCTCGACTAGTAGGATTGGCTTGCGCTACTTTTCTGCTTGGACTATGGGCGTCACGCTTCGGGGTTGCAACCAATTGGCAGCTAATAGTGGCTAACTTCATAGTATTAATTGCGGTCCTTAAGAACAAAAAGGTTCTCTTTCTGGTTTTGGCCTTGTTTTTCTTAAATATCGGACTAGCTAGAGGACAAAGTGTAGTATCTTCTTACATTCCGCTCATGAGTGAGTTAAACAAGAAAGTAGTGATTGTCGGCACGGTTGCCGAAGATGCAAGCATAACGGATAGAAAGCAAATCGAATTTCGGGTAACTAATTTATATATTTCTAAACCCAATGAACAAGTGCCCAGCGGGGGACGTATTAAGGTGCGCGGTTTCCCCAAGACAAAAATAAATCGCAATGATGTAATAAGGGTAGAAGGCAGATTGCGACCCTCACTTGGCAATCAACAAGGCCAAATTTACTATGCGCAAATTTCGCTAGTTGCCAGAAACCAATCATATATTGAGAGATTAAGGAGCAAATTTATAGCTGGAACATATAATGCTCTGCCCGAAGTTCAGGCTTCGCTTGGTCTGGGTCTGCTAGTTGGCACCAGGTCATTATTACCAAGTAGCCTCGAAGATGCACTAGTTATCACTGGCCTGATGCATATAGTTGCGGTGTCTGGATACAATCTGACAATTTTAGTAAGATTTGCACGTCGGGTATTTTCTAGATCTTCAAAGTATTTAGCCACGGCAATTTCTTTTGCATTGATTTTTAGTTTTTTGGCGGTGACAGGTCTTAGTCCCTCTGTAATGCGTGCAGCTATAGTATCAACCATTGCCTTGCTTGCCTGGTATTATGGCCGAACTATAAAAGCCAGTATTCTGCTTTTAGTATCTGCAGTTATTACAGCCGGATTAAATCCCAGCTACCTTTGGTTTGATATTGGTTGGTATCTATCGTTTCTGGCTTTCTATGGGGTGTTAATTTTGGCGCCCACTATTTCGGCACGCCTATTTCCAAAGAAAAGCCCTGGGGCGTTGTGGCAACTAACGATAGAAACATTTTGTGCTCAAATTATGACACTTCCACTCATCCTATTCATTTTTAGTCGTGTTTCAATAATTTCCTTTGTTGCTAATTTGATAGTTTTGCCACTTGTGCCATTAGCGATGTTGCTGACTTTTCTAGCAGGTCTTAGTGGAATGTTGTTCCCGGTATATTCAGGTTGGATTGGTTGGCCGGCGCGTTGGCTACTACACTTTAATGTCTTCAGCATTGAAAAATTGTCGCAGATATCTTGGGCTAGTCAGCAGTTGGTCTTATTGCCTTGGCAGTTAATTACAATGTACGGAATTATATTTTCAGTTCAAATTATTATGTATATCAAGGTAAAAAAAGTAAAATTTGATAAAAACATAAAGAATAATTATTTTGACTTCGTGTAGAGTAGATTTCATTAGTCAGATAATAATGGCTGTGCTTAGCTAAAAATAAGCATTAGCATAAAAGAAAAGCGCATTGACACCCCCTCTTTATTAAGCCTATATTGAGGTTGTTAATAAATAACCCTTGAAAAGGGAGGAGGACAAAATGTCTAAAATTAAACTCGCACTTGGCTCAGCCGGTGCAACGGCCATCGTGGCCATGGGATTGGTAGCTCCGGTAGCTGCGCAATCTGCTAGTTCGTCTAGCACAACTAACTATAGTGTCAACGGGAACTGTAGTGGTGTAATTGTTACAAGCGTAAACCAGACTGCTGGTAACATTGGGTTAAACCTTGGGGGAAACCTGGGTCAAAGCAATGGTGAGGAAAATGGCGCAGGTGATAATTCACCAAGTGTTGACCAAAGCAACAACCAAAGCAACAACCAAAGTAACAACCAATCTGCTAGCGTTACATTTAACCCTGACTGCAGTGTTAATAACGTAACTAACGTTACTCAGGCTGCAGCGGTTACTGCTACACAAGTCGCAGCTGTACCTAAAGGTGGAGTAAAGGCTGGTGCTGGTGGCGCTGCAGATGCTAACGCATTTGGCCTACTTGGCTTCAGCGGTTCTATCGCTAGCGCTGGATACGGTCTGATCCGCATGCGTTTACGACGCGGATAAGAGGAGCAAAGCGAATGAAGACAACCATCAAGCGTTTGCACCTACAGCTTACATTTGATGATGTTATCTTCTTCGGGCAGCAGCTGGCTTTTGGCTGGCTGCTGCTTTTCTATTTACCAGAAAAAAAGAACCAAAGTAAACCAATACCAGTAACTATTGCTTTGCCGTTTAGCAGCCAAAGTTTTCTAACGGCAGTGTTGCTAGTTATTGGGATATTAGGAGCGGTATATTTTGGCTTCTATAGTCAACGCCCAGTGGTCTCTAGCGGATCCTTGCCAGCGCCAAAGCAGGCTATTCAGGCGCCAAGTAATTTATCGTCTAATGGGCTTTCAAGGTCAGAGCCTGTTTCCTTGCGCGTTCCCGGTGTTGGAATTAGTACAAATCTAATAACACTAGGTACAGAAGCAGATGGCACGTTAGAGACGCCCGATGCATATGATGTAGCTGGGTGGTATAAGTATTCACCAACGCCTGGCCAAACCGGACCAAGTATAATCGTGGGGCATGTTGATAACTACAAAGGTCCCGCCATCTTTTATCGGCTCAAAGAATTAAAAGCCGGCGATAATATAGAAGTAACGCGTGCCGACGGAAGTATAGTGAAATTTAAAGTAGACGGAGTGCAACAGTTTCAGCAAGATAACTTTCCTACAGAGCAAGTCTATGGCAATACTAAATATGCGGGGCTCAGGCTTATTACATGTGGTGGTCAATTCAATCGCGCAACGGGCGAATATTTAGCCAATACCGTAGTGTTTGCTAGCAAGACCGACTAAATACTATTTGTTATAATCTCTATAAGAGGTAAATCAGATGTCTGGTCATTCCAAGTGGCATTCTATAAAAAGAAAAAAGGGCGCAGCCGATGCCAAGCGTGGGGCTGAGTTTACTCGACTAGCAAATGCTGTCGCGATTGCCGCCAAGGATGGTGCTGACCCAGAAATGAACTTTAAGTTACGGCTAGCTATAGATAAAGCCAAGGCTGCCAATATGCCAAATGTAAATATAGAAAAATCTATAGCGCGTGGCAGTGGCCAGCTAGGGGGCGCACAGATTCAAGAAGTCGTCTACGAAGGCTATGGGCCGGGCGGTGTTGCAGTTATCGTGGAGTGCGCAACTGATAATAAAAATCGTACTCTTTCAGATGTACGCAACGCCTTTAATAAAGGCGGGGGCAATATGGCCGAAAGTGGGGCAGTGGCCTTTCAGTTTAGTAAAAAAGGTATAGTTGTTCTTAAGCCTGGCGATAAAGATACCAGCATGCTCAACGCCATTGATGCGGGTGTTGATGATATCGAAGAGGATGAAGGCACCCTAACGCTGTATACAACAGCCAATCAGCTAAACAATATACGCTCAAAACTCGAAGATCTTGGTGAAGTAATAGAATCTGCTGAGCTGGCGTTTGTGCCTAATACAACAGTGCCGATTGGTGAATTATCGACTGCCCAAAAAATTGTAAATCTAATCGATGCTCTCGAAGAACTCGATGATGTATCGAATACGACAAATAACGCCGATATCGATACCTCAATTATCGAGAGTATGTAGATGATAATTCTGGGTATAGACCCCGGCACCGCTATAACCGGTTTTGGCGTAATTGATCAACAAAAGGGCGAAATCATTTTGCTGGGAGCAGGTGTTATACGTACTCCAGCCAAACAAGCCTTAGATTTACGATTACTAACAATATTTAACGAACTCAATACGCTAATCCAAGAATTTAAGCCGAGCCAAATCGCAGTCGAGCAGTTATATTTCGCTAAGAACGTCACTACTGCGATGTCTGTTAGTCATGCGCGCGGTGTTGTCCTTTTACTCGGTGCTCAGTTTGGGCTAGAACTAGCAGAGTACACGCCGCTACAGGTGAAGCAGGCCATAACAGGCTATGGCAAGGCCGATAAACGCCAGGTACAAGAAATGGTAAAGACAATCCTGAACCTAAAAAGCATACCAAAACCTGATGACGCAGCTGATGCGATTGCCATCGCCATTTGTCACGGCGCTACAATCACTTCATAATGTGAAAGATGATAGCCACCTTATCGGGTACAGTTGCAAATATTGATTTATCAAGTTTAGTCCTTGATGTTAACGGGGTTGGATACGAATTATTCTGTCCCATTAGCGAGATTACTGGCCTCAAGCTAGGTGAGACCAAAAACTACTTTATATACGAACATATACGTGAAGATACGCATGATTTGTATGGTTTTACCGACAAAGCTAACAAAGGTATGTTTGAGCAGCTACTCAGCGTAAACGGTGTTGGGCCAAAAGTAGCTCTAGCGATAGTATCCGGTGTCGAAAATTTAAGTGATGTTATACGCTCTGGTAATATCGCAGCACTTCAAACCGTATCCGGTGTTGGCAAGCGAGTTGCTGAGCGCATTATTGTCGACTTAAGCAATAAGCTAGGTAGCAATGTCGATATTCTAAGCAGTAAATCCAATACGTCATTATACGAAGCGCTGACGCAACTTGGCTATTCTACCGTCCAGTCTCATGAGGTTATAGCAAAAATGCCCAGCGAACTTAATAGCGACGAGGATCGAATTAAGTGGGCACTGCGTGAGCTGGGCAAATGATTGAACGAATTATAGATACCATCGATGAGCCAGAGGATCAGCTGGTAGAGGTAACGCTCAGGCCAAAAGATTTCGCTAGCTATATTGGACAAGAAACCACCAAGAAAAATCTGAAGCTGGCAATTATGGCAGCAAAAAAGCGAGGTGAGCCAGTAGATCATATTTTACTTTATGGTGCACCTGGACTTGGGAAAACTACTTTGGCTGGTGTAATTGCACATGAGATGGGCGTAGAGCTTAAAGTAACCAGTGGACCGGCGATTGAGCGTGCCGGTGATTTAGCTTCTCTATTAACCAATCTTTCAGATGGCGACATTCTATTTATTGACGAGATACACCGCCTTCCGCGTACGGTCGAAGAAGTACTTTATCCGGCAATGGAGGATTTTCGTCTAGATATAATGCTTGGCAAGGGACCATCTGCACGGTCATTGCGCCTAGATTTGCCAAAATTTACAATAATTGGCGCAACTACCCGAGTGGGCACACTTTCGGCACCTTTGCGTGATCGATTTGGAATAGTGCACCGCTTGGCTTTTTACGAAGATAGTGAAATCTTAGAAATTCTTAAACGATCCGCTTCAATTCTTGATTTGCAGATGAATCAGTCTGCCGCAAAATTAATTTCAACTCGTGCGAGGCTTACTCCCCGAGTGGCCAATAGATTATTGCGAAGAGTTAGAGACATGGCAGAAGTTGAAGGCAATGGCACTGTTGACGATGAAGCTGCTAAAAAAGCCTTAGCACTTTTGGAAATTGATGAGCTTGGTCTAGACAGTGGCGACAGGAGTATGTTGTTGTCTATCATCGAAAAACATAAAGGCGGGCCGGTTGGCGTAGATACGATTGCAGCCCTAGTAGCTGAAGAGCGTTCTACCATTGAGGATGTATACGAGCCATATTTAATGCAAATTGGCTTAATCGAAAGAACCCCGCGAGGCAGAAAGGTAACTAAAAAAGCATATCGCCACTTAGGTTTTAAGAATGAATCATCTAAACAGCCAGGACTACTTTAGGTTGCAAATATAAGAATAATAGTGTATAATAATTGAATGTTACAGATTGACCCTGATGAAGAAGTTGTGCTTATTGTTCGTCGAACCGTTTTCGGGATGCTACCGTATTTTATTTTTATGATGGCGGCATTTGTGGGCTATGTTTACTTTCTATATCAGTTAGGCTTTAATCCGGAGTTGTTTCGCCAGTTTGGCACGCCAATGTTGATCTTAACTGCAACCGCCGTCTTGATTTTGGTTTATACGATAACCTATTTGGCAATAAGTATTTACCGAAACAACACTCTTACACTGACCACAGAGAGCATAATTCAACGGTTGCAATTAACGCCATTTGCCACCAAAGTGTCACAATTAAGCCTAGATGATATAGAAGATGTGACTGTAACTCAGCCAGGGTTTATTTCGAACTTATTTAATTTCGGAACAATTACAGTTGAAACTGCCGGCGAGCAACAAAACTTTATTTTTCGATTAGCTAGAAACCCAAGCTTCATCAGTAATCAGATTATAAGTACTAAAGAGGCCTTCGAAGAACGGCGCCACTCACTGAAATTCTCTCATGCGTCTAGCCCTGAAGTTGTTTCTAGCAACAGCGAAACGACAACCGATAAACCCTAAAGACCAATAAGCATATTTATTTGCGATATAATATTTCTCAACTAGGGATTAAACGGGTCAGTTGTGCCAACCTGTCCGGGGTCTGTGTTTATCTGAGTGTCTTCTAGTTTCTCAATTTCTTTGCGCACACTGTCTTTGATTTTAATCTTATCGGTCTGGTAGCTCTGCTCTTTGGACTGAAGGTAATCATCATCTGGGGTTGGATTGCTTATCGCTCTAAACTTCAAAAGTGTAAGACCGAAAACCAGCAATATAAATGACCATAAAATAATTATTCTATATTTTATAATAATGTTTATTACCTTATTAATCATGGCTTTAAAAACACATTTACACTCATATTTAGTACCAGTAATCGATCTTCCTGCCGAGTAATGTCGAGGCTTGTTACTTGCATATATCTTTGTTGTTGCTCAAAACTCGCTAGTAGTCCGATCATTTGAGCGTAGGTAGCTGTGACCTGGAACTTTACTGGCATCACTAAAATTCCGCCTACCTGTCCTGGTTGAGTCTGGCTTTTTTCACTTGGCAGCCCTGCTGTTTTTTCAAATGTTAGACCATCCACGCTCATCCCGTTTCTTCTAATCAGTGTTGAAATTTGGGCTATGACTTCGCTTTGCTGTTTTTGTGCAGGTAAGACTGATTGAGCTTTTTTATCAAGCGGAGCAATTAGTTGGTAGTTCTTTTCTAGCTTAGCCAGATGCTCCAATTCTTGAGTTTGCAGTTTAATATCTGCGCTGACTTTTTGAATATCTTGGACCTTTTTATCTAGAATGCTTTGTCCGTACACAAACCCCCCAAACCCAATAGCAAGTATGGCCACCAAAATAAGAATTAGTATATATGTTAAAACTTTGGGTTTCATCGTATGGCACCTGGTTCAAACGCAATAACAATTTCCACGACATAGCCTGTTGAGCCCGAGTTTTTGCTGACGCTTTGAACATCGACGCTCTTTATTCGCTCAGAGGCGTTTAGTGCGTTACGTAAAACACCCGCTTTTTCGGGTGAGTCTACATTTATAAGCAATTCTACTGGCTCCTTCTCGTTGCCTGTTAACGAAACTTTGCTGATGTATGAGCCGCTAGGCATAGATTTAGCGATATCTTGAATTAGATTCGAAAACACTGTTTTTTCTGTAAAGAGTTTTTCTATAAGTGAAATGTTTTTCTGGAGCGTTTTAACTTTAGTTTCGGTTTCACTGTATTGATTGCGTTGTTCTTGCCTGTTTGAAAAAGTGCTTTTAATTGTGGATAGTTGTTTCTGGGCGAACACGACGGAACCCATCATCAGAATAAATAGCAAACCAAAAACGAGCAATGCAATTATTATATAGTGCCTGAGGGTTACATTTAATTTCGAAGCGCTAATTTGCGTTTTATTTTTTTGAGGTAAAAGATTAATCATTGGTGCTATTATCCCTATTAAGAGCCAAACCAATTGCCGTATCATAGATGGTAGTTTCGCTTTGGTAGGGTGGCTGTAGTGACTCTAGTTGCAAGTATTTCCAAGGATTATAATTAATCACTTTTACTCCGGTTAAATGCGTAAAGAATTCTGCTAGACCAGGCATATTGGCGCCACCACCGACCATGACAATGTCCTGGATGGCGTTTTTTGGGCTGTGTTCGTGATAGTATCTCATGGTTTTTTGCACTTCATTGGCAAAATCACTAAGGATTGGTTGCAAGCCGTTTGCCAGTTGGACTTGCCATCGGCTTTTAGCAATACCAAAGTGCGTCTTCACTTTGTTTGCTTGCTCCTGGTTTACATTAAGAGTTTTCATTATTTGCTCGGTGATATGAGCCCCGCCTGTTTCTACGGTATTAACCAGGCGCACAAACCCATCATATATAGCTAAATCACTTGAGTGAGAGCCAAAATCAATTACTACTCTTGGACTTATGGAGGGACTGAATTGATTCACAGCCCTATGATTGGCAAACATTGTTGGTTCAATCGCAGCTACTTCAAAACCAGATTGATTAAATATCTCCAAGTAAGAATCAACAATGCGCTTTGGGGTTGCAACCATCAGTATAAGATTCGTTTGTTTCTCAAGTAATTCTTTCTTACTTGGTTTCGCTTTAGCTAATGAGGGGTTAGCTTTGACATCTTGTTTACTTGGGTTATGCAAAGAGCTAACGCGTTCGTACTCGATATATAGGTCTTCAATTTGGATGGGCACGTATTGCTCAACTTCTAATTTTACGGCCTCTGTTAGTTCTTCTTTTGATAGTTCAGGCAGGGTAAGAATACGCGTATAGGCATAAGCAATGGGCACTGAGGCAAACACCCTTTCAGTTGTAATTTTTCCAACAATAACGCCACCAAGCAGTTTACTAATCGCCGAGCTAATAATTTCCGGTTTAACGATTACTCCTTTAACAATTGCGCTTGGATCAAATTCGATGTATCCATATCCCGTCACTGTGGGTACTTTGGATTTGGTATTGATTTGAACTATCTTGATCGAAGCCTGCCCAATATCAATACCAAATGCCGGCTTAGATTTGTAGAAAAGTGGAGTGTTCATTGTATTGTTTTTTAACCGTTAGCGTTATCTCTTTAGTATACCAGAGGGAACTTGATTGATTCAGTCAAAAATCTGTTGGTAATTTTTAATAGACCAGACGCTTGTACCCGATGAAAGTTGAGTGCCAAAGGAAATATTGCCCGAGTTTGAGAGCTGAATGGTTTGACCTAAAATTGCTCCAACTGCTCCACCATTATTAACTTGTATTTTGCTCCAGCGAGCGTAATAAGTGCTACCTGCACCCAGGCTACTGTTGCTAATGCTTATGGTGGTTAGATTGCGTGAGTTATAGAGGCTGGTTCCGGTAACATCAGAGCAATTGGGCGAGCAACTAGCGGTGCTGTGAAAGGTAATGAATTGAAATCCTATATTGCTAGCATTTGCCAGTACAGATGACGAATTACTAAATGTGGCACCGCTACTCCCATCAATCATTACCGTAGGTACCGTGGCAACACTACTACCGACTTTGATAGATGCGCTATTACTAATATTAAAATTACCCGTAATCCACACATTGCCATTAACTGTCACCTGGCAGTTATTGCTAATGGTTACATTTCCGGTTATTTTTGTATTGGCATTCCATGTTCGTGTCTGACCATTACTACAGCTGGCAGCTGCGCCAGTAAGATTATTAGCTACTGCATCTACCTGAGCCTGACGGTCATAATTTGGCAAACTCACAGGTGGGGCACTGCTACCGGCAATTAACCCGGGGCTGCTCATGCCATTGCCAGATGTTTGATTAGTGGCTCGAACCTCTCCGAATATCTGAGCACTATTGGTTAGTGTGATTGGCTGGCCACTAGTACACTGAGCCGGGTAGGTTGACCCCCCACCTGCAGGACAGTTATTGTGCGCAACCCATACCTTAAGTGGATTCGAGGAAGAACCAATTCTTGCAGAGTTACTCATTTGTAAATAGCCATTAATATATACGTTTCCATTAGCTATTGTTGCACTATTGCTCATGATCAAACCGCCAGGGCCTGTCTGTACTGAATAGTTAGTAGTTGATGTTCCAACCACAATTAGTCGTACCTTTCTGGTAATATTGGCGCTATTGCTATTTGGTCTATAGATTTTTCCGGTAGAAGTAATGATTTTTTCATTTTGCAGGGTACCATTTGTGACGGTCGTAGTGTAGGCCCCTTTGCCTTGGCTACCATTGTTAAATAGCTCCTGCTCGGTAGTGTAACCTGTAAAATTATTCTGTTGGTTTAACTGGCTTAGAGTTTGCTCTGCACCAGCTTCTGCAACTAGCAAACCACCGGTTTCATAAGTTTGACGCTTAGTTGTCGAAATTTGATTAATGCTAAACGAAGCAAGAGCCAGGGTGCTAATAGTAAGAGCTAGCATCACGAGCACTACCGCCGGCAGTATAACTCCTGATTGTTGGAATGCTAACTTTTGTTTACTGGTTGCGAAATGTTGTATTCTCACGCTTCTCCTCAATTATATTCTTGCCAAATACTTTCTTATTAACTTTCAGGGTAACATCGACAGATCTTGATGGGGCCGGATCACTTCCCTGTTCTTCCCCGGTAGCATAATAGGCAATTATCATTGACTCTACATTCTCAGCCAATTTAATATCGGGGGGGCAGCCGGTTGTACCGCTTGGACACGTGGTTATGGCGCGATTATTCGGCACTGAAGCAGCTAGGATTCTTTTGTACAGGACGTTATCTTTAATGAAGTAAATGAAGTTATCTTTATAACTAACATAACCTTGGGCGTCCTGGAACAAGACTTGGCCACTGTTACTGATAGCGGGATGGGCCAATATCAAGGTATCAGAATCACTAACCCAACTATAGTTATTACTTGGTGAAGACGGAGCATAGTTATCGCTCCATCGATTTTGCCCGTCCACGCTGGCAGAGTGCTTAATGTCACGGCTGATTATATCAAGCGCTTTTTGAGACTGAAACTGAATGTCGGATCGTGCGCTCTTTGCGGCATAATCACTTATTCTAACCGACATAAAACTCATCAACAGCATGATGATGGCGCTTATAATGGCCGTGGCAATAGTCAGCTCAACCAATGCGTAGCCATTGCTTGATGTGCGTTTCATTGCGCTATTCCAATTTGGCCTAACAGGGCCGTTTGCTTAAGCTGTTTGTCGCGTCCGCCTTCTTTCCAGCTGACTGTAACTTCAATTTTACGCAGGCCCGGACTTGGCTCGGTAATGATAAATGTGGCTGTTTTTGGGTCGGGCAGATACATATCGGGAATGCCCTCGGTATAATCTTTTACCTGCCCATCCGGAACCAGTGAGTTAAAGTGATTGTTGCGTAAACCTTCAATAGCGCCTTCGGCCGCTTTGTTTGCTATATATAGATTATCGTTTTCTCGTTGCATACTGCCGATAGCGATAAAGATATTGGCAAAGGCAACTATCATCATGCCGATAACCGTTGTTGCAATGACAATTTCTATCAGGCTAAAGCCTGACTGGGTCATTCGATTGCCTGGTAAGTGCTGTCTGCGTGCTTTCATTTATTTTGTTTGATTTAATAAAAAAATCGGCGCCCCATTTGGTACTTGGGGCAACCGATTTGTTTTGCTAGTAATCTAGCTTATTGTGCAACACTGTTGACAGTGTATGCGCCACCAGAGCCAGCGGCAGGGTCACTAGTATTTTCTAGTGTAGCGCTGAGCGTGTAGCTAGAACAAGCTGTTCCACCGGTTGTCGCACAGCCACTTGGAGCGGGTGTGTAAGTGTATGCAGTTCCCTTAGGATCGCTAGGCACACTGTTGATGTACTGGGTTGCTAGAGCACTAAGAGCTGCAGGGTAGCGATTGTTATCGTTGTAATAAGTTTCAAGCGCTTGCTGCAAGTTCTTTAGATCGTTTTTGCGTGTATCGTCACGTGCTCGTTTTTGTAAGCCGAATAAGTTAGGCAAGGTTAAAGCTACAAGTATAGCTATAACTACTATAACAACAAGCAATTCTACTATCGTAAAACCGCGTTGATTAGATGATATATTCATTTTTGAGTTTCCTCCTTATAGAAAACCTATTTAGTAATTTATGCTCTAAGATTATACCGCTTATGATTATCTGTCAATAAATTATATATGAACGAATTTCATTACTGCACAACATTGGTCAGCTGAGAAATCGGCCCAAATATACTGGCTGCGATCAGGCCAACCATTCCGCCAAGTACCAGAATAATTAAAGGCTCCATAATTGATGTCAATGATGAGATAACTCTATCTACTTCCTCTTCATAAAAATCGGCAACTTTCCCAAGAACTGAGTCGACTTGTCCGGTTTCTTCTCCGACGGCTGTCATTTGGGTAAGGATAGCCGGGAATATATTGATTTCTTCTAGTGCTTCAGAGATTGGCTGACCGTTGCGGACTTTTTTTGCCGCAGTATTAATGCCTTCGCGAATGACACTGTTGTTAAGTGATTTTGCCGTTACTTTTAGTCCTTCTAGTACCGATACCCCCGCAGAAGTGAGAGAGCTAAATGTACGTGAAAATTGGGCGATGTTGACCTTAAGAATAATTTTTCCGAAAATTGGAGCCCTTAGTAGGGCTGTGTCGAGTAACATTTTACCTTTGGGTTGCCTGACAAAGCGGGTAAAGGCAACAATTACCACGACCAACAGCAGTAAAAGCAACAATCCATGCTTCTGCATGACCGAACTGATATTTAACATTATCTTTGTATATAGGGGAAGTTGCGCTCCAGATTCATCGAATATGCTCTTTAGTTTGGGTACTATACCGGTCATTAGGAAAATGAAAGCGCCGAATGTCATAATCAAAATGACCGAGGGGTATATCATAGCGCCCTTCACCTTGCTTCTAATTGCGGCGTCCTTTTCTACTTGAATTGCTAGCCGATCAAGTATCTTATCTAAAATTCCTCCGGCTTCACCGGCGCGAACCATGTTTACGTACACATCAGAAAAAACCCTTGGGAATTTTTCTAGTGAGTCGGAGAGGGGTGATCCACTCTCAACCGTCGAGGCTACATCAACCAGTGCTTTTTTAAGCGTTGCTGACTCGGTTTGCATTCTTAATGTCGAGAGAGCTTTTGCTATCGGCACACCGGCATTAATCATTGTTGCCAACTCACGGGTAAATATAACCATGTCGCGTGCTTTCACTTTGGATTGGAGTTGCAAAAATGAAGGCAAAGCAATCTTATGGCGCTTATCTTCACGAACCAAAATGGGCGTTATATTTCGTTCCTGAAGCGTCTTAATTGCTTCCGAGCGAGTAGCTGCTGAAACTATCCCTTCCTGTAGTCGGTTGTCTTTTAGTCGGGCTGTGTATTTAAAGTTTGCCATTATTCTCTGGTTACCCTTAGAATTTCCTCGACTGTAGTTAGCCCCTCCAGCGCCTTAATGAGCCCGTCATTTTGCATGGTTATCATACCTTTTGCGATGGCTTGCTGTTGAATTTCTGAGCTCGTCGCATTAGACAGAATTAACTTGCTGAGTGATTCGTCTTCTTCTAATACCTCGTAGATACCAATCCTGCCTTTGTAGGCAGTTCCACCACACACATCACATCCCTTGCCGGCCTTCCAGATGCTTAGTTTACTTGAGCTATTTGACTGGTTGTTGGTGCTAAGCTGTTTTTGGACCAACTCTAGGTCAAATTCATGCTTTAATTCGGCTATCTCGGTTTCATTTGGCTGGTGCTGAACCTTACATTTTGCGCACAGTTTTCTGACTAAGCGCTGTCCCACAACCGCCCTTACTGTTGAGGCAATAAGAAAAGGCTCGGCTCCCATATCAAGTAAACGTGGCAAGGTAGTAGCTGCATTATTTGTGTGTAGGGTCGTTAGTACCAAGTGGCCAGTTAAGGCAGCCTGGATTGCTAAATCAGCCGTCTCGTTATCGCGAATCTCTCCAACCATAATGACGTTTGGGTCTTGGCGAAGCAGGGCTCGCAGGCCACTGGCAAAAGTCATACCAGCAGCCGGATTGACTTGGGTTTGATTAACCCCGGCAATACGATACTCAACCGGATCTTCAACCGTAGAAATATTTACTTCAGAGGTATTGAGCATACTTAAAACGCTGTAAAGAGTAGTTGATTTGCCGGCTCCAGTAGGGCCGGTGACAAGAATTATGCCGTGAGGCTGTGCCATTGCCCGTTGCATTCTAGATAGCGCGGAGCGGTTAAATCCTAATTCCTCGAGGGTTAACGCACGACTGGTTTCATCAAGAAGCCTCATTACAATTTTCTCACCATCCATTGTTGGTAGGGTGGATATTCTAATAGCGACAGTGCGCTGACTATCAACCAGTTTAATACGGCCATCTTGTGGCTTTCGGTGCTCGTCAATTTTTAGATTAGCCATGATCTTTATGCGTGATATCAATGATGGCATTATGCTTCGAGGCAGAGTATTGGTTTCGTGCAAGATGCCATCAATTCGATAGCGAATTTGAAGGGAGTTTTCACGTGGCTCTATGTGGATATCCGAAGCGCCTGCTTTGAGCGCGTACTCAATTAACAAATTGACAGTTTTAGCGACGGGTGAATCTTCTGCAACATCCTCTGCGCTAACGTTGGCTTCTTTCTTTTTATCGTCATTTGGGATGACTTTGGTAATTTCTCGTTCTAAATTTCCGTCGTATTGATCAAGAGCACGCCTGATGTCGGTTTCTGTTGCAGCGTAAATTTTTACGTCTTTGCCTAGTAGTTTCTGCAAAAAATCTATAGCTTGTAAATCGCCGGGATCGGCAATAGCTAGTTTTGGACCGTCCGGTCCATCGGCGAATAGTACCGCTTGGTATTGCTTGGCGATGCGCTCTGGAATACGCGCTAGAATTTTCTTGTCGAGTTTTGAGCTCCCTAACTCTACCATGTCAGATTTTATGCTGGCCGCATAAGCTTTAGTGAGGTCTTTTTCACTAATTAGCTTGCGCTCAAGAATTAGCTCTTGCAGTGACTTCTTGTGTTTAGTGGCGAATTTAGTTAGCTCTGCTAACGTTGCGTTATTTATTTTCTTTGAGCCAACCAGCAGTTCGCGTACCGCCCCATCCGATAAATGCATATGCTTATTATAGTATATTTAATCTGTTTAATGGTCGAGTTGTTATTGCAAAATGTGTTTTCCATCTAATTGGGGTTGTAATTATACGAACAAAAAGCGAAAATAGATTTACCGGCAAGTTTTGTCGGCGTAGACTGGACATTAATAGGAGGAAAACCACATGGCAGATACAAAAGCATCAAGTGGCCGAATTCAAGCATTAAAGCTTGCGGTAGATCAGATAGAAAAACAATTTGGCTCGGGCTCGATTATGAAGCTTGGTGATAGCCACAAAATTGATATTGAAACAGTGCCAACCGGGAGTTTATCGCTCGATATAGCTCTGGGCGGGGGGATTCCTAAGGGTAGAATTGTAGAAGTCTATGGGCCCGAGGCCAGTGGTAAAACTACATTGGCGCTACATACCATTGCCGAAGTGCAAAAACGAGGCGGAACTGCAGCGTTTGTTGATGCCGAGCATGCGCTTGACCCTGAGCGAGCTAAACTAATTGGTGTAAACCTTGACGATCTTCTGATTTCCCAGCCCGATAATGGCGAACAGGCCTTGGAAATTACCGAAACACTGGTGCGCTCAAACGCTGTCGATATTGTGGTGGTAGACTCGGTCGCAGCCCTTACTCCACGCGCCGAAATTGAAGGCGACATGGGCGATAGCCACATGGGTTTGCAAGCCAGGCTTATGAGCCAGGCACTGCGTAAACTAACCGGCGCCATCTCAAAGTCTAAAACTACAGTTATCTTTATTAACCAATTACGAATGAAGATTGGTGTGATGTTTGGTAACCCGGAGACAACCTCCGGGGGCAACGCTCTTAAGTATTATTGTAGTGTGCGCCTCGACATTCGCCGTACCCAGCAAATCAAGCAAGGTGAAGAGATAGTTGGCTCGCATATAAAGGTTAAGGTGGTGAAGAATAAAATCGCTCCGCCCTTCCGCATTGCCGAGTTCGACATCATGCACGACGAAGGCATTTCAGCTAGTGGTGATCTAATCGACCTGGCTGTTAAATACGAGATTGTAGTCAAGAGCGGTGCCTGGTACGAGTACGACGGTCAAAAGATTGCCCAAGGCCGTGAAGCTGCCAAGCAATACCTAAAAGACAATCCAAAGGTATTCAAAGAAATTGACGCTAAAGTCCGTAAGCTCGCACTGGGTAAGTAGGGTTTAGATTTAGACTTGAAGATTACCTCAATTAAGCAACAGCAAAAGCGACTAGATCGCTACTCGATATTTATTGATGAAAAATACACGTTCTCTCTAGGAGAAGACGATCTAGTTTCATCTGGATTGCATAAGGGTCAAGAAGTAACCGAAGCTGACTTAATAAAATACAAGCAAGATTCGCTAGTAGGCAAGGCTTACGACCGGGCAATTCGCTATTTAGCTCTCCGCCCAAGGAGTAAATGGGAAATAGAAGATTACTTAAAGCGCAAAAACTACGACGAGCCTGTCATTATTGCAGTTATCGAAAAAGTTACAGCAAAAGGCTACATCGATGACGATAAATTTGCACGCTCTTGGATAGAGTCACGCCAGCTACTAAATCCACGGAGCAAGAAACGCCTGCACTTCGAACTGAAAAAGAAACACATTTCGGATGTAGTTATTGATCAAGTTATTAGTGAAATTGGCGAGGAAATAGAAATTTCCCAAATAGAAACAATAATTCACAAAAAACGTAAAGCTAAACGCTACCAAGACAACCAAAAACTGCTGGCCTACCTGGCCCGCCAAGGCTACAGCTACGACCTCATCAAACGAGCATTAGAAAGTAGCGGAGTAGTCTAAGTAAAACTCTATGCTATATCATAGAGTTTTACTTAGACTGCAGGTTGTTGCTGAGTGGCCTTTACGCTTTCTGACGATACCGCATCGGCCACTATCACTTGCTTATCGTTGACCTCAATAATTTGCGAGCGGTCAATAATGAAGCTATGTTCATTGACACTTTTAAATACCGATTGGCGAACGTAAATCTTTTGGATTTCAAAGTCACTATTATCTATTACGTAGTCGTCCACTTTCCCCAGGCGTTTTCCTTGTTCGGTTCGAACGCTCTTATGGATGAGCTCATACTTGATTTCCAAAATGTCTATGACTCCCGGTAGATCGTCTTCCTCTACCAGTTCATCTATCGAGTTAACCATCACTCTTTTAGGATTAAGATCCCGAATATCCCTAGATAACAAAACTAAATCTTGTGCTTTATTTTTTGTCCACTGAGAAGTCACGTAAAAGCCCAAAATCGCCAGCTTATGCGGATTAATTATAGTTTTACTTATCTGACCTATTGGTTGGCCGGTGTGCAGGCTAATAATTGTTGAACTTAACAGACTATTCGCTTGAATTAACATAACCATATTGTAAACGCTTTTACTCGTAAATACTAAATGTTCGCTTAGTTTCTATCTGCAAACGTGAGGCGTTTGACAGTTGGTTATATAATATAGTTGTAACAAATTAAACTATCTATTTAAAAATAAAAAAAGGAAAAACAAAAGAATGTTGAATGTAGCAGAGATTGCACCTGACTTGCGTGTATTATTCTCCTATGTCTTCAAAAAGCTCATTTACCCTGTACCAAACTTGACAACTAGTAAACAATATGATAGAGTACTGTTGCTATGACAGATACAGTGGTTCGAGTAGGGGAAGCAGACTTACCAGCAGCTCCTTATTCATTAGGGGTGGGAGCTCCTGAAGGCTTACCTACTCGAGAAGGATCGCTCACGACCATAGGGAGCTTACTAGAGGAAGTGGCCGGGACGGCAGTATTACGCGGGCTGGACCAAAGCGAAGAAACTGTCGACAGGTCAGGTGAAGTTTTTCGCTTAGAGCGCAACCCTGAAACTTACGAGATTTCGGTTGAAAGTGACCTAACACTTGAAGATTACAGAAAGACCACTAACCCGGAAGATTTTCAGCAATTGCTAGAATGGGCCAAACCGCTTGAGGGCAAGGGTGTTGTGTTTATAAATCCAACCATGGAAGGGGGCGGTGTAGCCATGATGCGACCGCCGGTGGTCCATTTAATGCGACTATTAGGTATCGATGCTCATTGGTTTGTAATGGAGCACACTCAGCCAAATGGTCAGGAGCCATTTATATTTACGAAACAAATGCACAATATTTCTCAGCGCGTTACAAGTGAAAGAATTACCGATGAAGGCAAAGCTCTTCACTGGCAGTGGGCCGACGGTGATAATGGTCCGGTGCTTGAACGGCAAGAAGTAATTAGAGCAGCTGACTTTATAATTATAGATGATCCGCAACCTGCGCCTCTCATTTCTCGACTTAAAGCGGCAAATCCGGAGGCAGAACTAATCTGGCGCAACCATATTGATACAGATGGTGAATTAATGGCCGATCCAGCAACTCCGCAAGGCGAAGTTGCTAGCTACCTGCTCTACGGTTGTGGCGTGGTTCTGGCAGATGCTGTAATTGCTCACCCATCAGAAAGTTTTATCCACCGGGAGCTTAATGGCGTAACATACTTTAGTCCGGCCACCCTCGAAAGATTCGATAATCTTAATCGAGAACTCACCGAAGCTGAAATACACTCAGGCATTGATTTTATAAACAGTGAGATTGCCGAAAAGAATCGACAATTAGCATTAGCGGGTGAAAAAGATGTTATTCCATTGCTAGACACCGATCCAAAACGAAAACGAATTACTTTGATTGCTCGCTTTGACCCATCCAAACGTATGGATATTGCGATGGAAATGGGCGTTCAGACTCGCCGATTAATGCGTGAAGCTGGAGTATCAGAAGCCGAGTTACCCGAAGTGGTAATTGTGGGTAATGGCTCGGTTGATGACCCCGATGGCGGACCGATGTTCGAGCAAATGCTAGAACTAAGGCGCACTCAATACCCCGATGAAATGGATGGGATTAAAATTATGCGTCTTAAGCATAATTATGATGCCATGAATGCACTAATGCGCCGTAGCAGTATCCTTATGCAAACATCAGAGGCCGAAGGGCTAGAAACACGCGTTAGCGATGCTATTGTCCACGGCAAGCCGGTTGTTGTATCAAATCGCGGTGGAATTAAAACGCAGGTGGTGGAAGGCAAGTCAGGCATTGTGCTCGATTACGATAATCTTGACGCCGAACTTGCCCGCGGTGCGCAGTTTATGTCTAATCTGCTTCTAGATGAAGTGGCCTACAAGGTTATGGTTGCCAGTACCATCGAAACGGCCGAGGAGCTAAACAAGCGAGAATTTGTAACAACTGCAAACGTTGCCAGATTCCTACGCATCTTCAACAATCTATTAACAGGCAAACCTGCCGATAAATTATGGAAAATGGAAGATATATCAAAGGCTAGAGACGAAGATTTTACCTTAGTGACTTAATCATGCTTAGCTTAGTATTATCTCAAGTGTTATCTCGGGTTTGACACTCTAAAAGCATAAGCGCATTATCAAAATAATAGATAAATTCGCTAGAGTATATGACAAGGAATTTACTTTTCGCTTTTAGGTTAGCTTCGATCATTTTGCTATTGGTGCCTATGCTTCCTGTGCCCATTTTGGCTTCCGCTATAACCCACATAGTAATCAGCGAAGTACAAACAGGTGCTACGAGTACCAAGCAAGAATTTATAGAGCTTTATAATCCTTTGAATACTGCTCAAGATTTGAGCGATTGGAAGATTCAGTACAAAACCGCGTCCGACGCTAGTGAGTCTGGCTGGAGTACGAAAATCAGCCTAAGTGGCGTTATTCAACCACGCGGATACTATTTGCTGAGCTCCAAGGATTATTTAGACAATGCCAATATAGAATTCGCGGATTTTATGGCTATCTCAAGCGGTCATATTCGCCTGGTTGATAGTAACGGGGTTGTAATTGATAAGCTTGGCTGGGGAAGTGCCGTCGACGCCGAAGGGTCTCATATGGCGCCTACGCTGGCAAGTAATCAGAGTTTGCAACGCAAATTTGGGAACGATGGCAAAATTCAAGACACAGACGACAATTCAGCAGATTTTTCCATAGCGTCTTTACCAAATCCAGAAACCACACCAGCTCCTGAATTTGAAAACCCCGACCCGGACCCTACTCCGCTACCCGATGAGTTTTTACCTATAGATATCACCGAACTACTGATTGATCCGGTTTCACCCCAAACAGACGATAATGACGAATATATTGAGCTATATAATCCGAATCCGGTTGATGTTGATATTGGGGGTTATAAAGTCAAGACCGGTTCAAACTTACAATATTCATTTGTTTTGCCACAACAAATCTTATCGCCAAACACATACGCTGTGTTTTATTCAAAAGACTATAGCTTGACTCTGTCAAATAGCGGCGGGAATGCCCAGTTATTTGATCCGAACGATGAGGCTCAAAGTGAATTAGTAATCTATGAGAGTGCCGAAGCTGGACAAACCTGGGCATTGATTGATGATATTTGGCAATGGACTGCCTCCCCAACTCCGGCAGCAATAAACTTACTAGGCGGTGGGAAAGGTGCATCTACACCAAATAATACTGGCCCACTCCCGAGCCTTGTAATTAATGAAATGCTAATAAATCCAAGTTCACCACAAAGCGACAGTAACGATGAATTCATTGAAATCTATAACCAAAATTCTTTTTCGGTAGAATTATCTGATTACCAACTCCAGACGGGCAGTGGATTTAAAACTCACTTCACCTTACCATCTACTACTCTTGGTAGTGGGCAATACGCTGTGTTCTATTCTCGTGATAGTAATATTTCACTCAGTAACAGTGGTGGCAATGCACGGCTGGTTGATGGCTCTGGCAATATTGTTTCTGAAGGCCAGAGCTATGATGAGGCCGAGGAAGGTGATTCTTGGGCAAAATTTGAAGCTAGCTGGCAATGGACTAGCACACCTACGCCCGGGTCACCTAATACGCTGACGGAATCTGCTAAATCGGCTAAAAAAGCCAAGGTCAAAGCGGCCAGTGCTAAAAAGTCGACAGCCAAAAAAAACAAACCCAAGAAAGAGAAAAAAACAAAAACAAAAGAAGCAGTTCTAGCGCCGGCCAGCGTTCCTGTTTCGCCCCTTTCTACGGCGATAGTTGCTGTTTCTGGGGTCGTGGCGTTAGTATATGGCGTATATGAATTCCGCTATGATATTAGAAATAAATTCGTCCTCGCCGAGCGATACTTTAGAGATCGCTGGCACTCTGGGCCGTAGCTTAGGTGGCGGCGAACTCGTTGACCTTGTTGGCGATCTTGGTGCTGGCAAAACTGAATTCGTGCGCGGGTTAGCCAAAGGTATTGGCAGTACCGATGAAGTCAGTAGCCCGAGTTTTACAATCAAGAATATCTATCATGGCAGGAATAATTTAGAGCTACACCACTTTGATTTCTATCGGTTGACAGACCCTGGTCTTATGAAAAACGACATCTTAGAAGTTCTCGCAAATCCGAAAGCCATAGTTGTGATTGAGTGGGGAGATATAGTAAAAGATTTTTTGCCAAACGAGCGATTAGAAATCACTATCCAGCCAACCGACGAAGCGTCAAGGATACTTGCCTTTAAAGCTACCGGCGGGAAATACCGGGAACTCATGAAGGATCTCGAATGATTCTGGCAATAAGAACAGACAACCCGATGGCAGAACTCTACCTTTACGAAAGTTTGGAGCTGAAGTCCAAAGATATATGGGAGGCAGGAAACAAAATGTCATTGCAGTTAAACGAACATATAGAAGAACTCGTGCAAAACGATTACACAAAGATCAGCGGGGTTGTAGTATTTCAGGGTCCAGGCTCATTCACGGGGTTACGCATTGGTATGACAGTAGCTAACACTTTGGCGTACAGCCTAAATGTTCCGATTGTTGGTGCAACTGGTGCCGAGTGGATTAAAAGTGGTATCAAAGCGCTTAAATCAGCTAAGAAAGGCGCCTATGCAATGCCCGTCTATGGAGCCGAACCCAACATCACCAAGCAGAAGAAGTAGGATAAATTCTATGCTATAGCATAGAATTTATCCTACTAATGTAAATGCAGTTCGAATAGTTTATGATTTAGTCATGAGTCTCGCTAGATTACCTGGTCTTGTAGATATCCATGTTCATTTGCGTGATCCAGGCCAAACGCATAAAGAAGATTTCTTTACCGGCACATCAGCGGCATTAGCCGGTGGTTACACCCATGTTTTTGACATGCCCAATAATGCCGAACCAATTGTGACACTAAATAGGCTAGAGAGAAAAATCACTAGCGCTAAGGCTCAAGTAGTTTCAAATATTGGGTTTCACTTTGGCTCGCTAGGAGATAATTTTGATGAGTTTGAAAAAGTGAAAGACCAAGTTTTCGGTTTAAAACTATACCTCAATATGACAACTGGTGGTTTTATCATTAACCCAGATGCCATGGAGGAAATTTGTAAACACTGGCCAAAAGACAAGCCAATTCTGCTACATACTGAAGCCGACATTATAGAGCGCGCCCTGGCTATTACAGCAAAAAGCGGACACCACGCCCATGTTTGCCATATTTCTTCAGAAGCAGAACTTACCACGGTCATGAAGGCCAAAGCCGCAGGAGTATCGGTTAGTTGTGGTGTGACTCCGCATCATTTGTTCCTCAGCGAAATCGATAAAAAAGAAATGGGTAACTACGCAACTATGATGCCCTCGCTGAAACCGCAGTCTGATCAAGATTTTCTGTGGGACAATCTTGATGCAATCGATGTAGTAGAGTCAGATCATGCTCCGCATACAAAGGAAGAAAAAAACCAAGCCCGGGAAGTCTTTGGCGTGCCGGGACTCGAGACATCCTTGCCACTGTTACTTCAGGCAGAGCGAGAGGGCAAGATAACACGCAAACAGATTATTAGTAAATGTGCTAATCGGCCACGTGAGATACTAGGTCTTCCAGAAGAGGATGACACCTACATTGAAGTTGAAGAAGTTGAATACGAAGTTAAGAATGAAAATCTAAGAACAAAAGCTGGCTGGTCACCATTCAATGGCCGAAAGGTTTTTGGTAAAGTGCAAAATGTTTATATAAAAGGGCAGCAAGTGCTTGCGAACGGGGAAGTTGTGGCGAGATCAGGAGATGGAGAAATACTTGTCCCGACGCATTAAGGCTGTTCTTTTTGATCTCGACGGCACTCTACTAGATACTTCAGAATTTATTTTTAGTGCTTTTGAACACACCTTGAAACATCATGACCGTGTAGTGCTAGACCGTAAGATCATGGGTAAGATGATGGGGCGAGCATTAAGTGAATGCTATGAAGAATTTGCCCCCGGTATTGATCCAGAAGGGCTTATGGAACGGCACAGAATATTCCAATCTGGCAATAAGCACTTAGTAAGGCCATTTCCGCAAACCATACAATTACTAGATAAACTCAAAAAGGAAGGTTACAAAATTGCTATTGTTACTTCCCGTGTTGGTAGTGCGCAAGAATCAATGGATGACACAGGCATATCTAAACACGTCGATGTTTTAATTGACGCAAGATCTACAAAGCAGCATAAACCTCATCCTGAGCCAGTCTTGAAAGCACTAGAAAAGTTATCGCTCACGGCTGATGAAGCAGTAATGGTGGGTGATGGTGATGCCGATGTATTTTCTGGTAAAGCCGCAGGAGTTACGACAATTGGGGTTACCATTGGAATGGTTCCGCTCGAAATTTTAAAGGCTTCAAATCCAGACTATTTAGTAGACAGTCTTGAAGACGTCGAAACTGTAATCATGTCGCAAAAGTAATTCTATTTGGCAGTAGCTTTAATTTCGTGGGCTAAATCTGGGTTCCACATAGAGCCTGTAACTGACTGCACACAGTCTGCACCAAGCTCACGGTAAGAGTTATAATCCTCTGGCGTCATAACACCACCGACGCCAATAATCTCAAATGAGTAGGACTTATCTTTTCGCAGTTTATTAAGTCGCTTAACCATATCTAGCCCAGCCCATTTAATACCTGCGCCACAAAGACCACTTTTTAGTCTGCCCTCGCCTGGCAATGCCTGTGTACCATCTTTCTTATAAACAGCTGCCGGGATAGTGTTTATGACTGAGATAGCATCGATATATGACTCAATCTCTTTAACCATATCTTCTAGGAGTTGCTGTTGATTGTCTGTGTAGTATCCAAATTTTACTAAAAGCTTTGTATTTCCAATGGCTGCTCGAGTTTTTTGAACAATCGGAATAACAGCTTCTGGGCTGTAGCAGATCACCCCCTCATTCGCGACGTTTGGGCAAGAAAGGTTAAGCTCAATTGCCTTCACTCCGGTCGAGGCAGCGAGTTTAGCAGCATTTGCAAAATCCTCATAATAATCTTCCGAACTAAAACCGTCTTGAATTGTGCCGACAACACTAGCTATAAGGAGTTGACCCTTACCTTCTGCCTCTAGTGCTTCTTTCAGGTCTTTGACCCAAAAATCAGGACCTCTTGATGGATTACCAAAAGAGTTAGTGATGGTTAGTTTTTTCGGATCTTCGTTAAAACTGTCGCGTATCGTGAGGCCTTTCGCTGCAGTCTCAAGCGTGACATCTCCGTCAACATCTATAGGGATTACGTTCGGAGCCTCATTTGCTGGGAATTCGGTACTTCTTTGGGTCTTGTAGCAAACTACGTCGAAGCCCTTATTAAAAGCTCCTTTAACAAACTTACTGTTTGGTAGCGATCCTGCTGCAATGCCAAAAGGTAGGTAGACCGGGTAGCCTAGGAATTTTTGTTTTGGTTCACCTTCATTTTCATACGTCTCATTGTCGGCAAATGCACCGAAAGGTCCATTGTCAAAGTTGTCGTCAAAGGTTTTGGCAGGGTCATAGATTGGTTGTTTGGCCACCGTGCTCATTAGTTTTTAGTATACCACCTCACGGTGTACAATTATTCGTAACCTATGACGTTTTTAGAGAAGCTAAACCAGGCCATAGATAAGAACAACTCTCTGCTGTGCGTGGGGCTTGATCCTGATTTAGAAAAAATGCCCTCTAAGTTCAAGAGTGCTAAACACCCCCTTTTTGAATTTGATAAGTCCATTATTGATGCCACTGCCAATCTTGTCTGTTGCTATAAACCGAATTCCGCTTTTTATGAGGCCTATGGAGCCGATGGAATGGAGCAATTGCAGGTAGCCTGCAGATACATACAGCAAAATCATCCCCACATTCCTATTCTGCTTGATTACAAGCGTGGCGACATTGGAAACACTAATAACTACTACGCTAAGTTCGCATTCGAATACTTAGGCGTAGACGCCATTACATTGCAGCCGTATCAGGGTGGCGAGGCACTACAGCCTTTCTTTGAGTATAGCGACAAGGGCATGTTTATTTTGGTGAAAACCTCCAACCCAGGCTCTAATGAGTTTCAAAACTTAGAGCTAGATGGCAGGCCTCTTTACGAATACGTAACTGAAAGCGCTGTTAAGGACTGGAATAGTAACGGAAATATCATGATGGTGGCAGGAGCAACTTACCCTAAGGAGCTCGGACGAATTCGTGAAATCATTGGCAGTGAAATGCCTATTCTAGTCCCGGGTGTAGGCGCCCAAGGCGGTGGAGTAGAAGAAATGCTGAGGGCAGGTTTGGGTGGAGATAGAGGTTTGATAATCAATGCTTCCCGCCAAATTCTATATGCGTCTAACGGTGAAGATTTCGCCGAGGCTGCAAAACAAGAAGCTACCAAACTACGTGATGAGTTTAATAAGTTTAGGGGTTAGTATGGATGAAAAAAGTAAATTGAAAGAAGAAATTGCACTAGAATTAGCTAAGATTGGTGCCTTAAAGTTCGGGGAATTTACATTCAAAAGCGGAATAGTTAGCCCAATGTACTTAGATCTGCGACTATTCGTTAGTTACCCCAAACTCTTGAGAAAAGTCACAAAAGCCTATGTAGATATGATTAAAGATCTAGAATACGATCGAATTATTGGGGTTGCTTATGGCGCTCTTCCAATAGCGGGCGCATTAAGTTTGGAGCTCGAAAGACCTTGGTGTTTTGTGCGGAAAGAAGCCTTGGCAAAAGCTTACGGTTTAGAAAAATCAATTGAAGGTGAATATGAAAAAGGCGACAGGGCGCTAGTTGTTGAGGATCTTGTAACTAAGGGAACATCAATTATGGAAGTTATCCCTGTGCTTAAAAGGCATGGTTTTAAAGTTTCTGATGCGGTCTTTTTAATCGACTATGGCAAAGGTGGCCCAGAGAAGTTAATTGAAAGTGGAGTTACTGCGCACGCATTTATGACTATGAGTGAAGTTGTAGACATAATGCTCAAGAACAAAGTAATTGACGAAAAAATGTACAAAAAGGCGAAAGAATTTCTGTCAGTCTAGTTGACCTTTCTACGGTATCTTTCTATTATTAGTAACTAGAACAAACATTCAAATATCTGTTTTACGTTAATTAATTTCTGATACAGCTGTAGACTCTCTGGGAATTACCGAGCAAGAATTATTTTACTCACACAATATTCCTATTGTATAGCTTGT
>CAZBQI010000001.1:0-133580 GCA_964494105.1 uncultured Candidatus Saccharibacteria bacterium | reverse complement strand
TCCCCATTGATAGGCGCGGTGCCTTTGTCTACTACTTCTTTGTAGAAGTTGGGCAGACAATGTAATATACCACTGGCTCCGCCCCAATCTGGTACACGGCCACCGAGTATGTTTCCCGATTGGCCGTTTCTTGTCCACCAGTTGCCAAAAGTCAGGTCGTTAGATCTGCCCGTAGTATTGCCCCATAGATTGCCGGGGGGCACAGATGCTTCTGAGCGCAGGTTATTACTAAAGAATTCGGTAATACCGCCGATACCCTCGCCTTCACCCGGCCGGATTTCAAACACGCCAAATTGGCCGGAGGCGCCATAGTTTAGTTGCCTCTGACGACCGCTTTCGGTAACGGTTTCTGCGCCGGCGTAAGCCTTGATTTGTGCGTTCTGGTTAGCCGAACAGGTGTCATCATCTTCGCGAAAAGCACTCCCGGCAATTACGTCGTTACCGTACATACGAATATACGGCTTGAAATTCACCGGCCCGGGGGTTTGGGGATTACAACGGGGATCTCCGATTGGCCATTCAATTCCGGTGGATGGGTCAATACAAGTTTGTGGTGGCGCGGCATTAGCACAGACCAATCCATCGTTCCCTCGTGTTGCGGGCGCAGTTTTCCAGATACTCGGTCGTGGTACGCGGTTCGTACTACTATAGCTAGCTATATTTGGCACCTTAAAAATCGTGCCGGGGTTTTGGTCATTCCCGGCACTGTTCTGGTAGGTGTGGTACGTGCCAGTGTTATCGAACCACGACGCTCCATGTGGTGCTAAGTCAAGATTTCCAAAATTGTCACTTATTCTCTCTAAATTAACATATGAATTATTGGGTACGTTGGGGTTAAACCGCACAAAATTTGCATTACTATATGAGCGATCAAAACCATACATCTTGCCATCAACCGGGTTGTAGGCAATATCCGCAATTCGAGTTTGCACGCCTTGTAAAATTACTCCTTTTAGCCGTTGCGATGGGGCTAGACCGGGAGAAACATCAATTTTATAAATACGGTCAGTCGCAGAGCGCAAAACGTACAGATAGCCATCAACCGGGTTAAAATCCCCCGCAATATAGCCCGATACAATGGGCTGGCCGGGTGCTGGTGGTATATCAATATCACCTGGCAATACCTGGCCTAAACTCATCGTGTGGCCTTGGTCGTCAAACCTGTACAATGTACCGCCGGGTGAGCGGTTCTCGGCATTGCCGGCTTCGATGTTCGGGCTCACCCCGTAAAAAAACCTATCCGCCGGGTTATAGCCCCCGCCGTTAATTACCTTACTGGTTGTCCCTATGGGTACCACTTGGGCGTTCGGGGCGGAAAAATCAAGGTATGACATTGTACTCTGGCCGGCACTACTTTCCTGAATGTAGTAGGCTTTGTTTGTGCACGCTACCTCTGTTAATCCGGGATTTTCAACTTGTGCATTCTGAGCGTTCACCGCAACCGGCTGGGGCAACTGCACGGTAGTAAAAATAGAGAAAGCCAAGACGGCAGATATCTGAATTATGGTTTTTTTACGCGTTAGTCTCATAGATTAGCCTGTAAAACTTTGATTATTTCAGTGTAATTGGCTACGTTTTCCTCAGATTTAGCTCGATTAAAGTCTTTCGGCGGATTCGATTGCCAGTTTTTTTCTATTGCAATCACCTCTTCGTAGTTAGCAATTGCTTTTGTGATCTCGCCATACCCTTCATAGCTTTTTGCCAAACCCAAGGCCACAGCATATTTATCGGTTTTTGGGCATTCAATTTTTATCTTTTGATAGAGACTATTTGATTTCATATACGAACCGCTTTTTAGCAAAACGTCGGCATACTTAATTCTTGCTTGGCATTTAAGCTCTGGGTTGAGCTTACGCTGAAGGAAGCCTTGCCAAGCCGATAATGCCGAGTTGAATTTGCGTTCCTCAACTTGCTTAGCAGTTTCTATGCTCAATTTGTTGAATATTTCCGTATTTTGCCGATTGGACATGTAGCTATTGAATAAATAAAAACCACCAACACCGATAATCAAAATGCCTAGGAATACGATAGCCAGACCTAGCCACTTTTGCTTTTTATTGAGCTGTAAGTGTTTAGGCGCTATAGGACTCCCTTGTGAATATTGCTCGCGTGCCCCATAGAGCGACTGGTTTTTTTCTGAGGGTGTTTTTGTTTGTTTCATATAATGTAAGTGTTCATTTATTACTATACGTTATCTAAGCTTGTGGTTTAATGAGCTCATTATTCCCGCATTAGTCTGTCGAGTTCATGAATATCAAGTGCGTAGCTCTTGGCCTCTTCATAGGTGATGGTGCCGGAATGAATAAGATTCACCAAAGCCCTGTCCATCGACTGCATACCCTGATCGGCGCCGGTTTGAATAACAGTATCTAGTTGGTGGGTTTTACCTTCGCGAATAATGTTGCGCACTGCCGAATTAACTAGCAGTATTTCAGCTGCCGGAATGCGACCACCACCAATTGTTGGCACTAGCCGCTGCGAACAAATACCCTGCAAGATAACCGAAAGCTGTACCCGTATTTGTTGCTGTTGGTGCGGTGGAAAAACATCAATCATGCGGTCTACCGATTGCGATGCTGAGTTTGTATGCAATGTTGCCAATACCAAGTGGCCGGTTTCGGCAATTGTAATGGCCGAAGAGATAGTTTCGAGATCACGCATCTCACCAATCAGCACAACATCGGGATCTTCGCGCAAACAAGAACGCAAGGCTCCAGCAAATGAGTATGTATCGTAATGTACCTCACGCTGAACAACCAACGACTTTTTGCTTTTATGGGTATATTCTATCGGATCCTCGATAGTTATGATGTGCGCGGCCTTAGTGGTATTAATGATGTCGAGCAAAGCTGCCTGCGTCGTAGACTTACCAGACCCTGTAGGGCCGGTCACTAGCACCAAACCTCTTGGATAGTCGGTGAATTTATTAATTGCCTTAGGTAGGCCAAGTTCCTCGGTTGTTCGTATCTCATTCGGAATTAAGCGCAACGCTGCAGCCAAATTGCCACGCTCATGAAAAGCATTAACTCGAAACCTGGCTACATCACCAAACGCAAACGAGAAATCAAATTCTTTATCTTTAAGCAAAATTTGCTTTTGATCTTCGTCAAGAATAAAGAAGATTAATTGTTCGGTTACTTCTTCTGTAAGTGGCGCTTGGTTCGCTACCGGTACCAAAGCCCCGTCAATTCTAAGAGTAGGTGGCAAGCCAACTTGTAAGTGCAAGTCCGAAGCTTTCCGCTTTACAACCTCTTCGAGTAGGATTTCAATTTTTGGCTGGCTATCCATTCACACCCTTTTTGCTTTGGCCTATTGGCTAAATAACTCCATGACAATTATTCAGCACTTTTACATATGCGGCAGCAATTAATTTTCACTGTTTAAAGTATAAGCGTTTTGACTAGTTATGAGCAAGGGCTAGTTAAGCAACAATTATAAATTCCCGTATTGGACTATTTTTAAACCAGACAGACTGGCACAATATTTATTTGGCAATAGCGCTATTCGCCGGCATTAAACGGTGTAGCGTTGCCAATGCCCGTACTCAAATTCAGGGGCGCCGAGTACGTATTGACCGGCACATTAGGATCTTGACCCAGTAATATCAACTTTGCCCGCCCATCGAATGACGGATCGAGTTTAGTGGCAATTTCAATTTGGGTATTGCGAATAGCCGGCCTGAGGCTAGCAAGAAAAACAAAGCCGTATGCCACCATACTTAAAACTACTATCATTTTGACCAGATTGTCTCTCGACAACATACTCATCTTATTGGCTCCGTAGCGGGGCTTATTATAGTTGCCGGCTGGTAGTATCCTGTCAGGATGTATTCAATTGTCAGGTCGGGCTCGAGCCCGCTAATTTTGACGGATTCGATCTTTGTTGGCCTTAATTGTGTCTCGATACTTTTAGTAAGGTTTTGCAGGCTAAGGTAATTACCTTTGGCTTTTATTTTATAGCGGTATTCCCAAACTTGTGCGAGCGAATCCTGGGCGTCTTCGTTCGAAAGTTTCTTGGCTTCTCCTATTTGCTCCACCTTGCTAAGCCTGGCGCCGGTCGTACTGGCCATGGCTTCGTATTCGTTACCTAAACTAGCAAAGCTTGCTTCTACCGGTATCGCCATCAGCACCTTGCTCGGTTCTGGGCCGGTCTTTTTTAGAACAGCGTAATTCTGCTTTATTTTCTCGACCGCACTAATGTTTGATTTCAGTATAGTATTTACTAAACGCTTTTGAGTTATTACTTTCTGTTTGTATGAAATCTCCCCGATAAGCTTAGTGCTTAGCCAAATACTAGAAAAAATAAACAAGATAAAAAGCGCCACCTGAGCCGACTTCGTTACCTTGGTCGGATTGGCAAACCGCGACTTAAAGAAACCCGCAAGTTTATTAATCATTTTTGACCTCGACTGGTGGGCGATTGTAATTGCCGGTTATCTTAAAGGCAACTCTGCCACCACTTATTCCACCCACATCCTCAAGTTTCAGATTACTAAAATGGCCTTTGGCATTTGGGTTGTTAACAACGCTTGGGTCGGCGTTTTTACCCGACTGCTTTAGGGCTTCGAAAAACTTATAAATACTATTGTAGCTATTTGAGCTTCCGCTAAACACAACAGTACCATCTGAATTTACGGTTAGGCCGGTGAGCTGGATGCTGGTTGAACTTACGCCGGGCAGTACTTTAAATATATCGGACACCAGCACTCTCTTCTGGTAGAGCTTGGGTAGTGCTGCCAGACCATTTTTAACAGTCAACATTGTGTCGAGGCCGGGTGTTTTTTTGATGGCACTTAGACTAGTATTGATTTGTTCTTGGGTGCTTCTGATATATCTTGATTGAATGGTAACAATAGAAAACAGCAGAAGCGGTAAAGCCGTAAAAAATATGATAGTTAACCCACGAAGCACCTTTAACGATTGACGAGAATGTTCGATGCTTATTTCTTTTTGGTCAATTGGTGGCAGTAGGTTTATTTGTTTAGACATTTTCAAAACCTTACCGATCGCTGGGCCAAGCCAGCTGCTACGCAATAAGAGGCAGATTCTTGCAGCAATTTATCTTGCCGGGCAACGTCATAAGATATTCCTACCCATGAATTCCCGATTTCTACCGGCAAGCTAATTTGATTTGCAATATAGCTGGGTAAGCCCGGAATTTGCGAGGACCCTCCGCTAACGACTATTTGCTCAATTACAGCATCTTTGTATCTATTTAAGAAAACTAACTTGGTGTTCTTTACTTCATCAATAATCTTATCGATTGAAGCTTTAATTATGCGTTGCAGTTGCCCTTCTAGCTTGCCCGGGCTAAGCCCAAAGCTGGCAATAAGTTGTCGAGCCTGTCCGAGTTCTATCGTTGCTTCGTTGGTTAGCTCGTTTACTATAGTCTCGCCACCAACCGGTATTGAGCGCATGATTCGGGGGGTGTTCTTATAAACGATTACAATATCTGTAGAGTACGCACCCAAGTGAACGATCACCTTGCCCAGCTTGGTTACTGAAGCTAAATTGCGTGCAATACTAATCCCTCCCGGCTCCACTGCTATTACCTTTAGACCGGCTTTGGACGCCAAACCGGTATATTTTTGGGCTAATGAAATAGGACAAGCCACCGTTAATATTTCAATCTGATTATCCGGCATGCTGTCATCGGTTGTAATCCAATCATAAGCCAACTGATTTATTGGCATCGAGGTAAAGTGCTCCACTTGCTTCTTTACCAACGGCTTGAGCTCTTCATCGGACTTTTTTGACGTTTTTAAAAGCGTCGATGTGGTTTTTGATAACGGCAAGCTAATTACTGCACTTCTGCTTGTCGCGCCGGAATCCGTAATTAGTTTCTTTATTGTAGCGATCAGCTCCTGGTGATCCTCGACGGTCTGACTCTCAGATACATTAGTGCTAATTGTCTGACTAGCATTACACAGTAATTTGGTTTCGTTTTTTGAAAATTCTAGCTCTACCATCCGCACACCCGTGGTGCCAATATCCAATCCAATTTGAGTAACGCTTTGATTAAATATTTTCACTAAAATTTCTCACTTGTTTTATGCTCAAATCGTGTTGCATTTTTCTAATTCTACTAGTGTAATTGTACCATAAGCATTATCGCCAACTACGAATTACAAATAACTAAATTATGTAGTTCGCTACCAAAACCGCCGACTTGAAAACAGCCTATTTGCGTTAATGCCGGCTGTGAAATAGTAGCCGACTGATTGCCTGTGCCGACCGCTTTCGTGGCGAGTGCAAAGTGCCCGTGGCAATAGCATGTGTTAGCTCTGAAACATCTGTATCTGCTGTTGGTAGTATTTTAAGTTGTTTTCCGCGCTTATCAACTCTTGTCAAAACTGCTCCCTTCGGATCACGTATTAGCATAAATGTCTCTGGTGGGTGATGCTTCGTTGCTCGCTCAACGAATACTAAGCCACTCTCTACATCTGCGCCAACTGTGGGTTCAATCGCTAATGTCGCCGGAGAGCCAGCTGTCTCGCTATCAAGAACAAGTTTATAAGCATTGTGCGTTGGTGTTTGTGCTAACGCATCGGTATGCCAGGACCAGGCTTGAACAATAGCGTTGCCAAGATCGACTGCTGTAGGTTCAGATGATTCAGGGGCATTTGGTTGTTCAATAGTACTCATTTTTTATTTTGCTACCTTAAGTGTATATAATAGCATACTTTTCCTCTTTTTGCAATACCGTCTATCTGTTATAATTTATAAATGGCTTTAACTCTAGGTATCGTCGGCTTGCCCAACGTAGGGAAATCTACGCTTTTTAATGCACTTACCCGCAATAACGTGCTGGCGGCTAACTACCCCTTTGCCACGATTGAGCCAAATACCGGCATTGTGGCAGTGCCGGATGAGCGTTTAGAGAAACTGGCAAATCTGTACCAGACCGAAAAAATTATTCCAGCAACGGTAACGTTTGTGGATATCGCCGGCCTAGTGGCTGGGGCCAGCAAAGGCGAAGGCCTGGGCAATCAGTTCCTCGCCCACATCAGGGAGACCAGCGCTATTGTACAGGTGGTGCGAGCCTTCGAGGATGACAACGTGACTCATGTGGCTAACCAAATAAATCCGAGCGACGATGTCGATACCATACACACCGAGCTAATCCTCGCCGACCTTCAAACGGTAGAGTCGGCTATTTCGCGGTTGCAAAAACAAGCTAAAGCCGACCCAAAAATTAAGTCGGAAGTTGCCCATTTAGAGATAGCCAAAAAGCATTTAGATGAAGGTAAATTACTATCAAAAACCGAACTCGATGCCACCCCACTAGCCCAGCTAAACCTACTGACAACTAAGCCCTTTATATATGTTTTCAACCTAGATGAGGAAGGTTTGAGTGACACCGCAAAGCAAGATGAATTAACTAAGCTGGTAGCCCCAGCCAAGTCTGCATTTATTTGCGCCAAGCTAGAGGCCGAGCTAGCCCAAATGGAGCCTGCTGAGGGTGCAGAATTGCTAGCTGAGTTTGGACTAAAACACTCCGGGCTAGAAGAACTGGTACGTGTGGCCTATGAAACACTTGGCCTACAAACATATCTAACTGCCGGTCAGAAAGAAGTTCGTGCCTGGACTATTCATAAGGGCGACACTGCACCACAAGCAGCCGGCGTAATTCATGGTGACTTTGAGCGCGGTTTTATTGCAGCTGAGATTGTGAATTATGAAGACTTAATATCGGCCGGCTCATTGGCTGAGGCTCGGAGCAAAGGCAAGGTCCGAACCGAAGGCAAAGATTACATTATGCACGAGGGCGACGTGGTTGAATTCAGGTTCAATGTTTAGATTTACGCACGAACAACAGCCCGCTTAAAAATAGCCAGAAAACCATAGCATAGCCTACCAAGGATGCCGTATTGTTATTCGTTCCTTGCAGGAATAAAAAGTTGTTAACCGCCACGATTCCGCCAAGTAGCATCATTGTGCCAATGCTAAATAAACGCCAGCGTTGGCGCTTATCGTTGATTTTTACCCCCTCAGTAATTGTCAGAAAACCGCAAATTATAATTGATGAGCTTAGTAGCGCCAGCAGGCTGAGTGCAACCGGCGATGTTGGGTACGTGGCCACATTGTTAAATACCCCATATATTTGATCTTGGCGATAAAATAGATCAATCAAGAAAGAAAATCCGGCGACTAGGCCGACCGGCACAGCCACTATTAAAAACGGCACCTTTCTTTGCTTGAGTCGTAAATACCATATTATTTTGACCACCATTAGAATACCGACATAGTACAATACATCGCCTATAGTGATAGCAATTTTTAAGCTCCGACTGTCATCGAAAAATGTAAATGGCAACGAGTAAACTAACGCAGCTGCACCGATTAGTATAGCTGCTAGCGAATAGTACATAATTAACGGTGATTTCAATGACCGATAACGCATAATGCCCCGCAATCCAAGCGCTAGAGATCCAAGTGCCAGAAAGAACAGCGGTAATACGTTTGAAGGCATATTAAACATCCTCGGTCTATCTCGAACTACGCCGACTTACAAAAACCAGCCCAAAAAACAGTATAGATGCTGCAACAATGTAGCCAATAATGGAGATTGGTGAAGAGTTATTGCCCTGAAAAAACAAGAAATTAATTATGGCAAATATACCGCCCAACCCAAAGGCAATCCCGATCGAATACAATCTATATCTTTGGCGCGCATCCTCGATGACTTTGGCTTGAATAATAGTCAAAACAGCTACAATTATTATTAGTAATGTAATAAATGCCATTAGCCAGCTAGAGAACGGGGGTATGGGATAATCTGCCAATCCATCTACCACCTGGTAGGTAAGCTGCTGAATATCGACAACGAACACGATTAGCGAAAAAGTACATATTGCCAGTATTGGCGCCAATACCCAACCAAAAGCCACCCTTTTCTTTAATCCCAAATACCAGATTATTCTTCCGCACATTACGGCTGTTGCGTAGTAAAAAAGATCGCCAATAATGGTGGTCGTTTTGAGTGGTACATCCGCCTGGGTAAACACAAATGGCAATGAGTAAAATAGTGCGGAGATTCCTACAAATAAGGCACATAGCGAATAATAAAGCGAAAGTGGCGAACGCAAGCGTCGATAGTGTAACAATCCCCGTATACCGAAAAACACGCTAGACAAACCGATTAAGAAGGATGGTATTACATTTGTCGGTAAGGTATTAAGCATATTCGTTTTAATACTAGGCCAATTTGCGTAATTATTAAAGCTTTTTTACTACTCGTAACAGATAGAATCGCTCAACATTACCTTTTGCTCCGGCCACCGCTGAATCTGCCTTGGCATCAATTATAAAGTCGCTTTTCGTCCAGTCTTCGAACTGCCTCAAGATTTCTCGCCTTATCCGATTGTTCTTAATAACACCTTTATGCATACTGGCCGTTTGCCTGTCGGCTTCAAACTGCGGCTTAACCATGGCGACAATCATTGCATTTGGCTTTAGCAACTGCCTAATACCAGGCAAAATCTTTCGCAAGCTTATAAAAGACACATCTGCTAGGGCGATGTCGATTTTATCTGGCAGTTCGTGTACGTCTCGAATATCAGTCTTCTCGCGCAAGTCAATTTTTTCGTTTCCACGCAAGCGAGAGTCGAGCTGATTAGTTCCTACATCAATTGCATATACCTTTTTTGCCCCATGTTGCAAGGCGTAATCGGTAAAGCCACCGGTAGAGGAACCGATATCTAGAACTACCTTGTCTTTGAAATGCAACGAAAGCTTCTGTACTACGCTTTCCAGTTTTAGGGCAGCTCGACTCACGTAGCGTTGGGCCTCTTTTAAGTGAATTTCTACATCCGCTGGCAATGAGTGCCCTGGTTTAGTGTGTAATTTGCCCTCGACAAATACACTGCCAGCCATAATAAGTGCTGCTGCTTGAGTTTTGGAGGTAGCATAGCCTCGCTTAAAAACAATCTCATCTAGTCGAGCTTTTTTCATGCTAATGAGTAATTAATGTATTCGCAGAACTTATGGATAAGTCTGGGCATAAGTACTGCTAACGGCTTCCGCCGGAACATTATCCACGTTCAACGTATTTTCCATCACGAGTGTCAATTTTTACAACAACACCCGGACCAATAAACAGAGGTACGTCGACAATTGTACCGTTCTCTAGCTCTGCCTTTTTTAGGGCTGCCTTTGAGGTGTCACCACGAACAGCCGGTTCAGTTTTGGCGATTTTTACACTCAGTTTTTTTGGCAATTCAAGCCCAATAATTCGACCGTTATAATGTAGGGCCATCACATTCATACCTTCAATTAAGAACTTTGTCGCGTCACCTATCATGGCCGCCTCAACTTGTTCTTGTGCAAAGCTATTTGTATCCATTAAATGAAGAGTGCTACCTTCTCGATACAAATACTGCATATCTACTTTTTGGACATTAGCAGATTCAATCTTGTCGCTGCCCTGAAAGGTTTCTTGCCGAACACTGCCATCAATTAGGTTTTTAAGTTTTACCCGTACCACTGCACTGCCTCTGGCTTGCTTTGAATGTTGAGATTCTAAAATCCGATATGGCTGTGAGTTAATCTGTATCAGTGCATCTTTCTTGAGCACGCCTAAATCAGCCACAATTTACTCCGCAACAAATGGCAAGAGAGCCAAGTGTCGGGCTCGCTTGATAGCCACGGCTAGCTGATGCTGTTGCTTACCGCTCATATTACTGCGACGACGCGATTCTATTTGACCATAGATATTTACATAGCGCTGTAGTACTTTTACGTCTTTATAATCTATAAAGTCTGGCGCCCTAGGTCGTCGTTTGTTGTTGTCTCGTCTGTTGTCATCTCTTTCTGCCATTACGAACTCCCTTCGGTTGGTAAATTACAAATATCAAATTCCAAACTACAAACAATATTCATGTAGCAATTCTCTATTTTTTGAATTTGGAAATTATTTGTTTTTTGGTGCTTGATTATTGATATTTTCATACTAGAATGGTATTTCACTTAAATCTACGTCGTCACCAAGATCTTCGATTTCAACTTTTTCGTCTTTCTTGGCCGGTTTCTTGGACTTATCATTATTTGCTGTCGCCTCTTGGTTAAAGCCACCATCATCTCCGTCGCCTTTGCCGCGACCATCAAGAAAATTAACTTGCTCAGCAACTATTTCGGTACGATAGTTCTTTTTACCGTCTTCGCTTTCCCAACTGCGGGTTTGCAAGCGACCTACAATCATCACTTTTCGCCCCTTGCTCAGATACTGCGCGGCTGTTTCGCCCTGACGGCCCCAGACAACCACATTGTGAAACTCGGTCTGTTCTTGCCACTCATCGCTGTCTTGGCTTTTCCAGGAGCGACTAGTGGCTACCCCGAAACTAGTTACACTTTGCCCAGAAGGAATTGTTCGCATCTCCGGATCGCGAGTTAAATTACCAACTAAAATTACTTGGTTAAAGCTACGTGCCATTATTTTTCTCCCTTTTCCTTAGCTTTAGTACTCTTCTCTGGCGCCTCGCTATTGCGAGAGCTCGTAGCCCCGACTGAAACGTCGGGGTTGGTCGATTTTACGACTTTCTTTTCGGATTTAGCTACTGACTCATCCGATTTTGCAGCTTCTTTTTCTTCTTTTTCCTCGGGTACCGGTGGTTCAACGTATTTCACTAACAGATGACGAATAACTTCGTCGGCAATATTAAGATTTTTTTCTAGGCGGTTTACAGCCGAAGGTGGCAAATCTAAAAGATAAATAAAATATAAGCCAAACCCCTGTTTTTTAATCGGGTAGGCTAGCTTGCGTTTACCCCAGTCGTCTCGATTGACAACTTTGCCATCACTCTCTGTGATGAATTTTTCAATTTTCTTGAGCGGCTTTTCTAGATCTATCTCGAGATCCGGGTGCAGAATTACTGCTAATTCGTATTGAGTCAAGATAACTCCTTTCCTTGGGCTTGCCTGTAGACCATTTGCCACAAGCAGATAAGGGTTTATTTAATAGAGACTAATTGTATCTGATTAACTAACAGGGGGTCAAGCGTTTATACAAGTAGCATAATTATACCGGCGATCACACCGACTACACCAATAAATTTCTTAATCGAAAAGTCATCTTTAAATACAAGAACGGCCAGTACAGTCACAAGCGCGATTGAACCAGCGTTTATTGCATTAACATACCCAATATTTGGTGCCAACTTAATTGCCTCAAACTGAAATAAATTAAAAGTCGTAGAGAATATTCCAATAAATAACAGTACCCATTTATGATCCATAATATGATATAGTTTCTGCCGATCGACAAACAGTTTTATTAGTATGCATATCGTGACTACCAGATAAAGATAAAGTAAGAACGTATATGTACCAAGGCCATTATTAAACAGGTACTTAGCGGAGAGTGATAATGAACCCCAGGCAAAAAATGCACCTATCGAGAGAGCAAGCCAGTGATTCTTTTTCGCCATTTTTTTAGTCTTAGATGGATCGACCATAATGAGTGCCGAAAAACCAACGATAACTAAAATTCCAATTGCCTTTCGTATTGATAGTTCGGCATTGAAAATAATTAGAGCAACTATAGTCGTAAACAAAACATAGCTTTTTGACAGTACAAGGCTATAACCCGGATTCGGCGCCTCTTTGATTGCGCGCAAAGAAGCAGTGTTACCGCCAAAAGCAAAAATTATACCGGCAAGCAGAAGTATAGCGATTCCACTGAATGACACTGAGTAGGATTCCCCTTTGCCAGCATGCAACAACACAAAGAAAACCAATGGAATTGTGAACATCGCTAAATTGGTAATGTGCGTCGGCACCTTTAAAAGTGTCGCTTTCCGAACCACCAAATAGAGAGCAACTGATGATGCGAACATCAGTAAGCTAGCAGTAATCCAATTCATTGGCAAATTATAACAGACTAGTTCTTAACCAGAATGTTGCGCTCGACGCGAGAGGTCTTGCCGGCACGATTGGTAGATTCTACCCTGACAGTATTTAGACCGTCCTGCAAGCTGACATTAGTTTTGAAGCTACCGTCATCACCAACTGTAATGGCCGAGCCATTAACAGTCACGCTAGCCGAGATTGTCGTACTACCTACTATTTCGTAATCGGCTTCCCTAATTTCAACATCTCCGGGTGGCTGTGTAACCTCAAGTTTTGGCGGTGCCGCCAGCACCGATAACTGAATTAGTAAATATCCAATAACTCCTACTACCAAGATTGCAATTCCGCCCCCTATGAATACCCGAGTACCAACAATCGCTCGTTGCACACGTCTTGTCGGTGCCCTGCTTGGAGCAGTAGCCAGCGGGCCCCGTTCTAATAAGTACTTGGTGGCAGCAACCTCAGCGTCCAAACCCAGGGCTCTTGCATATTGGCGCACAAAACCCAAAGCATGAACTGTATGAGGCAACTGATTCCATGCGCTTTTTTCGATAGCTTCTAGGTACTTGGGCTGAATTTTCGTTTCAGAAGCAATCGATTCAAACCCAAGGCCAAATTCCTCGCGTCGTTTGCGCAGAGTCTGACCAACGCTACCCGTAAAGAAGTGACCAGCCGCCTCTTGTTCCCTGGTTATTTTTGGTAATTTGGGAGCCTTGGGCGGCTGTTTGAATATATTTTTATTCTGATTTTTAGGTCTGGGGTTCCGCATCTTCCCCCATAACTTCACTCATGCTTGTAGCTAAAACATCTCGTGGACGTGATCCATCCGGAGCCGAGACAATACCGCGCTCCTCTAACATATCGAGCAATCGCGCCGCTCTGGCATAGCCAACCCTCAAACGACGCTGTAGTAAGCTGGCGCTGGCCTTGCGACTTTCGATAACTAATTGGGCCGCATCGAGAAACAAACTGTCGTCAACATCGTCAACAGCGCCAAAACTACCCTTACCTCCACCCAGACGCACATCCTGCGATAACACTTCTTCATTGTATTGTGGTTCGCGAGCATTGCGTAAGAAGTCAGTTACACCTTTAACTTCTTTTTCATCAATCAGCACACCCTGAATTCGCCTTGATTTAACAAAATCCGGCGCCAAGAACAGCATATCGCCTTTACCCAGTAGCTTTTCAGCCCCGGCTTGATCAATGATGGTACGTGAATCCACCTGGCTAACCGTGCTGAAAGCAATACGAGCCGGCACATTGGCCTTAATGAGCCCCGTAATAACGTTTACGCTCGGTCGCTGTGTAGCTAGTACCAAGTGAATACCGGTTGCACGAGCTTTCTGTGCCAAGCGGACAATCAAACTTTCTACGTCGTTTGCGGCTAAACTCATTAAATCTGCCAACTCATCTATAACAACCACAATGTAGGGCATGGTTTCGTTTTTGTTAGCTGTATTATATTCAGCAATGTTTCTTTTGTGCTGTTCGGCAAATACGCTATAGCGACGTTCCATCTCGGCGGTTGCCCACTTTAGGGCTGAAATACATTTTTCCGGTTCTACAATTACCGGTGCTAGCAAGTGCGGTATGTCTTCGTACAAACTTAGTTCGACACGCTTTGGATCAACCAAAATTAACTTTAAGTCTGCCGGTGAATTTCGATATAGCAAACTTAACAAGAAAGTATTAATCATAACCGATTTACCGGAACCGGTGGCACCGGCAATTAACAGGTGTGGCATACTAATCAAATCAGCCACTATTGCCTGCCCCGCAATATCGCGACCCAGCACAAAACTTAGCGGGCTTTTTCGTGATCCCCATTCGCTTGACTGCAGAATTGGCTTTAGCCGAACGGTGGCCGCCTTGTGATTTGGTACTTCCAGCCCAACTGCGCTTTTTCCGGGGATTGGCGCTTCAATTCTAATTGGGTGAGCTGCCAGCGAAAGCTCTAAGTTGCTGGCTAGCTCAGATATCTTACTAAGGCGTACTCCACTTGCCGGTTTGAGGGTGTATTGAGTTACCGTTGGACCAATATTTACTTCCTGCATGGTTGCCTCAATTCCAAAACTTGAAAGAGTGGAATGAATAATTTCAGCGTTTTCTTCCGGCTTGCCGGCATCAGCTTTGCCTTGTTTTTCTTCCAGAATATCAAGTGGGGGTAGTTTCCAGTCCGGGTCTGCGCTGGCTGTTAGTACTACAGCGTCTTCTTTTGGCGAATTGCTTTCGCTACTACCACCACCGGTTTCTAGAGGCACCTTGGCAGAAATTGTTAATTTGCCGGGGGAACCATCCTGCTTGGCTAACTGACTAGCCAAATCTTCATTTTCTTCACGCTTAAATAGGCCGGATATTAATTCGCTGAGCTTTACATTCGCTGCCAAAATAATGCCGATCAATCCAACCGCTATCAATACAATTGTTGAGGTAAAGACGTTAAAGAGTGCTAACAATGCCTGGTGCTCAACATAGCCCAAAAAACCACCGCCTCCGCCCGAACGAGCCACCGAAAGTGCTTCACTCGAGCTGATACCAACATGAAAAAGCCCCGCAGCCGCCAAAATGATAAGCGCCAAACCAAGATAGCTAAATCCACCGAAAGAAGAGTCTTCGTTTTTTTGAAATAGTTGCCAGGCAATGTATACCAATAAAAACGGCAATAAGTAAGCAGCCAAACCCATCACCAGCCGTAAACCTCGAAGCAAACCGGCACTCAATGCACCACCAGCTCCAAAAAAGGCCACAACCAATAGTATCGCAACTAGTACTAATAGTATCGCGATTATCTCAGGTACAAGTTCACTATTAAAACCTGACTTTTTCTCGAGCTTCTTTTTTGATGCTGATTTTTTTGAGCTTTTTCGTTTAGCCATTGCCTTATTATAGCGCTGTATATGGGGCAATTGCTACCGGTATTCTATCGTTTTCGCTTATTGTAATGAAGCTCCTGAAAAACAATAACCGCCAGCAAACACAGAAAAACGCCGTTGGTTATGTAGACAGACGCACGATTAATAGCTACGCCATAAATAAACCAAAGTACCGTGCCAACTAATAACGAGACAAAAGTCAACAACGAAAGATACCGCGTTTCTTTTGTCCGATACGATTTAATTATTTACGATTTAATTATTATGGAATAAACGAACAGATGTTGATCGCCCCCGCCAGAAGACCAAGCATCTCAATGCTAGCCATTGTTAACTTGTCTCGGATTATTTGGCCTCGGCGAGCGCGATTGAGATTGCGGTCGTCTTTGGGCATTAGAATTTGACTGCGGCTGTGCATTCCCCCCTGAACCAACGGCATTTACCACCGGAATGATAATGGGTGAGCGCTGAGTATTCTGAAACAAAAAGTTGTTTACGTGATCACGCAACTCTTGCTTAAATCGCACCAGGTCTACCCGCGAAAATCGCCTCAAACTAAAGCGACGTAGTTCGTTGCGCAATTCATTCATTAGTACCTCGTTTTCTTTCATATAGATAAACCCACGAGTTATGATATCGGGGCTTGTTAACAGTTGAGAGTTCTTTTTATCGATTGTTAGTACTACCACCACAATACCATCTTCGCTCATTAGTAATCGATCGTGAATAACTAAGTCTGGCACTACATTGCCGGTTTGATCTACCAAATGCGCACCAATTGGCACGCGCCCAGTAATTTCTAGTTTGTCATTCTTGTATTCCAGAGTGTCACCGTTACTAACCATTAATGCATTTAATTCTGGAATGCCAGATTGAATAGCTAATTGTTGGTGATACCTGCGATCGAGGGGGCTACCGTGAACTGGCATCACGTACTTTGGTTTGACCATTTCAATCATCTCTGCCAATTCATCTCGGTTAGCGTGCCCCGAAACATGTAACGGGCCACAACCATCTACTTCTGTAGTGATAGCCCGAAACAAGTGCACCCCAATTTGCGCTAAATTACCTGAAATATCCTGATACGAACGCTCATTTCCAGGTATTGGAGTTGAGCTAATAATAACCGTGTCGTCTCGCTTTAGCTTTACGTGCTGGTGTTCGCCCGTCGACATACGCACCAGTGCTGCGTTTTCTTCGCCCTGGCCACCAGTGCAAATTATAACCACGTCGCTATCTTGCATGCGCGGGACATCTCGAATAGGAACAATGGTGCCTTTAGGTATGCGAATGTAGCCAAGTTTAACGGCTATTTCGATGGTCGAGAGCATTCCCCGCCCATCAACAGCCACCCGGCGCCCAGCAGCTACGGCGGCATCAATCGTCATCTGAGTTCGGTTCATATTGGTTGAGAAGAATGACGCTATTACGCGCCCTCTTGCATGAGCAATAATATCTTTAAAGCTTTGCCTTAAGGTATCCTCGGTCTTAACGCGCCCCGGCTTTCCGGCATTAGTGCTATCCGAGAGCAACAATAACACTCCGTCTTTGCAAACTTCATTTATACGAGCCAAATCAGTTGGCATACGATCAAGCGGTTCTGGGTCTAATCGAAAGTCACCTGTGTGTACAATTTTACCAACCGGAGTTTCTATCACCATTAATGTGCAGTCTGGAATTGAGTGGGTAACCCGAATAGCCTCAACCATAAATGGTCCGACCTTTACGCGGTCGTGGTTGTCAGAGTTGAGTATGACTTTTTGTAGGTCAAAAGTTTCGCCTTCGAACTGCTTTTCAATCATACCAATCGTAAACTGCGTACCATACACGGGGCCCGGAGCTTTGGGCAAAATATGGCGAATACCACCGATGTGGTCTAGGTGACCGTGCGTAATAATATAGCCACGAATTTTATGCTTTATAGACTCTAGGTACGTAGAATCATTGATTGTGTAATTAATACCCGGCAAGTCCACGCCTAAATTATTGCCACAATCTACTACAATCGCATCGTTTCCGTACTCAATTATTTGCATGTTTTTACTACCAATTTCGTCTTGCCCGCCAATTGGTGTGAGTTTTAATCCGCTTTGAGCAAACACCGAATTGCCGTTTTGCTTTTTTTGCATTATTAATCGTGCCTTTTCGGCATCAGAAACACTGGCGTGTTTACTTGTCAGTTTGCTAGCCATTTCTCGATTGCGCCTAGCTGCCCGTCCGGCGGCGCCCCCGCCACTACCCGGCTGGCGCTTTTGCCCTTGGGTGTTCGGATTGTTAGTTGGTTTTGATGGATTCATATTTTCCTTTCATTACCTATTACCTGCCTTAGGCAGACAACGGTGTTTTATTGGATTTCTTATTTATTAATTCTAATATTTGCGGTATGCGGGCAAAATCGTCAATAAGAGTTTGACGCATTCCCCCATTATATAGAGCTGCTGCCGGGTGAAACAAAGGCAGTATGACCAACTTGAATTGTTCATCCTTGTTGAAGATAAATGTTCGACGTTTCGGTTGGCCGTGTATATTCGAGATCTTGGCTTCGGGCAGAAAAACGTTCATTGCATGGCGACCAAGAGTAATAAGTAGCTTTGGTTTTATTATGGCAATTTGGCGATATAAGTACGGCATAAAGGCTTCTATTTCCTCAAGACTAGGGTCACGGTTATTTGGAGGTCGATATTTAACAATATTAGTAATGAATATATCCTCTCGGCTCAAGCCAATAGTACCAAGCATCTCGTTTAGAAACTTACCGGCTGCACCAACAAATGGTAGGCCTTGTATGTCTTCATCTTTGCCCGGTGCTTCGCCCACAAACATTAGGTCAGCTTTTGGGTTTCCGGCTCCCGGCACTAACTGAGTAGCACCACCAGCCAGCCATTGGCAGACTCTATTTTTAACTATTTCTGACGCAACTGCGTCGAGCTCGGATTGTGAGGACATACAAAATTATGAAGGGTTGGGGGTGGGTCCGGTTTCGGCTTGTTTCTTGCTTAGATTAATGCGCCCTTTGTCGTCGACAGCTATTAGCTTCACTCGAATTGTATCACCTTCGCGCACTACATCGCTAACTTTTTCTACCCTATTATGGGCTAGCTCGGAGATATGCACCAAACCATCCTTGCCCGGCATAATTTCCACGAATGCGCCAAAATCCATTAGCTTAACAACTCTACCCTGATATATTTGGCCAACTTCAGGTTCAGTAGTTATGGCCTTTATTTGGGCAATAGCAGCCTCTGCGCCCTCGGCTTTGACTGAGCTGATAAATATTACTCCGTCGTCTTTAATATCAATTTCTGCACCGGTTTCGTCAATAATTCTATTTATTGTTTCGCCACCTTTGCCAATTACCTCACGAATTTTCTCCGGATTGATTTTTATCTGAGTAATGCGTGGTGCATTGGGCGATAACTCTGCTCGGGGCGCCGATAAAGTCGAAAGCATATGCTCCATAATTTGAGCCCGCCCACGCTTGGCTTGAGCCAGTGCATCGTCCATTATCTTTGGTGTTAAGCCCTTGACCTTAATGTCCATCTGTAAGGCTGTAATTCCATCGGCAGTTCCTGCGACCTTGAAGTCCATGTCGCCGGCAAAATCCTCTGCACCGGCAATGTCAGACAGAATAACGTACTTTTCACCTTCTGTTATTAGGCCCATCGCAATGCCTGAGACCGGTTTCTTTAGCGGTACACCGGCATCCATAAGACTAAGGGTGGTAGAACACACGCTAGCCATCGAGGTCGAACCGTTTGAACTTACTATTTCGGAAACCGCTCGAATGGTATATGGAAAATCCTCTACATCCGGAATCATTGGTGTTAACGCCCGCTCCGCAAGTGCGCCATGCCCAATTTCACGCCGTCCTGGTCCACGTAGCGGTCGAGCCTCGCCCGTTGAATACGGAGTAAAATTATAGTGATGCATAAAGTGCTTCGTTATGTCTTCTTCCATGGTGTCTATAAGCATTCCGTAGCTTGGCGGTGCTAAAGTCGTAATGTTCAGGGCTTGCGTTGTACCGCGGGTAAATATGCTACTGCCATGTACTTTAGGCAATACACCAACCTGGCTAGAAAGTGGGCGAATTTGCTCCCGAGTTCTGTTATCTGGACGAGCATCTTCCTCTAAAATAGAGCGGCGCACATCGGCTTTGACTGCGTTTTCGAACGCCTGGCCAACATCATTCTTTGAAAACTCACCGCCTTCACCAACAAAGTGTTCAATGGTTTCTTCCTTTAGATTTCGAATGGCATTATGTCGCTCGTAATGATCTTCGTGGCGAATGGCCGGGCCAAGTTTTTCCTGCAAGTAGGTTTCAACTCGCTGTTGTAAATCTTGATCAACCAACTCAAGCTCAAACTCTCGAGGTTGAACGTCCATTTCTTTAGCTAGCTGTTCTTGTAAATCAATCACCGGCTGAATGGCTTTATGACCAAGCTCAATGGCCTTAATCATTGTTTCTTCGTCAACTTCATTGGCACCCGCCTCTACCATCATAATCGCGTCGCGAGTTCCGGCTACGACGAGGTCGAGCTTACTGTCTTTCATTTCTTCATTGGTTGGGAAAGCCTTAAGTTCGCCGTTAATTAAACCAACTCGTACACCGCCAATAGGGCCTGCAAACGGAGCTCCAGTAAGAGTTAACGCAGCAGAGACAGCAATCATGGCAATAATGTCAGAACTATATACTAGATCGGCCGAAACAACAGTGGCAATGCACTGAATGTCGTTACGAAAGCCCTTGGGAAATAGTGGTCGAATAGGTCTATCAATTAAGCGACAAGCCAAAATTGCAGCCTCGCTGGGCCTGGCTTCGCGCTTAATAAAACGGCTGCCACTTATTTTGCCACTCGCATACATTTTTTCTTCGTAGTCAATTAGTAGTGGGAAATAATCCATACCTTCACGGACTGTATTGGATACCACAGAAGTACCTAGTACTACAGTTTCTCCGTAGGTAACAGTTACGGCACCATCGGCTAAAAAGGCCAGGTTACCGGTTTCTATAGTTAATTCACGACCACAGAATTGAGTTGTTAGTTTTAGTTGTTTTTTGTTAAACGGATTAATAATATCCGACATATGGAAATACCTTTCTTTAAAGAGGAAACCTACCTTCTAGGGTGAGTTGTACGTAGCACAGTTCAGGATAAGGTTATCCTACAGCTCTGCTACCTACTACCTCTATTGTTATTAGCGACGAAGTCCGAGCTTTTTGACCAATGTCTGATACTTATTTTGGTCTTTTTTCTTCAAATAGTCAAGGAGGCGACGGCGCTTGCCTACCATCTGTAATAGCCCGCGTCGAGAATGATGGTCTTTCTTGTGTGTCTTGAGGTGGTCGGTTAACTGCTGAATACGACGCGTAAATATACTTATCTGAACGCTGGGCGAACCAGTATCTTTCTTATGCTCTGCTGCATCAGCGATGATCTCTGCTTTGGGTGTGTCTGCGCTTGCCATAGTTAAGTTAGTATACCAATATATATTTTTTGACTCAAGTTATTGAACAGATTTGATGTTCGCTCGAATTTTAGCAATGTCGAGTTCATACATTTGTACAGCTTCATTCACGGAATAGACATCTATTTGAATTCGGCGCAGCGCACTAAGGTAAGCGCCAGTACCCAGCTCGGCACCAATATCGCGGGCTAAACTGCGAATATAGGTACCGCTACCAACGCGAGTTTGTATCTGTAAAACTGGGTAATTGTACAACTTAAGTGAGCATTCATATATTTTTACGATTCGAGGTTCTAGTTTGACTACTTCGCCGGCTCGGGCAGACTTATAGGCCCGCTTTCCGTTCATTTTTATCGCACTAAAAGCCGGTGGAATTTGCGATATTTCTCCTACGAACTTGCTCAAGACTGCCTCAATTTTTTGCTGGCTCGGTTTTGTTTTGGATACTTGTGTAATAGCCCCTTCAGCATCATCGGTGTTACTGGTTGCGCCTAGCATAATTTCGCCGTCATAGCGCTTATCGAGTTTAAGGAACATATCGGCTTGTTTGCATGCATCACCTATCAGAATAACGAGCAGCCCGATTGCCAGAGGATCCAGCGTGCCCGCATGCCCTACTTTTACCTTTTGACCTGTTGAAGCCTTCAATATTCCACGAACTTTGGCTACTACGTCAAAGGATGTCCACCCGCTTGGCTTATCTACCAATAATATACCGTTCATTTGTGTTCTTGGCGCTTAATCCAGCGCTGCTTCGCAAAGCGTACTACAGGGGTGGAAAGCAAGAATCCAATCGCTGGCACTAACGCGTTCACAAATGGATTATCTTTATGAATAATAACCAGAAAAGCTGCTACTACTAAGTACGTTAAAGTAGCTAAAATCGCCCGACGCGTAATACTTACTTCCCAGGCTTTATCGTACTCTACCCGCTTATTGCGTGCCTCTATGCGAGCAACGCGCTGTTCTAGCTGTTCAAGTTCACTCATGGTCTAATCGTATCAGATTAAGATCTAGATTTATCTATGATGCCGGATTTGCCGGTGGAGGTGGCGGCACCGGGTTCGATGGTGGGTTTACCGGTGGTGGAGGTGGCGCTGGCGCGTTTCTTTCGGCCTCTTCTACTGCCCTGCGGGCTGCTTCGATATCTGGCTTGCCGTCGGGGCCAAGCGGAATATCAGGTGATACTGAAGATGGGCTACCTGCTGTCACTATTGGTGGAGGGGCATTGTTTGTAAGCAGAGCAAGCGGTGTATTTGGCTGAGCAACATCACCCGGTTGCGAAGGTGGTAGCGGTGGTAATGACGGCACACCAAGCGGTGAAAGTGGTGGTGGCGCCGTACTTACAAGGGGCGACTCACTCTGGACGTCTTTTATAATTGGTGGCTTCGGTAAGGGTGGCAAAGGCATTTGCGCTGGTGTTGAGGGAATACTTGGTAACGGCGGAGCTGAATTCGCGACGGGGTTAGCATTTATCGGCGGTTTTAGCTCTGCAGGCGGGGCCACTGGCTCGCTTTTAGGTACTTGTGTATCTGCCGGCTTGGTTTCAATTGGCTGCAGGGGTGGCGGAGTTGGCGTTGGCATTGGCTTTGGTGGCAAAGGCGGGCTGTTAATTGGGGTTAAGCCAGAAACTGGTTGTAAGGGCGAATTAACTATTGGTGGTGGCACTTGCTCTGCCGACGTTTTTGGCTCGGGTTCTGAGTCTGACTTGGCTTCATCAACATCCAGCTTTTTACCCTTGTGTGGCAACTCTTGTACTTGCCCCGATTCCAGTTCGCCTTCGGATTTGGGTTTTTCGCCCAGAGGACGAGCTACCGGCTTATGATCCTTACTGTCCGGCTCACTTGGGGCATCAACCGGCTTCTTGAGGTGCTCTATTATATCGGTTTGTTTAGCTCCAACGGCCATTAATTGCGAAGCAATGTTCATGACCTTGGCTGATGTTCGCTCATTGGTAAAGTGATCCGTTTTGCTGATAATACCGGTCAGCAAAGAAGTGGCAATGTCGGCATCTAATATATCCGGTTGCATACTTTCGAGCAGTGTCATCACAAGTTCACATATGGAACTGGCCGTTGCAACATGCCAATTTAACCCTGCACCACCACTGCCATCGCCAATATTCAGGGTAACTAATTTAGTTTTGCTTAGAAGCTCTTTCTGATTAGTAATTTGCTTATCCATTTGCTCCTGTGTATCAACACCAAGCGCAATCACCGCATCACAGTGGTAATCGCCGTAGCTAAAGTCCACATCGTCAGCTGAATAGTTACCGTTAAATGGTGTCACGTAGATACGCAACTTCTTGCCCTCCGGCACATAGCGAAGCTTGTCTGCCTCGACCGTCGAGGTATCTACATCAATAACGAAATCGCGAATACCACTGAAGCTCTTTTTTACCAATCCTGTTGAAAGATAGCTTAAGTTACTTGGAACTGCACCGCTTATTACCACATCTGCGTGTTTATTAAGCTTGTGCAAGATTTCGGCGAACCCAATAGCTGCCGATATCTGATCGCTATCTGGACGCTGACTTACAGTAATAACCAGGTTTTCACTGGCTCTAAGTAGCTCTACTATCTGATTTTTTTGTGTTTGTGGTTCCATGAGTATATTAAGCCCCTTAACACCATAAACTATACCTTAATTCCCCTCATTCGTGTAGAGATGAAAATGTTTACGTTAAATTATGACTTAGAACTAAGAATTACTCATCTACTTGACCACTTACGCGTACCCCTGTAACCTATAATTCATGCCTATAACAAAATCAGCCGCCAAGCGAATGCGGCAAAATCTAAAGTCTCAGCGACGCAATGTCCGCGTAAAGCGCGCCATGAAAAGCGATATCAAGGCGTTGACAATGGCAATAGCAAGCAGTGATAAGTCTGTTGCCGATAAGCTAAAAAACGCCCAATCAAAAATTGATAAAGCAGTTAAGGCCGGCCTGATTCATAAGAACAATGCAGCTCGCAAAAAATCACAGTTGGCTCAAGCCGCAAAAAGCGCAGGTAAAACACCTAAGTCGGCAACTCCTAAAGCCGATAAAGTAGTCAAAAAAGCCACAGCTAAACCCGTAGCTAAGAAATCAGCACCTAGTAAGTAACTACTCTAAAGTTTCGTCTGGGTTTGGTATGCTCTTAACTTTATATCGACACTGATTGTCGGCTTCTTTGTCACTGCAGTTCTCTAAATTTGCGAACAAGGTATAAGAATCGCAGTAGCCTGGATCGAAGGGACAATCCGGAGGAGATATGATAATTCCATAGTATTCGTTTGTTTTCGGGTCTCGCACATTCACGTTTCTTTTTTCGTTCATATAGTCAAAGAAGTCGCTCATTTGCGAAAAATCAAGATCCAGCGGTCCATTCGGACCATAAGAGCCGTTATTATCTACAAAAACTTCTTCGGCGACTAACTGAATGTCTTTTAGGTCCTTCTTGCGCTGGGTGTCGCGTGCTCGCTTTGGCAAACTAAATATAGTTGGTAGTGTAAGCGCTATTAATAACGCTATTACCACCAAAACTACTATTAGCTCTACGATTGTAAAGCCCGAAGAGTTTTTTTGGATGGTAGGTCGTGACATAAGCTCACGCATTTTTAACATAAGAATTATCATCAATTAGAATAGCCTGAAAAAGTATGTTTAGCCAAATTCAGTCTATCGAGCAGTAGGCAGAATTAAGCCAGTTACTCGCAAAATTAATTGCTGCATTTCTATATCCGGATTCGTCTGGGTAGTCTTTAACTTTAGGTCGGTCTCTTGAATAGATTTATAGCTTTTTATGATGTTGTCTAGCTCAATGCCATTTGTAAGCGGACGAATTTTATTAACAACAAATGGTGATATCTTGGCATCGCTAATGTTATTCTCTGAACTCGAGCTGGCAGCCTTTACTACTAGTAAATTACGAATCTGCCAGGCAATCATTGAAAGAATATACAGTGGTTGGGCCTTCTGATTTCTTAGTCCCAAGTACAAGCTCACCGCCTCTGCCGTTCGCCCGCTTGCTATTGCTTCAACCATATCAAAAATTGAGCTCTCAAATGCCGGCTCTGCCAGCAAGATGATGCTTTTGCTGGTAATGAGTGAATTATAAGACACTAGTTTCTGAATTTCATTCCATAACCGCCACTGATTATTCCCTACGCGCTCTACCAGAAAATTCGCGGTAGACGAGTCTATTCTGCCGCCAAATTCTTTAGTAGTTTTTTGAACCCAGGCAGTCAGCTGGTGCTCTCTTAGCTGTTCAAACTTCACGCTTTTGGCAAGTTTCTTGAGCTCCTTAAAAAGCTTGGTCCGCTCGTCTACTTTTAATTCATGTATTAAAACAACTGTTTCTTTTGGTACGTCATTAAGCGCCGGTATCAGCACCTCGGCCAGTTTCTTGTTAGACAGAATTTCTTCTAATACTATTAGGCGGTTGGCAGCCAGAAATGGCACAGTAGTAATGGCGCTAACTACCTCGTTAGCACTTAAATTATGACTACTACCGTAAAATTGCTCTAAGCTAAAATCATTGCCGGTAGTACTTTTGAACCGTGTAATGGTTTCTTGTAACTTACGGCGCGCAGCAAAGTTGTTTGGGCCGTAGAAAAAGATAATCACGGCTTATCTACCTGCACCAGCTTTAGTGCTTCGGCGTGCAATATGCCATTTGTGGCAATTGCGCCGTTTAGTGGCCCGTCGTAGCGTTGCTCGTTACCCCGTAGGTCGGTTACCTTGCCACCAGCTTCTTCGACTATTACTTTTACTGCAGCCACATCCCAGGCCCCTGCCCATTTCCAGGCTACTGCCGCGGTGAGCTCACCACTAGCCACCAAAGACGAAACATAACAATACGAAAGCAAACTCATAACCCGCGAGCCGGCATCGACAAAAGCCTTATAGGCTCCGGGCTCAGTTACGCTGGTAATTGAGCGCTTGAAAGTCTTGGCTTTGCTCACTTGAATTGGCTTGCCGTTCAAAAATGCACCTTTACCTTTTTCAGCTGTAAACATTCTGTTTAAAAATGGCTCGTACAAAACACCAAGGATGCTTTCGCCGTTTTTTACCAAAGCTAGCGAGAACATACAGGTCGGCACGCCGTGCGAGAAAGGAATGGTGCCATCTACCGGGTCACAAACCCAAGTGTATTCCGACCCCTCCACCATAAAGCTGTCCTCTTCGCCCAGTAGGCTCATTTTGGGGTAAGTTTTTCTAACTGCTTCAATTACGGTTCTATTTATGGCGTGGTCGGTAACAGTTACCGGTGTGTCGTCGGCCTTCCAGTCTTTTTTCATACCAATGGCAAAGTTGGCCTTAATAACAGCGCCAGCTTCACGAGCTAATTTGGTCGCAAACTCTAAATGTGTCATTTAATACATTGTACCGTTATTTTAAGGCTCACGTTGGCATTTCGGACAAATATGTGTGCCCCGCCCCGCTACTCGAATCTTATTGATTGTTGTGTGGCACTCCGGGCACGGCTTGCCTTCGCGCCTAAAAACACGAGCGTGCTTGAGGTAATCACCCATAAAACCCATATGATTCACAAATCCGGCAGCTGCCGGAGTAAAGCTCGTGCCGCCTTTGCCTAATGATTGATTCAGGATTTTCGGGATGGCAATATACAGCGCTTTTACTTTAGTATTAGAGACCGCATTGGCCGGAGTGCTTGGGTGAATTTTAGCCATATGTAGCGCCTCGTCTACATAGATATTGCCAAGGCCAGCTACGGTAGACTGGTCGAGCAGGACCGCTTTAATTGGCCCACTGCGTTTTTGCAGCCTCGCCTTAAAATCTGCCAACGTGAAGCCCTCGCTTAAAGGCTCGGGGCCTAGGCGGGCAATCAGCGAATCACCATCTACCAAGCCAGTAGGTATTAGCTTGATCCAGCCAAATTTACGCTGGTCGTTAAAGAATAATCTATCGCCACTTCTAAAAACAAAGACTGCCCTTGTGCTGGAATCTGGCAACTTAGAAGTCATACTTTTGGTAGGATGTCCGCCTCCGAATCTTTTATTTTCACTTTGCACTAAGATCAGTTGACCGGTCATTTTTAGATGAACCAAGAGCGATAGATTGTTTGTCAATTCAACAATTAAAACTTTGCCCCGTCGTGCTACACGTAATACTTTACTGCCAATTACTGGCGTCAAGGACTTTGTAGTTATCGTTTTATAGAAAATAACATCGACACTCGAGAATGTTTGACCCACAATCAATCCATCTAAGCCTCTGCGGATTGTTTCTACTTCCGGCAACTCAGGCATGCCACTCGCCTGATTCAACCAGCGACACGCCCTCTAAGCTCCCGGTATATTCATACACCCAGCACAAAATTTTCGGTTCAATCAAAGTAACCCTTGTGCGGCGAAAACCCGGCCACTCACTGTGTTCGTTATCAACTGCTTCGTACTCATCAAGTAATTTAAGTGCAGATTCATCGTGTATTTTGTAAAGTTCTGCATGCACTTTGCCCTCACCCAAAACCAAGGCCGGGTATCTGCCGTAATCGTATATCTTGCCTGGTATAACACACTCTTGTTCATACGACAGCGCAGATTCAACTTTTTTCATAATCGGTAAATCAAATTCGCGCTTAAGCGTGCCGTAAACAGCGAGGTAATTTGTTTTTGCCATCCACTAATTATACAGTTATGTAATGATTATTGACGCCATTGGCTCTGCAGCCGGAATTCTAGGTGTTATTGGTTTTATACCGCAAGTTGTTAAGACGGTAAAAACTAAACATACCAAGGACTTGTCGCTTATATGGCTACTGATCGCCACAGTTTCTTTGAGCCTGTGGCTTACATATGGCATAGCCAGGAACGACCCTGTCATAATATTTGGCAACGGCATATTGCTATGTCTTGTATTGATTGTTGATATATACAAAATCAAGTACGGTTAAACACAACTACTTTTTATCGGTGTATGCAAGGTGCTATACTTTTTTTCTAACTCGAGGGAGAGCGGATGCCTACAGATCAAGGGGTGGAACGTGACTGGGATGATCTTACTCCTGCGGAAATAACCAAGATAAGTGCATGGCACGTAAGTGAACTAGAAAAAGACCCAAATACACCTCTATGGCAAATGGGAGGCATGGAAAATATAGTGCTTTACACCAAGGGGCGCAAATCTGGTGAAGAACGCAAAGTTGCACTGCCTATTTGGCAAGATGCCACCGGTAATTCTATAGTCGTGGCTTCATTTCAGGGTGCCGAACATGATCCCGCCTGGTTTTTAAATATACGAGATCGAGGCGATCCACTCATCACCGTACTAGCACAAAACGGACTACATGACGTTGAGCCACAGATTCTCACTGGTGATGATTATTCCGAAACATGGGCAGCCCTCACGGCAGATCGCTCATGGTATGAGGATTATCAAAAGCAGGCCGGTGACAGGCAAATACCACTAGTGCGTTTAGTCGAAGTTGCACAGGTTGGCTAGATTTTAGTAGCAACACATACCACCACGTTCGAATCGCTGTCATAAATAAGCATATCTTTAACCTCGAGCTTCTCTTCGCGAAACAACCCCTCTAGATTATTGCGGGTGAATTCCTCTGAAAAGAAATGGCGCAAGTTATTTGCATCATCAATAAACGTGTCTTTGTTTATTTTCCGCCCCTTGCCAAAAAAGTGTTCAAAAGTAGATTTACAAACGAAATAAAACACTCCATTTGGTTTTAATACTCGATGAATTTCAGTAAAAATTGCCCTGGTAGTTTTATCATCAAAATAATGCAGAGTTAGCCTAGCATAGATGCCATCGAATATTTCATCTTTAAAGGGTAGCCGCTCGCTGGTGTCATGCTGTATGAATTCCAGGTTCTTTAACTGCTTAAACTCTTGTTTGTTCTGCCTAATGGCAGACTCGGCAAAATCAGTGGCAATAACCTTATGATCTTTGGCTAAGTACGAAGCATCTACTCCCGGGCCACATCCCAACTCTAAAACTTTGCAGCCGGGGTTAATAAGATAGCCAAATTCCTTTACTGATTCGCTGGCCTGCTCTGTATCTTTATGTTCCTTATTCCACTCTTCCCAAAAATCCCGCTGACTCATAGCACTCGCTTCAATTCTTGATTTAGTTGCTTGGCATTTTTAAACAGAACACATTTCATGCCAACTTTGGTCGCTCCGTCCAAATTGCGCTGGCGGTCATCAATAAAGATACACTGCTCTGGCTCAACCCCTAATTCTTCAGCAGACAAGTGATATATTTTTGGACTTGGCTTTGTCACACCAACGCTCGCCGAAACGATTATTGAGTCTAGATATTTTTCTACTCCGTCGCGTTTGAGCATAAACATATCAAAAACTGTGGCATTGGTTACCAAGCCAATCTGATATTTACTGGCCATTTTTTTTAACACCTCAAAAACTTCTTTATTAGGGCTAAAATTGGCGTACACACCGTCCTTAATTGACTGCACAGGAATACCTGTTTGTTCCGAGTAGTATTTGTAATACTCTTCCTCGCTTAGTTTCCCTAGGTCTGCCTGTTCGTTGTGCACAAGCAACTTTTCGCGCGTTAGTTTGCCGGTGTCTTTAAGACTGTTAAAAAAATCCCACGACGCATCGGGGTACAGCACGCCAAAACAGTCAAAAATTATCGCCTTAATCATAATTCTACTTTTACGTAATCAGCGTTCAACATAAGTTCTGGGGGCTCAAACTCACTGTACTTGGTTTTGCCTTTAGCAACTTCAAACAAATAGTAACCCGATGCTCCATGACCAACTACCAGAACATTCTCTTTTTTACCAACGGCCTTTCTGATTAAGTCCAAAGCTCTTGCCATGCGTTCTACCAGTACTTGCCTTGATTCCTCGCGCGGATCATCGGTTGTAATATACCACTCACCTGGGTGTTCCTTTCGTTTTCCTTCAAAACCAGGTGCAAGACGCTCCTGCAAATCATCTACTATTTGGATTTTTGATGAGTTAATTTTAAGTTCCCCGGCAATAATTTCGGCAGTCTGTCTGGCTCGAGTTAGTGGTGAACAAAGAATTGTATCAATACCTTTGTTTTTTAATTCTTGCCCAGTTTTATGAGCTTGCTCTTTACCTTTTTCTGTTAGTGGTGAATCTAGCGTGGCAATTAGGCCAGATGCATTGGCTTGGCTTTCACCGTGACGAACAAAAATAAACGAATTCATCCTACTATCCTAGCAATACTATCGTGCAACGTTTTCGCTTTTGGAAAATCCGGTAAAATCCGCAGGTCTTCATCTAGCTCGTAAAAGTCCAGTCGGGTCTCGAGATGCGAAAAGTTAAAAGCCTCTGGTAGAAACTCACGGAACCAATCCATTACATGTGCGTAATCTTCAACCTTGGCATATTTTTCCATCTCCACGCTTACATTTCGAGCCGGGTCTAAAACCATTCGTCGGACAGTGTTTAATAGGTAGTCTACAGAAACAACATCAATGTGCTCAAAATCAATTAGGCCAGTAACTCGGCCGCCATTGTCAACAATAATATTGTCTTGGTGTAAGTCCCAATACGTATATTCAAGCCTTGCCGGCTCTAGAACATGTCGATTTTTCGCAATGTATTGATTAATCAGACTTTTCGTTTGATTCGAAATTATTCGGATTATTTTGTCGGTTGCTAACTTTTCCTCTAACCTCCCAACAATATAATCTTGCCAAGACTCCGCTTTATCTAAAATACCATCAGGATAGTTCGCCATGATTATTTTTAGTTGTTCACACACAACTTTGATAATTCCCCTCCTTTGCTCATCATTAAGTAGGTGCCAGCAATTGCCAAGTGATTGGCCAGGAATCATTTCATAAATAATATACGGCTTCTTTATAATTTCTCTGCTTTTATCGGCAACAAGCAGTCTTGGCACTAACACTTTGCCGTAAAGTTCTCGATAAAACTTCGATTCTTTATCAAATGAGCCTTCCTCGTCTTTGTGGACGTAGATTTTTAGAATGTAGTCATCAACTCGATGAATCTCATTGCTGAATCCGATTGTTATCCGATTAATTTCAGGATTTTGAGATAGACTATGATGCTTAAAGATACTACGTATTTGTTGTTTTGTTATTGTTGTTTCTGGATTCATATAAAATTAAAGCTCGCCCCAGTTTTTACCAATGGCTACGTCAACATCAAGTCTTACCGGTAGTTGATATATGTTTTCCATGATTTTTTTTACTCGTTCTGCTATTTTCTTAGCTTTAGCTTTGGGAGCTTCAACCAAAATCGAGTCGTGAATTTGCAGTAACATTTGGCAATCATCGTCGAGCTGTTTGTCTACCTCTATCATGGCCAACTTCATCAGGTCAGCAGCCGTGCCCTGAATAGGCATGTTCATGGTTTGGCGCTCAGCGGCGTTACGCACTACAAAATTACTCGAGTGAATGTCTGGCACTGGCCGGCGCCGGCCAAATAGTGTCTCTACATAACCATCCGCTTTAGCTTGAGTAACCAAACCATCCAGGTATTTAACCAGGGGTTGGCGCACCTCGAAGTATCTCTCTATAAATTCCTTGGCTTTATCCCGTGTCATTCCCGTTGCCACACTTAAGCCGTGCGGACTCATGCCGTACAGCACGCCAAAATTAACTACCTTAGCGGCACGGCGCTCAAACTTGGTAACATCGCCGATTTCTTTGTCGGCCAGCTCTGCAGCTGTCATGGCGTGAATGTCTATGCCCTGGTTAAACGCATGAATCATGTTTTTATCATTAGCTAAGCACGCCGCAATGCGTAGCTCAAACTGCGAGTAATCGGCACTGATAAGCATATTGCCACTTTTAGCCACAAAAGCGTTGCGTATTAGCCGTCCGGCCTCTGTACGCACCGGTATATTCATTAGGTTCGGGTTATCACTGCTTAAACGGCCGGTTTGTGCTACCGTCAGCTTAAAGCTCGTGTGCAAACGCCCCTGTTTATCTACCAGCTTCGGCAGGGCATCTACATAGGTGCTTTTGAGCTTTGTTAGTTCGCGATAGTGGGTAATAAGGTCAATTATGGGGTGCAGACTTCGCAGTTTTTCGAGCTCGCTAGCCGCCGTAGAATAGCCAGTTTTGGTTTTTTTAACAAAAGCTTTTGGCAGGGCCAAAGTTTCGAACAGAACAGTTTGCAATTGCGCAGGTGAGCTAATATTGAACTCGGTTTTTGATTCTTTATAAATAAGCTCGGTAACACTGGCAATTTTTTGTTCAAAATCTTTGGACATTTTATCCAGATAGCTACTTTCGAGCTGAATTCCCTGGTACTCCATGCGAGCCAGAACAGGGATAATTGGCCATTCAATTTCCTCAGCAACCTTCAAAACTTTTGGCAATTTGTTTATTTGCTTCTCATATGTTTGAAACAGCTTCCATATTGCAGTCATTACAGCACCAGCCAGGGAGTGATCTATTGCGCTAGTGCGTTCAAACTCCGGCAGTTTTATGCCAAGCTCGACTTGAGCTAAATCATGCAAAGTTTGTTCGCGCAGTAGTGCATTCAGCAAAAACGCACCATCCATGACATCAAAAGTTACCTTTTCTAAACTAATTCCAACATCAATCCAGGCTTCTATGTCTTGCTTTAGGTCATAACCAATCAAGCCAATATTATTGTTTTGCAATAGAGTACCAAAAGTCTTCAATAGAGCCTTCTCTTTACCTTCTATCAGATACGATTGCTTACCATCGAGCGTAAATAATACGCCGTCCAGCACGGGAAGTTGCCATGATTCATGTGGATTAAAAAATGAGTATAGAACAACTTCTTTGGTACTTTTCGGTACAACACTAGCCAACTCTTTTGTATCGGCAATTACTTTCGTCGGCCTAACATCGAGTGAGTCATTTTTTGGCTCGTTTGCTGTTGTAAACAGTTGTTGCTCCGCCTTCATTTGACTAGGCAGTTCCTCGATCAATCGCTTAAATGAAAGTTGCTGGAACAAATCGGCGATCTTAGCCGGGTTGGCATCTTGCACGTCTGCCGCCTTTAAATCTAATTTTACAGGGGCATCAACCATAATGTGCACCAGTTCTCGACTTAAGAAAGCCATTTCTTTGTTTTCTTCTAAATTCTTTCGTAGAGCACCCTTAAAATTATCAATATGTTCGTAGATATTCTCTAGGGTTTCGTATTTTTGCACCAAATCTTTGGCTGTTTTATCACCAATGCCCACTACTCCAGGTATGTTGTCGCTGCTGTCGCCTTTTAGCGCTTTGTAATCGTCAAACTTTTCTTTGCTAAAACCAAATTCTGCCTGAATAAGCGCGTCGTCGTAGTGCACAATGTTTGTCAGGCCTTTTTTTAGCGTATAAAGCTGTATATTCCCGTCTACCAGCTGTAGTAAATCCATATCGCTGGTTACTAAGATTGTTTCAATACCTTTGGCCTGTGCCTGTTTAGCTAGCGCCCCCATAATGTCATCGGCTTCGTAATCGTCTACTTCCATTAGCGGCCAGCTGAAACCTTCTAGTAGCTCTCTTAAGACTGGAATTTGCTCGCGCATGTCATCGGGCATTGGTTTGCGATTGGCCTTGTACTCCGGGTACAACTTGCGCCGAGAACGAATATTAGTTTTGCTTTTATCCCAAGCCACAACGACGTAGTCGGGCGAGAGCTTTTTTAGTATCTGCAGGGCCAAAACGGCAAAACCGTAAACTCCACCCGTCGGAGTACCATCGCGAGTAGCCAGGTTGGGCATGGCGTAATAACCCCGATAGAATACAGACTTACCATCAATTACTACTAACCGTTTCATGCTACTTCAGTATACCTTAGCCAATTTGATACCGCCCTAAAGCGAAGATAGGACTTGGCTTGATCGATTTTGTAACTCACCCTGTTCGCTCAGGCATTTTGGTGCGATATCTGCCGGAACATTGTATTCCTCGGCCCAACTACAATCGGGATATTCCCCAGTAAAAATTACCTTCCATCTGCCTCTATTTTCTGCAATAAACTTCTCTTTCAAACGGCTTGCTCCACACGTGCGATCCCCGCTTGCAAAATCACCAGATACCTTATATATATCTATATCGCTCGCAACATATGGTTCGTTGTTAGTGTTGTTAATATCCGCATCGAGAGCCTGCAAATACTTATAACAATCATTCTCTACCGAATTCCTCAGCTGAGTATACGACCCACTACTTAGTCCATATTTTTCAGCCTCTTTTCTTGTTTGATTTTCAGCCCTGATAATTAAAAATCCAATTAAGCATGAAATGAAAATGATAAAGAATATCGGTAATACTATAGAAGCTATCGCCAGGCCCTTCCCTTTTTCTTTGGTTGTCTTTATCTGAATTAGCGATATCACACCTAAAGCAGGTGCAATTAACGCCCAAACCGGTATAAATGCAAGCACAAAGCCAAGAATTGCCAGGACGTTCCATTTCCGTTCAATATGGGCGTGACTCTTTATTTTGTTGACCATTTTTACTCCTCTGATAACTATGGGTTAAACGACTCAATAATTTCGTTAAAAGCCTTTTCGTAAGTTTTAAAAGTTTTTTCCGGCGATGCCAATAACAATGCCTGCGCCTGTCCGTCTGGTTCAAGAATAATTAGTACAATTGCTTTACCAACTTCCGAGCCGGATTTGTACGTACCCTCGAGACGACGCGCTTTATTGCCCTTGAAATCTGAGTTGTCTGTTGTGGTTGGGGCAAACCCACTAAGTTCTGTCTTGATGCTTGATTGAATTTGATCAAACAGCTCATCGGCGTCAGAAACTGAATCCGGATATTTCTGAGCTGTAGCACTAATTTCCATATAAGCACGGTATAGCTCTTTGTCTTTATCAATCTTATCTGTAAACAAAGTAGACTTAGCGCCAATAGACGATTTCGTGTCTTCGCTCCACTTGGCAGGGCGCAGAATAGTGTAATCGAATTCACTATTTTTATATTCAGTTAAAGTCAGGTCGGGCTTCATTAGGGCGCCGAAAACAGCAAGAATAGTAAACAGGGACACGATAACCACGACTATTACTAGTACAATCTTGGGCCATTTCCGCTTCTTCTTGCTCGTCTCTGGCGTTTGAGCTTGTTGAACTGGTGGTGGCACGCTAGGATTTTGCTGAGGCTGAAGTGGTTGCTGTGGAGATACGAGTGGTGCCTGAGAATCAACAGGTTCTGTTTGTTCTGGCGTAGTTTGAGCCGTAGAAGTCGCTAGCATGACTGGCTGTGTAATGGGTGCTGATGGCAGATCTGGAGGTACAGGTGGATTACTGGTAGGTTGGGGTTGGTTTTGGTCGTCCATTTATTTGGCTCCTTCTTTCTAGTTTAGCTTACTTATTACTTATTGGCTGTCTCGTCAACAGCGGGATAATATACTCCTCCTGCTTGATGCGCTTGTGTAGCAACGACAGAAGAGCTAGTGGGCGCAGCCTTTGGTGCTACGATTGACTGACTTGGCGTCTGAGCAATAGTTTGATTCGGTTGAGTAGTTGTTGGAGGCGTTGATTGTGCTGATGACGATGATACGCCCGACGCATTTGAACTATTTGTTGGTGGTAAATTCTTGCGATGTGAGCGCACCTTAACGAATACTACAACTGCAGCTGACAGCAATAGTATAAATAGAGAAAAACTCACAGTATTTGCAATCGGGTCACTGGCTTCCTCGCCATTGGCCTTCTTTTTTTGAGCTAAATCGATGTATTCCTGAGCCAGAACATGAGGCGGATATTCTAAAAGCACTTCATCGAAATGCTTAATGGCTTTAGAGTACTTGGCCCCTAAAAAGTCCTCTAGCCCTTTGGACCATTCTTCTTGGGTTTTGCTAATTGAACCTGTTTTTATTCCCTCTTTAGACAACAGCTCTTTCAGGTCGGCGATGTCACGCATTAAGCTAACTCGGCCAGCTCCATCCGGATCCTTCAGTGTATAAGTAGCAAGGCCAATTACCTTACCGGCATTATCATAGGCTGGTCCACCGCTGTTACCTTCGCTAATTGTAACGTCGGATTGAATAATTTTCTTACCATTTCCGCGGTCGTCTCGCACTGCACTAACTATGCCTTTGGTGGCGGTGGCTTTTGCCGGTGCGAACTGATCGCTAATGCTTTCGGCAATACTGGGAAAACCAATTACTGTAATGCTTGCACCGCTTACCAGCCCATCAATCTCACCAAGTATAGTGGTGGGGAAATTATTACCATTAGCTTTCAGTATGGCTACATCCGAAGCACTGAATTCACCCGTTGGTGAACGTAAATCATCGGGGTTAAAATTTAAACCTTTTAACTGCGCTTTGACTGTTTTTTCGTCGTACCCAAACATTTCCTGACTAGCGCTTGCTGTGCCACCAATAATCGCTTGTTTATTTACAGCTACGGGAGTTTTGCCAAGCTGCAATGCATATTCGGAATACTCGTTCTTCGCTCCAAACTGAGCCACCATTAACGTTTTGGCGAAATCTGCAGCTTCTTGGGGGTCCGTTAGAATTACTTGTAAGCTTTCGGGTAATAGACGGGCGACGCTCGCTGGAGAAGCGCCAATAACCGAGTAATAAAACCTTAGAGCTTCAGTGATGAGTTTTTCGTTACCAAGCACTATGGCGCCAGCAACTGCATCGTCCGGACTAAGCCTTACAACATGTCCATTGGTACCCAAATATCCATCCCCGGAAATAAAGAAACCACTACCGTGGCCAAACACGCATCCACGGGGTAATTGAGCATTCTTTCCTTTGTAACTAACAGTCGGCTCTGTGCAATAGCCCGTATTAACCCTAACAACCGCCGGAGTGTTTTTGGCTACTACTTCAATGGTTTCGGTATCGATGCCGCTTTTATTTTCACCGGCAGCATCCACACCCTCTACCAATAGCCAGGTGAGTTTTGGTTTGTGTTTTTGAGTAGTCGTATCGTTCAATGTGAATTGCGCGTCTTCCGCAGGTGAAGAGTATTCTATTGATTTTAGAACTGTTTCAAAGTAAGGCAAATTAGCTGAATCTGAATTCAGACTACGCATCTTTATCGCGTATGGTCGATTATTTTGCACGGTGTAATAAATAATGGTTTTATTCGGTTCTTCGCCGTTAATTGGCTTGAACCGGCGATTTTGCTCGCTATATTCAACCTTCAAATAATTAATGTCACCTACATTTACTTTCTCGCGCTTAAGTTCAGTATAAATAACGTCCTCGGTTGTTACTGGCCTATACCGGGCTTCCGTTACTTGGAGGTCTGTTAAAAACGGACCGCGTTCCAGCTGTTTCTGAGTAAAGAATTCTTTTGTCCGATCAGTTATGATTTCGAAAGTTGAACTATCAAATGACTTAGCTACCCCGTCATTCTCGCTGTTGATAGGTCGATAAATATCTACAATTGCATAGTTACGAGTTACCGCAGTTTGGGAATCATTATAGTCTTTCGGCTCTTCACCACTAAATTCGGTAGCAGTCACATTAAACATATCTTTGTTGTAAGACAACGAGAATCCAAGCTTAGATTTAATCGTTTGTTGAGCATTTTTGGCTTGCCCAATCTGAAGTTCTTCTTTTGCTAGTCGCACCGATTCACTTGTGGCTGATTGGTTCTGCGAGTAAAAATTGAATGATACAAAACCAATAATTAGTGTAGCAATTAGCAATGTGATTAAGACTAGCTCGAGACGCCTTGTTTTCGCGTGATGCAGACTATGATGTTTTTGTGTTAGTATGGGCACTTTCACCCCTTATAATATCTCCCCAAATTATAGCATAAGCTAAATATCAAAGGTTCTGTTAAGACACACCAGAAAGAGCTGGTGCATCAACAATTTCTACCGCTTGAGTAACTGAATCCGAGGTTCCATGTACACGAATATTGTCACGCGTTACCGCTACTCCACCCAAAGGAACCCATCCGCCACCCGCTAGATCATTTGCCCAAAATAATCGTAAGATTTTACAAGAGTCGGGGCCTATTTCCCCGGCCAAAGGAGGGACTAACGGCTGTACCAAAACAGAACCGTCTTGACCAATTAGCTCGGCTGCATCGCGAAGTAGTCGCCCAGATGTTACTACACCACGAGGTCGCTCTTTCTTTGGTGCATTAGAATGTATGCTTACGCCCTGAGCATATGCGCCTTTAACCGGCTTAATTACAGTGCCTGTAGTTTGCATTAAGTCCATCCAACCGTCTAGCTCTTCTACACTTGAAACGAGCGTTGCCATACCTAAAGTAGCAGCATGAGTTTTTAGCCCATCACTAGTAATAGGAGCAATGGCACGTTCACTTAAATGCGCTAGGTGATCTGGACTGCCATTACTGTTGTTTCTTACTAATAACAACTGGCCTGAATGTGTGGCGTCCTCTAATGATTCTTCTCGGCCATGGTGCCATAAATGATCATCAAGCCTAATACCACCATCGTCTACCACAACAGCTGCGTTTGTAACTACATCTGGCCAACTGCTCCTTACTGCTTCTAGTTTGGATCTTAGTTTTGGGCTTATGGCTGCAGCAATTCCCAAGCCAGACGGTCGAACTTCTACTTCGTATGGCACTAGGCCAATAGTGTTATCTGGTTGCATGGCTAGTGTACCGTCTATCCTCATAATTGGCGATGCCACACCATGGTTCTTGCCAATCCAAGTTGATTCCTGAGTTATTGCCCAATCAGACCAAGCCCCTACTAAATCAGTGCCAATTTGTATCCAGTCATGGGGTATTTCTAGGGGCCCACGCATAAGACTCACTTCCAAATCAGGTCCTAGCCGTATTCCTTCTACCGCACTCCAGCCGCCCTCTACCCTTTGAATATCAAGATCAAGTGGCTGACCCCCTCGTCCCAACTGATGTGACATTAAATTTTCCATTCTTACTGCTATATCTACTTCGTTCATTGTTATCTCCTTTATAAAAATTTTGCATTAGAAAACCGCCCTTCGGGGGCGGTTAGTGTGTATTAAAAATAAATCTATTTAACGACTAAACCGCCCCTTTGTAAAAGCATAAAAATAGAAACCAAAGTCGTTGCTGTGGCGGTTTGTGTCTGAAACTGCTGAGTGTGAATTACACATAAGGATTTACTATACGGTAATGTTTATGCTTTGTCAACTACTTCAAATAGTCGCGGAGAGCCTTAGAGTCGCGGTTTTTGCGTAGTTTCGTCAGAGCTTTAGCCTCAATTTGCCGGATGCGTTCACGGGTAACACCAAATTCTTGGCCAACTTCTTCCAAGGTGTGCGTACGGCCATCATCTAAGCCAAAACGCATGCGCAAAATTTTTTGTTCGCGTGGCGTTAGAATATCGAGCATTTCATTTACGTGCTCTTTTAGAAGCTGTTGCGTAGCCGACTCCTCAGGGCTGTCACTGTCTTCGTCTTCGATAAAGTCTCCAAGCTTGGAATCTTCTTCGTCATCGCGTACTGGCGCATCGAGTGAGCTAATATCTTGTTTGATCTTCATAATGTGGTCGACTTTTTCGACCTCCATTTCCATTTCTTTGGCTAGCTCTTCGTTGGTTGGTTCACGACCAAGTTCTTGGGTCATGCGCCGTTGGTTCCGGAGTAGTTTGTTTATAGTCTCTACCATGTGCACTGGGATACGAATGGTGCGTGCCTGGTCGGCAATGGCACGGGTAATAGCCTGGCGAATCCACCAGGTAGCATAGGTACTAAATTTAAAGCCCTTGGTAGGGTCGAACTTTTCTACAGCTCGCAAGAGCCCAGTGTTGCCCTCTTGAATAAGGTCTAAAAGATCCAGCCCGCGACCAACGTAGCGCTTGGCAATCGATACAACGAGCCGCATGTTAGCTTCGGCCATGGCGTCTTTGGCGCGCTTGTCACCACGCTTAACTTTATTCGCAAGCTTTATTTCTTCCTCGGCATTTAGCAGGGGAATTTTACCAATTTCACGCAAATATAATCGCACGGAGTCATCGGCAATATCATCTAAGTATTTGTCGTCTTCTTCGGGTTCGTCCTCGTCATCATCTTCCCATGGGCCGCCCTTTTGATTGATAATTTCCACATTCTTTTCAAGCAAATTTCCATGTAAGGAATCGAGTGCTTCTAAGTTTTCTTCGTCATCAGGCAAAGCTTTGGCGATTTCGGTGTAGTCAATAAAGCCCTGGGCTACGCCTTTCTTTAGTAATGTTTCGGCAATACCTTCGGGGGTTAGGTCTTCTTTGTCTTCTGCTTTAGCTGTTTTAGCTGCTGGTTTCCTTGGCACTGGTTTCTCCGATTTATTCTATATCTTAATTCAAGTCGCGAAATTGCTGTAGTAATTTGTCGCGACGACTGCTATCACCTTGACCTTCAGCCTTGTGAATTTCATTGGTTATTTTTTGTTTAAGGTGTTTGATATATAGCACGCCGAGTCGTTGGCTTAAACTAAATGCCTCAATACGACGATCTAGAGCTGCCCAATCACGATATTCTTCTTCGGCACGTAACAGTAGTATTTTAACATAGTTGTCGTAAGCTCGCAAAGACTTAGGCATGTCATTTTCTATGGTTTGTGATCCTAGTTCACGCAGTGCCTCGAAAATTGTCTGGCGCTCTTGGGAGCTAAAATGTTCGGCGGTCAGCTCGTCTAGACTAGTTCGACTATCCGGAAACATCAAATTAATCGCCAGCAATGCCTCTTCAACCGTTTGGCTTTCCGGGCGCACCTTTGGCTTTGTCGATAACTTTGCTTTTTTATTTTGAGACGTTGAAATTGGCAATAGTTTTTCTAGCTTTTGCCAGATTGAATCCGATGAAACCTGCAACAACTTAGCTAGTTTTTTGACATAGTGATCTTGTTCTACGCTATCTGTTAACTTCGCAATCGCGGCTGTAGCGGAGTCGCTGACTTGTTTTTTCCCGGTAGCCGTCGTGATGGAATACTTGCTCGCTAAATTATCTAGCAACCAATCCATAATATAGGGTGCCTCGGCGATAGCTTTTTCCCAAATTCTTGGGCTTTGATGAATAAGTTCATCGGGATCTTTCGCCCCACTTAGATCTACAATCGACAACGTGACGCCGGCATCTTGGGCCAACGGAATAGCTCGTTCGGTAGCCGATAAACCAGCCTTGTCTTGGTCGAAAGCCAGTTTTACATTTTTTGTAATGCGAGAAAGCGTTTTTAACTGGGCAATAGTCAGAGCCGTTCCGCTACTGGCCACAACGTTTTTTATACCCGCCTGAAATGAAGTAAGTACATCCAGGTTGCCTTCGCTTACCACTACTTCATCCTTATCGCGAATGTATTCGCGAGCAACCGACAATCCGAAGATAAACCGACTCTTATCGAACAGTGCCGTAGCCGGCGTATTTAGGTATTTGGGCCCGAATGCATCGTCAGCGATGTGCCTACCGGTAAAGCCAATGGTGCGAGCTTGTGCGTCCATAAAAGGCACCATCATTCGCCCCCGAAAAATATCTTGCAATCCATTGCCCCGCTTGCGCGCTAAGCCCGCTTGAATAAGTTCACTTTCACTAAAGCCGTTCTTTATTAACTGCGTGCTCAGGCCGGACTGAGAATCCGGACTATAGCCTAGTCGAAATGTCTCTACAGTAGACTTATTAAACCCGCGAATACGAATAATGTAGTTTTGGGCTGTTTTACTTTTTACCAATCCTCGCTGAAAGTATTTTGTAGCTAGTTCTAGCGCCATCATTAAGCGCTCTTTTTGCTTAGCGTGCTTGGCTGCCATCGGAGTCGAAGCCTCTATAGTTACCCCGGCTTTAATCGCTAGCTTTTCTAGTACAGCCTTAAAGTCTAGGCCTTCCATTTTCTCGACAAAAGTAAACATATCACCGCCTTCGCCACAGCCAAAGCAATGCCATATACCTTTTTCGGGGCTAACCATAAAACTAGGCGTTTTTTCGTTATGAAAAGGACACAACCCACGCAAATTTGCCCCGGCAGGTTTTAGCTGTATATAGCTACCAACTACTTCGTCTACACTCAAGCGTGACTTGATTTCCTCAACAGCATCCATGCACTAATTGTAACAGAGGTGCCCAGAGCTCTTTAATCTCGCTTAACTAGCATGTGGAAAATGCTGACTTCTAATTTCCTCTAGGTGTCTCTCGTGGCCCAATCGAACAGCATCAGGTAAGGCCGATGGTTGAGGAGGTGGCAGTTGCTCAACTAGTGGTAATGATGGCTGCACGTTTGTCACTCCATGAGCGAATGAATATCTCAAGTAAATAGATTCGGCTGTTTCAGGATCTTCTTCTTGATAGTCGGCAGACGTATTAATTGTTGCACCCGATACACCGCTCTCACCGCCATCTATTCCACTAAAGGATAGTTGCTCATAATAAACATCCTCATAGGGTGTACTACCTTGCTCAGGAAAACTAAGTTGCTCAGTAATTTCTGGCATAACATCAATTTTATAGCATATTTTGCATTATCTTGCAATATGTTTAGCACAAGCTACTCTCTTATGCTTAAATAGGTATATGAGGAAAATCTTAATTTTTGCTTTCATCGGTGCGATCTTAATTATATTCTCGCTAGTAGTGATAAACGCAACCAGCGATAATGTTACCGGCCCAGGCTTGCAGACTATCTATCGCACAAACAACCGGATTATCGCTTTGTCCGAGCTTGCTCAGAAACGCGCAAGTAGCTACGAAATAAAAGTGGTCGCTACTAACACCGCCATTACTACCACCAGTAATTCTACTCAAATAAATGCCTATAATACGAAACGCTTCGGAAAGCCCATAAAACTAAAGAAACTCTCTAAAGAGCAGATAGCTGCCGACCCGACAGTGGCTTTGAGCGCCAAAGAAAACGGCGTGGATTTCGACGAACAGTATAAGAAAAGCCTTAAACAAGAACTAGAAGCGAATCGAAACAACATCCAAAACCTATTTAACGAATCGAAAAGCACATCACTAAAGAAAATTTTAGAAACTGTGTATGATAATAATCAACGCAACCTTGACCAACTAAATCAAATAGATTCAACTGACAGATAGAAATGAACCTTCTAAACAACACTGAGTTCCAATTTACAATAACCGCAATCTTAGTGTTTATTTTGGTTCGTACATTAATTTTTTTAATCTCGCCAATTATCCTTTTTCCCGGCGGAATCGCCCTGCTGTTGTCACTAATTGCGGGCGGAATGTCCGGATGGTATTTGTTCTATCGAAACAAGAATTTCTAATTATCTTTTAGGACTATATGTAGATCTCCTTGGCTAATATCTACTGAGTAAAAATCAGAGTCATTTTGACGACTGAACTGCAGCGAGCCGGGTAAACGTAAATACTCTTCGCTTGGCTTGTAGCCATCTGCCTCAACTATAAACGAATCTGGGAGCTCCTTGGTTGTTAAGGTGGCATTACCAAACAAGCTAGTTTTCACCTCGGCTAGCACTTTGCCACTACAGGGACTTGGCCGGCACTCGGTTGACCGAAATACAACATTGCGATTCGTTATCGGCTTACCGGATGATGAAACAACGTGAATTTTGACACGATTCGAAAGCATAACGGTCGCGTAAGCGTAATAGGTTGCCACTGCGATAGCCATAACAAACAAGACCAGGATTGATATTTTCGCCACTTTCATAATATGACGTTTAGTTATCGCAGGCATCGGCTCCTCTTAAAGCAAATATACCCCCAGTACGTATATTTTACTAGGCTTTAGCCTTCACTAATGATTGATCCTATTGATTCACCTTCAATTAATTGCTGCATGTTATTCTTGCCAAGCAAATCAAAAACCACAATTGGCAGACCGTTTTCCTCAGCTAATGATATTGCCGATTGATCCATAACCGCAATATCGGGATTCTTGAGTACTTCTTGATAGGTAAGCTTTTCGATCCGTTTTGCATTAGCGTGCTTGATTGGGTCTTTATTGTATACGCCATCAACCTTAGTCGCCTTCATTACAACGTCACAATTTAATTCTAACGCAGTAGTAACAGCCGGTGTGTCAGTAGTGATGAACGGATTTCCAGATCCACCCGCAATTACAACAACTCGGCCCTTTTCCAGGTGTCGAATACCGCGACGTCGAATGTAAGGCTCGGCCACACTTGCTACATGGAGTCTGGTCAAAAGTCTGGCGGGCTGATTGTTCTTCTCGAGAATGTCCACCAGTGCCATACCGTTTAATACTGTCGCTAGCATCCCCATGTAATCAGCCGTAACTCGATCAATCCCGTTACCTGCTACGGCTGCTCCTCGGATAAAGTTGCCACCGCCAACCATAATTGCAATTTCAACCCCTGTTCTATCAACTATTTGCTTGAACTCTTGAGCAAGTTTATTAATGAAATGGGGGTCGATACCATGTTCGCGCTCACCCATTAGCATTTCGCCTGAAAGTTTAATTAGTACTCGTTTAAATGCCATGGTTTCCTCTTTTTTTACCTAAATAAACTACTTACAGATTCAGCGTGGTGAATCCGACGAATGGCTTCACCCATTAAGTCGCCAACGCTTACCACAGTTATTTTTTTATTCTTCTTGTCATCTGTAAGCTGAATTGAATCTGTTACGCACAGTTCTTCAATGTCAGATTTATCAATCCTTTCGATGGCCGGACCGGATAGAATCGGGTGAGTAATTGCCGAAAAAACCTTCAAAGCACCGGCTTTCTTGATAGCACTGGCTGCTTCGCACAAAGAACCCGCCGTTGCGACAATATCATCTACAATAATGGCGTTCTTGCCCTTTACGTCGCCCAAGATATTCATGACTTCGGTTTCGCTATCGCTTAAGCGCCGTTTATCTACCACAGCCATATCAACACCCAATCGGGTTGCGTAACCTCGAGCCATCTTTATTCCTCCAACGTCCGGACTAACAATTACTAAGTCTTTTAGTTTCTTGCTTTCGAAATAATCAACGAATACATTGATCGCGTAAATGTGATCGAGGGGAATATCAAAAAAACCCTGAATTTGGTGAGCATGTAGATCAAGCGTCACTACTCTGTCTACCCGTGCTGCCGTTAACAAATTTGCCACAAGTTTCGCCGTTATGGGCACCCTTGGCTGGTCTTTGCGGTCTTGGCGGGCGTAGCCAAAGTACGGCACAACAGCCGAAATCCGCCCGGCCGAGGCACGCTTAATTGCGTCGATCATCACTAGAAGTTCCATTAGGTTCTGATTGGTCGGTGGTGATGTTGGCTGAATGATAAAAACTTCACGACCTCGCACATCGTCAAGAATCTTCACGTGGGTTTCGCCATCACTAAACGCACCAATATCAGCTTTGCTCAAGGGCATCTTGAGATACGCCGCAATCTTTTCTGCTAAGGGGCGATTGGCGTTACCGCTTAACAGTATTAGCTCACCTGATTTCATTAACTTTATTGTACAACTGTTCTTTCAGCTTCGCCAAGTAATTCTAATTTTACTATCTATAAAAGTAACTTCTTAGTTAGCTCTTTGGCCTAAAATCTAAACACACAGAATTAATGCAATACCTTTGGCCACTCTTACCAGGACCATCATCGAATACATGCCCAAGGTGCGAGCCACAATTTGCACACAAAACTTCTGTTCGTACCATCCCTAAGCTCTTGTCCACTTTTAGTTTTACGTGTTCGCGGTTGGCCGGGTCGGTAAAACTAGGCCATCCACTGCCACTTTCAAACTTGGTGTCACTACTAAATAGCTCGTGTCCACAGGCAGCGCAAGTATATATGCCGGATTCTTTATTATTTAATAGCTTTCCCGTAAACGGCAATTCTGTGCCTTTTTTTCGCAAAACCCGATATTGCTCTGGTGTTAATTTCTCTTTATATTCGTCATCAGTCACTCGCTCATTTTAGCACTGCAAAAGCAACTTAGCACAAGCTTCTTACATATGTGATAACATAAAAAGGTAATATATAAAAAAGGAGGTCTTTCGTGGACGAAGATCAGAACCAAAACCCACAAGATCAAGCACAAGATGCTGGCCAACTACCAGCACAAAATCAATCAGCACCAGACGCCGGTGTAAGCGGTGACGCTCCTGTAGCGAACGCTCCGGTAGAAGACGTTGGTGATTCTAGTGTTGCACCAGCAGCCGATGCATCAGCACCGGCTGACGACGCTGGCCAAGACGGCAGTGGCGACCAACCAGCAGCTGTTTAGTTAAGCCCTTGGCTTAACAAAACTAAACTACCCTCTTTCTAGGGGGTAGTTTTTTGTTGTTCAATTGCCATTTGTAGCCGATTCAGATATGTAGACATCTTGGTGTCAATTGCCGAGCGTATGGCATTTCCGGCAAACGCCGCGCCCGGAACATCAATTTCCGTATTACTCATGATCTTAATACTTGTCTTGCCACCTTGTTCGTTAAATACCATTTTCATATTGGTATTGAAACTATCGTTCTCGAGTGTCATAACTAATTTCTTGTGCATATCACTTGTTTGAATTCGTTGATCAACATAGCCGTTGCTAAAAAAATAACGGCAACGAAAGCCAGCTAATCCCTTAGTGCCACCCTTTTGTTCAAACCTAACGACCTCACCTAGCCAAAGATGCATATTGGCAGGATCAATTAAAAACGCCCACACAATTCCTAAGGGTTTATTCAACTCAATTTCAGTGTCGAAGTCCATTTTTTTATCACTTTCTGGTATAGCATACGCAAGGCATTACCATATTAATATAAACTTTTGAGCGCCAAGCGATTTCGTTAAATGATGCAATAGCTTATTTATTCAATGCTAGCTAAAGCTTTGTCGATAGCTGCGCATAGCTGTATGAGTGTAATGTCAGACTTTATAAAGTAATCGCGCGCGCCGGCGGCAATACATTCATAAACCAGCTCAGTTTGCGTGTTATTAGTCGCGATAATAACTGGTATTTGCTTCGTTTTGGGATTGGCTTTAAGTGTTTTTAGCACATCAAGCCCGTCCATCTTTGGCATAGTAAGGTCGAGAATAATTACATCAAAATCATTAGTATTTGTAGCTTCTATTCCCTCAGCGCCATTCATTTTTGCTGTAACTAAATAGCCATTGTTTGTCAGGCCGGCACTCATCGCTGCATTTACAGATTTATCATCCTCAACAACTAGTATTTTCTTTTTGCCTTTGTCATTAGGTTCCATTATTGGCTCGTTTAGTGCTTATGCCTATTCTACACCTACGCATCACTTTGCAGTAGCCTATTCTTTTAGAGAGGCTTTAATAGCATCTATTACTTCATCTAGGCGTAAGTCTGATTTAATAAAATATTTTTCAATTCCAAATTTAATATATGCGTGCTTCTTATTAAGGTCAGCTGAATTGGTTACAACAAAAATTGGTATATGTTTGAACTCGGAGCTGTTTTTGATTATTTTTACAATATCTAATCCGGTTTTCGTACCGATTAAGTAATGGTCTAGCCAAACTAAGTCAATTGATTCGGCAGTCTTAATATAGTTTATTGCCTCTTCGGCTTTCCTTGCAGAAATCACATTAAACCCGGCATTCTTGAGCTTAAACCCAACTACTTTTTGTAAAGGGATTTCGTCTTCAACAATAAGAATCGTGCTTTTCAGCCTGGCATCCATAGTTTTCGATTATACATCAAGTAGTTTTATACCTGAATCCTTTTTGGCCAAGCCTTCAAGTGGCAATAATACGTGGAAACTTGTGCCATTTTTTACGCTAGATTCAAACCATATTTTGCCATCAATGCTCTCGACAATCCCCTTAACCATATACAAGCCCAAACCATTACCATCAGTTACTTGCTCCTGGGCGTTATCAGCTCGGAACATTTTTGAAAATATATTTTTTTGCTGTTCTTTTGGAATACCAATACCACTATCTTTAAAACACAAATATACACTTGGGATTTTTATACCTTTTTTTCTAAAATTCTTTCTTTTTGAAGGATTTGCCAGATATTCACTTGTCACAATAATTTCGCCACCATGTTTCGAGTACTTAATAGCATTACTACCAAGATTTTGCACTAGTAGCGTAACTAGTCTTGGATCGACAGGTATCCTAGGTATTTTTGAAAGATTGAGTTTAACTGAAATTTCTTCTTTATCACGAAGCAGTCTTTCGTCTGCCATAATTGCCTTTATCAATTCGTTTACATTTTGTGGCGATGGATCAAAACCAAGTGTACCAAGCTCGATACGAGAGACGTTTAGTAATGACCTGACTAGATCCACCATTCTTTGACTACTACTGTAAATTTCCTTTACGAAGTTCGCTTGGTCAGCGGTTAACTTACCCGCATCTCCTCCCATTAAGAGTTCCGCATTCCAATTAATGGCCGAGAGTGGAGTACGCAACTGATGCGAAGCTAAAGATACGAACTCTGATTTTGCAATGTCAATTTCTTTATCTCGACTTATGTCTCTAAATATTTCTACAGAACCAACCATTCGACTGTTTTCTATTACTGGTGAAGCCGCAACATATACGGGAAACTTAGTTCCGTCCTTTTTTCGGTAATATATGCTGTTTGCAATATCTTCAGTTACTACTGGCGCCGAACTTGAGATTACTCTGCTGGTGATCCGTTCATTTTTTGGTATCGGGACTTCTTTCGAATCAAGCATTTCAATAGCATCATTCGCATTTTTACCAACTAGCTCTTTTTGGCTATAACCTAACATGCTACAAGCTGCTGCATTTACCCGCTGTATTCTTCCTTTACCGTCAGTGATTATTAGACCTTCGGCAATCCCTAATAATGTCGACTCCAGTTGTTCAGCTATGGTGTTTGATTCGATTTCTTTTTGACGGTTCAGGGTAATGTCCTCTTCAGTGCCAATAAACCCTATCGCCTTGCCATGCTTATTTTTTATCGGTGAAATGTGCGACATAACCAAGTAAAGCGATCCGTCTTTACGCCGGTTAACAATCTCTTCGTCAATTGTTAGCCCGTGTAGCTTACTGTTCCATAGTTTGGAATAGAAATTTACAGGCATTAGCCCTCCCCACAGGCGTGGTGTTTGCCCTTCCATTTCGTAAAAACTAAAACCTGTTATTCTTTCTGCAGCTTTGTTTGCCAGTACAATAACGCCATTAATGTCAGTGATGACTATGTGGTGTGATGAGCTTTGTATTGCCGATAGCAAAATATCGCGCCGCTGAATGGCTAATTTGGTATCTCCAGGTACGGGTTTTATTGCATCGCCATCGCGAAACAGCTGTTGCATAAGCTCTACAACATCATTACTTGGGTAGAAATTTTCAAACCTCATGCTTGATTTTGCAATTCCCATACCGCTAAGTAATCGGTAGTAGAAATCAACAAATTTCTGAGGTCCGCTTAGATAATATATTGCTCGCATCGACTCATGAATTCCTGCAAAATCATTTTCAGCAAAAGGCACTTGGCTAAATTTTAAGTGATAGTTGTTTAACTTTATTTTGTTAAGTAAACCTAAATATGGCGCACTATTGCCACCCTCATCTGTATAGAAAAGGTGAATTGTCCTTTTCGATTTTTTATATTCTTCATTTTGTACTAAGTTTACAAACGGAGCAATACCTGTGCCGCCAGCAATAAGCACAACTGATTGTTTTCCATTTTCCGGCAAGCAAAAAGAAGAACCATTAGGCCCGATAATTTCTACCTGTTGTCCCGAAGTAAGCCGCAATGCAGCTTTCTTGAAACTACTATCGCTTATTCTCATTGCGATAGAAATCTCTTTATTGCCAGCCCCCACATACACGATAGACATTGCTCGCCGTGCGCCTTTCTTATCTGTTGCCCGCAATTGCGGCAGATTAAGCCAAACATATTGGCCAGGCACATATTTAATGCTACGATGCAATGCAAATTTAAATTCGTAGGTGTTTTGGCCAATTTTCTTTTTACGCAAAAATTCGGCTGCTACAACCTTGTTGTCAAATTCTAATAGATTTAAGCGATTAGAAAATGGCAATCTCTTAACAGGGTGTGCCCAAGATGTTCTCTGTTTCATATATATTCCGTCTTCAATTTGGCTTTGTAGTTTACTTCATTGAGTCTAGCAAATTCCGCCTTGAAAACCACGTTAATTTTCACTCGCTAACCAGTTAAACTCTACCGGGCTTGGCACGGGCGAATCTAGTACAATCGTAAAGCCACCGGCCGATGCGCCACTAAGTTTGAATTTCCCGTCGTAATCTATAGGAGTTAAGTTTACAATTGGCCGTCCGTCATACGGGCTAGTAAAGCTAACTGTAACGCTCGTGGCGCCGGCTGGTACAGTTGCCACGCCCGATCCATTAGCACCGAACTTCACGCGCCCATTAATTGCTACGTCTCCTTCAAATATAGCACCCCCCTTAAAGACACTCTGACCCTTGAATGTGGCGATAGCATTAAAGGTGGCGTTGCCTTGGAACTCTACATCGCCGGCCACAATACCGCCATTAAATATCGCTTGGTTAATCTGCTGTGAATTCGAGCTGGCTTTGGCTTGATTAGCTTCAAGTGCGTTGAGCTGGGTTTGCTGGGTTACCACCGTATTTTGAATATCATTTAAAATGCCCAAAGCTTGAGCAACCAACTCCGGATTTTCTGATTGCAAGCCGTTCTTTACACCTTCGGATTGGGCTGATTTTATGCCAGGTAAATCTGCATCGCCTAAACTCATACCGGTCAGTGAGGGGGGGTTATTACTGCCCCCTGTATACCAAGATCTATTCACAAAAGTCATCAAGGTGCCCGCTCCTGGCTTTTGGTCTTCTATGGCTACGCCAAGTACCCAGCCGTTTTGGGTAGCTTTCATAGCCACGCCCGGTATCGACGATGGTGTCAGCGCATCGCCAGCCTTTATTGGCCCATTTTCGTCCGAAACTTTGACTGGAACACGACCGGCAAGAGCCAGTATAACCGGCCTAGCCGTAGGGTCGACCCCCTCAGCATCAGCAAGAACGTACCCTGGCTTTGTGCTTATAATACCCAACACCATAGGATCGTACGAGCCGTTTGATCTACGAACACCAGCCTTCATACTGCCGTCAATACTTACAACTTCGCCGGGCCGGGCATCATCGTGCGTATAATACATCTCCGCAACATCAGCACCTGCTGATTCAATAACCAATGCTTCGATACGCCAGTTCAGAACATCGGTATCACCTGTTGCAGTTGATGCGCAGAGTGAATATGCCTGCGAAGACTCACCGGGGTCAGAGACAATACCACTTACTACAAGTGAGCCACGGCCTACCGTTGCGGAGTTCGATGCAGTAATTGTATATGACCTTGTCGCCACAGTCGTACCGGTACAAGTTGACCCGGTTTCTATGGTAAATACAAATGTTTGGTCGGTATTGTTGCTACTATAGACATCCGCGTTGCCAGTTACATAGACATCACCAGTATCCGATGCTGGCGTAACAGATACCGTACCGAGAGTCACCTGAGAAGCTGCCACATTAGTAAGGGCTTCGTTCGTGTCGTAGGTGGCCGCATGACCAAGGTTTATTGACCCCTTGATACAGTCCCTCCAGGTGGAGTTTTCGAAACAACGGAATTTATTTGAGCTAGCATTATAATACATTGCACCGTTGGTACCGGCAGGGTCACCGGCACTACTTTTTCTATCAAGCACCAATAAATCGGGCGTTGTCGAGCCAGCCCCGCCAGCACCTATTTGGACATTAGCGGTTGTCCCGGAACCACCAGGACGCAAATTAATGTTACCGCTACCGGAGTCGATGTTAATACCGGTTGTACCGGTAGTGTTACCGATGGTAATGGTCTTCGAGTTCGCACCTGTTCCAATATTTATCCCGCCGGTTGTTCCAGAGTCGAGCGAAATTGCATTGGATGTTGCAGAAGTGAATGATACCGACCCGGTGCCGGCTGTAATTGCGCTGGCGTTGATAGATATCGATGAGTTGCTAGCAGCGATAATTCGTCCCTGCGCATCTACAGTAAATGAGCCTACTGAACTAGCAGTACCATAGGAACCGGGGGTGACGGCGGTATTATCCAAATCTATTGTCATATTTCGGGTAGCAGAACCTGTAGTGGTTAAACCAACGCCACCAATAAAGGTAATGGTTTGGCCCTGGGTCACGCTTTGGTTTACACCAACATCACCAGCCGCGGTAAATAAGGTTGTACCGGTTGTTAGGCAGGTTGCACAACCAATACTAATGCCACCAGCGGAGTTAGTAATACCAATAGGCCCGGATGAGGCTAGCGTGGCCAAAGAGTACCCCGTACCGTTACCGATCAACAGCTGGCCGTTGGTGGCGCCGGAACCATCTACTCCGGTACCGCCACGGGTAACACTGAGGGTACCGGCGGTAATGGCAGAGGCGTTTAGGGCAATGGCGGTGTTGGAGGCTGAAGTAATGCGGCCCTTACCATCAACTGTAAAGACGGGTACTGAACTGGCTGAACCGTAGGTAGCACCCACCACTCCGGTAGAAGATAGATCAAAGTTAACATTGCCCGAGCCAATTAACCGGCCAGTTGTAGTACCGCTTAATGTGACATCGCCACCAGAACTGGTAATGGCACCGTTACCACTGGTCGTAACACAAGTTGCACAAGTGAGGTTTATGGTGCCGGCACCATTGGTAACGCCCAAAGGACCGGTAGCCGTAAGATTAGCTAAACTGTAACCACTGCCGTTACCAATCAGGAGCTGGCCATTGGTAGCACCTGAGCCATCGACACCGGTACCACCACGGGCTGTTGATAGTTGACCAGTCCAACCCAGCGTCAAAGCATTAGCCGAAATCGAGCCCGTAACGTTGGTGTCGTTTACTACACTTGTTGGTACAGCCGTCGACAAGCCAAAAGTCACATTGCCAGTACCAATGAGTCGTCCAGTAGTTGTGCCAGATATTGATAGGCCTGTACCGGAAACAATATCCCCGTTACCACTAGTGGTAACACAGGTTGGGCAATCAATTACTCCAGTGCCGGAATTGTAACTAATCGGCCCGGTGCCGGATAGTGCCCCGCGGGCACGAGCATTGGTAAAGTACAAGTTACTGACGCCTTCCGATACATCATCACTATCTAGTACTACCGCGCCAGTTTGACCATTAACACTACTAACCGCATTTGTATTTGATATCCGATCCCATGTTGCGCCATTATTTAGAATCCAGTCGCCAACGTTCCACGTGCTATTACCATCAATCGAGGTTGTTCCTGCCACGTCAATAATATAAAAATCGCCCTGTACGCCACCGCCGCCACTACTACTTAAGCTTGGCGTATTGGTATTAGCGTTCCAAGATCCTTGATAATTTAAACCACTGGCAGGCAATAGGCTGGTTAAAATCTTGCCGCCGCCATCAAGCAATGGCAGCCAAGTTTGGTTACCGGCCAAAACGGATTGCGAATTAGCTGTGCCGGTACCTAAATCGGCTGCAACAATTCCGCGAAAACCAGGCGCCGCCGCACCGCCGGAGCTCGGCCCAGCAAAAAAGGTGTTCGCCGCCTGGCTACCGCCTGCAGCAACGGTTGCGCAGGTAAAGGCCGACCCGCTCCAACTAAGCCGTTCGTTTGAAAGACAAGTAGGCGCACTAATGGCCAAGCTAGTACTGCCGCCAAGCGACACCGCCCCGCCACCAGTTAAGCCGTTACCCGAATTAAAGGTGATAACGCTATTTTGTAACTGGGCATTAGTGATGGCAGCACTGCCCGATAAATTAGAACTAGTTAAACCAGCAATCGCCGTATTACTGGCTGAAGTAATGCGGCCCTTACCATCAACTGTAAAGACGGGTACTGAACTGGCTGAACCGTAGGTAGCACCCACCACTCCGGTAGAAGATAGATCAAAGTTAACATTGCCCGAGCCAATTAACCGGCCAGTTGTAGTACCGCTTAATGTGACATCGCCACCAGAACTGGTAATGGCACCGTTACCACTGGTCGTAACACAAGTTGCACAAGTGAGGTTTATGGTGCCGGCACCATTGGTAACGCCCAAAGGACCGGTAGCCGTAAGATTAGCTAAACTGTAACCACTGCCGTTACCAATCAGGAGCTGGCCATTGGTAGCACCTGAGCCATCGACACCGGTACCACCACGGGTAACAGATAGAGTTCCCGCAGAAATAGCACTGGCATTAATACTAATCGCCGTATCACTGGCAGCAGTTATTCGGCCTTGGGCATCAACGGTAAACGACGGTACAGAGCTGGTGGTACCATAGAAACCGGGCGTGACGGCAGTATCGACAAGGCTAAAGGTGATGTTATTGCTAAGTGACGCAGCGGTAGAAATACCGTTACCACCAATTAAGCTTAGGGTATCGCCAATATTCAAATTTTGGTCTGTACCACTATCGGCTGCTGCCGAAAACGCAATACCAACTGTAGTCAGGCACGTGGGGCAACTTATATCGCCAGTGTTGCTATCGAACACAATCGGGCTGGTGCCGGAGGCAGTGCCGGAGGCAACAGCTTGGCAGGCAAATGCCGTGCCAGTCCAGCTAAGCCGTTCATTAGCGGCGCAGGTTGGTGCGCTAATTGCTAATGTGCCGCGCGATGTTATTGTGCCACCGGTAAGGCCGGCGCCTGACCCAACACTAATCACCGAACCGGTTGTCGAGCCGGCCGGCCCCTGGGGGCCAACCTTACCTTGCTGACCTAAAAGAGTGCGATCTATCTGTTCAATTTTGGTAATAACGCCTGGATCAAGCTGATCAAACCCAATCGATCCTTTGGCAATGTCTTGGAAATCTATCTTTACTTCGCCAAGTGGGTCTTTCTTTATTTTTTCGATATTCTTTTGGCTGTAGTAGGTATTAAAGAACGACAATCCAGTAACTATTAGTAGGGCTGCTCCGGCGAGCTGAAGCCCTAGCATTAAAAGACCCCAACGTCGCAAACGAGCGCTGTTTTTTGAATTCTCTAATAGTAGCGTCCCGACCGCATTTGAATAATCGGCCCCTGTAACCGGCGAATTATCAGGAACTTTAAGATTGCTCTTGGGCGCGTTTGATTGTTTTGGCTTAGACATGTCTAAGCCAGCTTTTCTGATACTCGCTTAACAATATCGTTAATTTTCCAATCGGATTTCACTATGTAGTCTAGTGCACCAAGCGCAGCTGCTTTGCTGGCTTTTTCGACATCACTTAGATTACTTAACACAATGACCTTAGTGTTTTTAATTGCAGAATCAGAGCGTAGCGCCTGTAGCATTGTTAAGCCGTCCATTTCGGGCATTACTAAGTCCAATAAAACCATGTCTGGCTTTAGTGCTTTTACCTTCTTCAGTCCGTCTCGACCGTTCTTTTCGCCATGTACATCAAAATCTTTATCTTTAAACTTCTGTAACAAAGGATTCAGCAAAGACACTTCGTCTTCAATAATAAGTATTTTTTTTCCCACAGCCATTTGTTTGGTTTCTCACACTTAACTTATGCTTATATAATAGAGGTAGAAAGGCTGTTCGTCAAATAAATTATAGTGGTATGTTTTACTTAACGAATACAACAATGGCTGCGCCGTCTGGGGCACTTTCGCCACTTGGTAGTGCACCTACGCCACCACCTACTGCGCTGGCTATCTGTTCGGCAGCTTCGGCGTTTTGGCCACTAACATCAACTACAATCATTTGCTTAACATTCTTGGTTTTGGCGTTTGACTTACCACTAATGCTAACTGATGCGTTGAGGGCATCGTTTATCGACTTTTCGGCCTTTGCCACGTCTCCGCCGGCGTTTACCAGCGCAACAGATACTAGCGCTTTCTGATCAATAGCAATCGGCCCCACATTAATCAGGCGATTTTCTTTCGGTCGTATAATTACCGCTTTTTTGGCCTTGGTATAAATCAGTATTTTATCGCCATTTTGAGCATTAGCAAAAAACGGCTGATCCTTGAGCTTTTCTTTATCTAGCACGGTTGCAACCTGAGGTGTTTCGTCTTTTGGCAAATCAATGAGTTTGTTTGCTTGCTCTACCAATGCTTCAGTTTCTTGCTTGGTAACAATCTGTGGGTTTTCTTTGATTTTCTTATACTCCAAATAGAAATAGCCGGCAGCAATAGCCAATACAAGCGTTAATATCCCCATTAGTATTACATTTAGAGTTGGTGAAAATTTGCTTTTCTGTTTTACGGGCTGTTGCTCTCTAGGCGTCTGTTCCATTTTTATATCCTAGCAAGTGTATAAGCTACTGGCAAACAGCAAGCTACCCATCCACAATTAAACCCTGATAGAAGCGTAAATAGGTATATTCATAAATTAAACTTACGCATTTAGGTCAAGATTCTACAGTGGTCGGGCGCCCCAAACGCTAACTGGCGTTCCAACAGGAGAGTTATTCCAAAGTTTTTTTGCGTCATTGCGCGTTATATTTATACAGCCATGGCTACCGGGAGTACTAAAGGTGGATTCATGTATTGCTTGACCACCGTAAAAGAACATCGAATACGGCATTGGCGAACCAAATATTGATGATATATGGTCTATATCTTTGTAGTAAATACTGTGATTTCCCGTTTTGGTGTTTTCAGAATTACTCAGACGAGGGTCGCCCGATCGCATTCTTTGAGCAGTATAGGTTCGCACACCATTTTTACTCAGCCATAACTTTTGATTATTCAAATCAACACAAATTCGCGGGCCTCTTGGTGGCGTATTGCCCTGCATTACTCCCCATGTTATAGGGCCCACATTACCATCTACTGATAGGTTTTTGGTGCATTGATAAGATTTTATCGCATTACAGGTAATTGGCCCCAAAACTCCATCATCAGCTACTCCAACCTTGAGCTGAACCTGCCTAACGCTCACGCCACTGGCGGTAATTCTGCAACTAATAGCTTCGGAGCCAGCTTGTTGGGCAGATTGCGCCTGGACCGATGCAATCGGCTGGCTGATGCCCGCACACACTGCAAAAACAAATATCGCAATTAAAAGTCGCCTAAACATTGCATCACCTCTTATTTACTATATTATAGACTAAATCAAGCTAGCTTGCAAGCTATGTGTGATTTGCGATTGCAAAACTTGCGACTATAATTAATGCAATGGCTAATCTAACCAAAAACACATCTTCTAAATCACTATGGGGTGTACTTACATTTGCCTCGGCTGTTGGCCTTGTCGCTTCGTTCATCCAGACTGTCGAGAAAATTAATTTCGCTTCCAACCCTTCGACACCACTGGCTTGCGATTTGAATAAAATTTTTAGTTGTTCTAATGTGTTTGATTCCTGGCAATCATCAGTCTTTGGCTTTTCTAATTCACTCATGTGCATTGTCTTTTTTGCTGTTGTACTTGGCGCCGGTTTCGCAGTAATCAGTGGCGGAAGCCTCGGAGCAATGTACCGTAAAATCCTACACTTCTTTAGTGTGTTCTTTTTGGGCTTCGGCGCTTGGTACCTCTGGCAAAGTGCGTATGTAATTGGCGCACTCTGTATTTTCTGTATTTTCTGCTATGCCGGTGTGATTGCCATGAACTGGGCCTGGCTACGGATTAATGCCAACGACTTACCATTTAGCAAGAAGACCAAAACGATGCTCGAACGCTGTTTTAACAGTGGTGCAGACACCTTTGGCTGGTTATTGTATGCCATTGCATTTGCTGCAATCCTCGCCTTTAAATTTATTTAGGCCTTTTTTCGTCCGCCAATACCGCGTATAAATTGGCTGAAATCCTGGAAGGCAATGTAGAGGATTGGCGTTACAAACAGCGAGAGGATGCCCGAGGTTAGCAACCCAAAAATAATTACCACCGACAGTGAACGATAAAACTCTGATAGAATTGCGAGCGGTGCTAACGATGCTACGGCCATGACTTTAGTCAAAATAATTGGGCGAAAACGTACACCACTGGCATAGGCAATTGCGTCTTTTGGTTTCCAGCCCTCACGCTCCTTACGGTTAGCCGCGTCAATTAAGAATATAGCCACGTTTTCTACCAGTCCAACCAGAATGATAATGCCAATAATCTCCAGAAAACCTAGCTGACCACCTGCCAGGTAAGCCAGGCCCGGGAAAATGCCAAGAAATGTTAACGGAATGGCAAACAGGATAACCAACGGCATGCTCAGGCTGTCGAAGAACAGCACCAACAACAAGTACGTAAGCACAATCGCCAGCAGCAGCGCTATGCCTAGCTCACTAAAACTTTTAGCAATACTTGCAACATCGCCCTCGCTGTAGCCTTCTACAACTAATTCCTGAGGATATTTGCCTTTGTAGTTATTCTTGAACTCATCAATTACTTTTTGCTGTACTAGTGCTGCATTTTGCTGATCGGAGAATTCGGGTTGTACTTTGGCCGTAACTACACCAACTGCCTCGCCATCAACTTGTCGAATACTGCCCGGGCTTTCCACCTCGCGCACATCCGCAATCTGACCAAGTGGCACACTCTGCCCAGTTAGTGTCAAAACTGGCACTGCCTGTAACTGATTTATGCTCGCCGGTTTCTGATTATTTTGCGCGATTATAATTGGCAGCTGTTCGTTTCCACTTTGGAGCTTAGCTAATTCCTCGCCACTATTTAGCTGGTATACGCTTGCCAGCTGCTCACGCAAAGCAATTGGGTTAACTGGACTCATCAATAGTTTAGACCGATCCAACCGCACTTCGATAAATTTATTGGCCTGAGCACCTTGGCCATTATCTATTTTTACAACCACTTTGTTTTCATCTGAGCAATTAGAATTTACGCTAAAGCCACTATCGCTATGGCACATTTGATTGAGTATCTTTGTTACATCACCAGCTACTTGGGATTGAATATTGAGGTCTTGGCTTTTTATACCAATGCTAATTGGGAATATTGCATTCGGTGGCCCTGGACTAAGCGTGCTTACATTAACGTCAAAGAAAACATCATCTACATTTGAATTTTCAAAAACATGATTAAAATTATCGGCAATTTCACTGGCCGTATTGCCTTTGCGCTCACTAGGGTCCTTAAGCTTAATGAAGTAGCTAACGTTTGTGGGACCTTGGCTATAGATTGGCGCAACATACTCCACGTTCGGGTTTTTCATGATTTCGCTTAGCAGTTGCTTGGCATTAGCCTCGGTAGTAATAGCAGAGGCTTGTGGATACTTAGCCACCACCATCTGCAAAAACTCACCGTCTTCGGGTTGCGAAAACTGTACCATTTTGACTTGGCCACTTCCCAAATAGACACCAGCTACAACAAACGGCAAGACAAGCGAAACAATGATAATACCAATTCGCGGCAAAACTCCGAGATTTAGTAAACGACGATTAGTTTTGATCATCCAGCGAGCGCTACGCCACAAGTTTTTTTCTTCATCTTGCGACTTGCCTGGTCGGCGCTTTAGAATCTTGCTACCAAACCAGGCCAGAAAGATTAGCGGCACTATGTAGGAACCAATTAAAGCCGGAATAATAGTGAGGGGAATATAGGCAATGATGGCACCAAAAATACCTGATACAACCCCAAATGGAATGAACACCAGAATTGACGTTAGAACCGCTATAAATAATCCGTAGCCAATATCATCAATTGCCGACAGCACCGCCTGCTTACCTTTTTCGCCCTTATCTATGTAGCGTTGAATAACCTCTAATACCACAATGGCCGGGTCTACCACTAAGCCAATCACCAACACCAGTGAAAACAGCGTTAAGGTGTTTAAGTCGTTACCCGTTAGCAGCAACGTAATCGTCGAGAAAAAGAAACTTAACGGAATGGCAATTGCCGCGATGATGGCTGCTCGCCAACTGACCAGAATCATCATAAAAATAAACACCAACTGAATAGCGCCAAAAGCGAAGCCAATCCAGCCAATAACCGGTATTCCCCACTTCTCGCCAGCTAAACCGGCCAAAACTTCCTGAATCTGACGCTGATTATCGGTGTTGGTGTTATACACATCAACTAATTCAACTTGGTCAAAAAGCTCGCGCTCAGCTGGCGTTAGCTCTGCATGCGAGGCCGCATCCGGATCGAAATATTTTGTTAGAGTATCTTGCAGTTTGGGGTCATACTTGCTTAGGTTGGCGTTGTCATCTACATCAATCCCAAAGATTACCGACTTTTCTACATTAGCCTCACCATTGCTACGAAAACCGACTACATCGTCTGCTTGATCTTCTAAGCTAAACATGGTCCCAACATCCGCAACCTGCGAAAGCTTTACCCCAAACGGAGCACTTTGGCTGGCAATCATGAGATTCTGCAGTTCCTCGAGGCTACTACCACTCAGAGTTAACACGATGTTGTAGTTTTTGGCGCTAAAGTTAGCGTTTTCGGCTGCAGGTATAGCTAGACCCCAAGTCTTTAACTGATTGCTAACTTCTTCTTGTGTAAGACCGGCTGCGTTTAGCTTGGCTGCATCCAACTGAACAACTACTTCTTGTTTTAGTTTGCCGGCCACATTAACCGCAATGACCGCCGGATCTTGCTCGAGCTTCTTGCGTAGTATATCTGTCGCCTGATAAGCCGTTTGGATGTCGCCATTCTTACTAACAATTGCGTAACTGTACTCGTCGTTAGATATTTTTGGTGTGGCTACCTCTGGGTCTTTAGCGGTTTCCGGCAATGCTACCGAGCGCACGGTGGAATCAATTTTAGCCTTAACGGCATCTGCATTAGCCGATTCATCAATGTTTACTGTAACGATAGAGAAATTATCAAGACTCTGTGAAGAATACGATTTAACCCCGTCAACTTGCTTAATGCTAGATTCGATTGGTTTTGTCACATCCTTCAGCACTGTCGACGAAGACGCACCAGGATAAGCTGTGTTAATAACTACAAAGTTAACTTCTGGGCTAGGAAAACCGCTGGTCTTTAGGGTTAGCAGTGAAATGATACCAAAAGTTACTAATGTCGCGAGCGCGATTACGGTAATACGGGAATGCTCAATAAAGTATTGCGTAATGCGAGTACTAAGTCCGTGCCTCTTATTTGCCATTGGGCAATATTATACATTGCACCTACCTCTACTATGCAAGCAAAAGCATCTATAGCCGGGCGCACTATCTTTATATAGCAAACGGCCAAATTAATGTACTCTAGTTTTCCTTCGTAGATAAATTGCCACCAAGCCTCCAGCTAGAGTCAAAGCGCCAATAGCTAAAAATGGACGCCACTGAGATGCGAACATTTGTTTTAAGGCATTTTCTTGAACAAAAGGACCGGCCTCTACCACTTTCTTTTCAGTGCTGTCAGTAGAGTTTGGTTCTGATACGCCCACAACTGAATCGGCAAAGAAGTACTGTCCTGTAGCATATTGTGTAACTGTATTAATAATAGACAACACTCTACCAAAACCACTAGTGTTATTCGTGGAATTTGTAGTGGCATCGCCTGAGGATGGTGCACCATCGCTTGGAGGTTCATCAGCCGGGTCGGTGTGTCCGGTCTTTATTATCATAAAGGCGCCGAATTCTTTGGCGGTATGAGTTGGTGCTACCGGTATATTAGACCCAATAGCAGCTGTAACGGCCGTTGAATTCATAGGAATAGAAACTGTACTACCCCCATAGGTACCACTAGCAATTGGGTCACCAAAGTAATTCTGAACATCGCGTATTTCGTACGTATCATTAGCGGTAAGGACGGCGGATAGATTCACATCTACACTATTGAGTTGTTGCCAATTATAGATAGTGAGATTTGTTTTATTGGGCTCGTATTGGTTTGGTCGCAGTAGCGTAGCATTAGTAGTAGGAGCGCTAGTTTTATATGTATTATCTGGGAAATTAGTCTCAAGCCCACCAGGTACACTGCCATAAAATAAGTTGTTCTTAAACGTTTCATGAGTACAACTACCACCAATATCAATGGCCGATTCTGCCGCAAAGTAATTACCCTCAACCGTTGGCCTATTGCATCCGGCACTGTAACCAAGACCTATCGCCCCACCACCTCCAGCTTGAGGGTAATAGGTTGCATTGTTAAAAATCATTGGATTTTGAGCAATTTGTAGCCCGCCATGTAACAGATTGGTTGTGTATCCAAAGGCAGAGATTTTACCGTTTTCAAAAAAAGTATTGCCATCGGTCTGAATGTTATTTATGCGACCTCCCTCAGTGTAAGCATGCAATCCCCAGCCAAAGTTACTAAATACAAAATTATTAGCTAGGTACTTCATGCCGGTATTATTTTGAACATATAAACCGTGTCCGTGACCACGATCAGGACCTTCCCAGCCGTTGTAGTAAACCAAATTGCCATAAAGCTCTGAGTCAACTGCAGGTGTCCAAAAGCCAAAACCCTGCGACGTGTCGTGAACAATGTTGTTTATAAACCGCGTACGAACACCAAAAATATAAAATCCATAAGCGTGGTTTAGGTCCGGCGGGCTCGATCCAGCGTTAGACACATCCCTATCGAGTCCAGAACTCATAATTTCTAGACCCCAGTACCAAGCATCCGAGCCATATACAGTCAGGGCAAAACCGCTTCCACCTCCACCATCTATAATCACTCTTTCATCGTTGTAGTTACGCACAACTATTGGCGCTGTGGCAGAACCAGTTAACGTGCTGGAGTAGTTTCCACTATAGTTCCCCCCATGTAGCCAAATTGTGTCACCTGGCTGAACAGCAACTGGTTGCGCTAAAGCCGTCGCTAAATCCCACGGGTTACTAACTGAGCCATTTCCACCAGACGTTCCACTCGTTGTAACATGCCACTCATTACCTGTGGCATCACTAATTGTAGTAAAGGTCGAGTCGCTAGAACTAACACTATTATCATTAGAATCCACGGATGTGACACGGTAATGATAAGTTGTACCAGGCGTTAAATTAGACAGAGTTTGCTCGTGATAATAACTTAGTGAAGTATCAAGAGTAGTCTGTGAACCATATGAACTTGTTAACCCATAATCCACGCGCGCTGTGGTGGGCTCACTAGTTATCCAAGCAATCCTGTTCGATGTTTTCTGTATACTCTTGGAGCTTTGCATGGCTATTGTTGGGTCGTTGTCGACCGTTACTAATACGGCTTGTGATGGCACAGTAACCCCATTTACATCGGTAGCAACAGCCACCAGCAAATACTCTCCTTGCTCGACAGCACTAAGATCCCAAGTATATGTATAGGGATCTGTTGTTAGTGCCGTGCTAAGTGCACTTCCATTGGCATAATACTTAACCGATGCAATTGCAGGGCTACCGCTCGTACTAGCAGTAAGATTCACAGAGCCCTTAACAGTACTGCCATTGCTTGGGCTAGTTATGTTAACTGAATTCGTATTGCCTTCGGTAGCTAACTGGTAAATTTCGGCGGCGCTTAATACGCGATTATAAACCCGGATCTCGTCCATTGACCCGTCTAATTCCATGTTATAACCGCTGTAAGGCGCTCTACCAATCATAAACTGACTGGCGAGAGCCTGACTACATGTCGCCTCTGGGCCTGAAGTAGCAACTCCATTGACATATACTTGCGACTCACCGTAAGTATGCGAATTTGTGACTGCAATATGCGTCCAGTTCGAAAGATCAGCCGAGGTTGTTATTTGAGCACCATTACCATTATTTGTAGCTAGTACTTTTAAAGACTTGCCTACGTTGTCGTAATCTACGCTAAAGCAATCATTATTGAACGTGCCACTACTACTTTGACCCATTAAGTACTGATTGCTATCACCACCTGCATCGGCTTTAACAAAAAAACTGTAGGTAAAATCTGCCTGCTGGCCAGGCACCAACTGATGAGGCACCTGCATATAGCCAGAAGTTCCATCAAAGTTAACGCCGCTACCTGAAAGGCCACTACTTATTGTGGCATTACCGCTTAGTGAAGCAGTTCGATTATTTCCTGAGCTATCGTATACATTGCTACCACTAGTATTTTCAAAGGTGTAGTGAACAAGTAAACCAGTCGTTAGATCTGCGCGCACCGGTGAATAATGAGTAGCAAAAGTATATATAGAAACAAATATAATTCCTACGCCAAGCACTAATTTGGTGTTTAGCCACCTTCGTTTTTGCATTGGTAATATTATACAGCCTACTTTGTTTCTTAAATCATTTGTTACACTGAATGTATTAAGAAAAAGGGTGTTTATGAAGAAATCCTTAACAATAATTGTAGTCACGTTAATAATTGTCACTTTGGGGATTACTGGGTGGTTGATTTTCAAGCCAAATCCGCAAGAGACTGTGCAGAACGAACAAGTCACTCAAAATTTTCAGATAATCGATGCTTGCGAAATCTTCACCCTTGAAGAAGCTCAAGCCATTTTAGGTAGCACCACTACGAAAGGCGAAAGTGGCGAAACAGCAGCCAGTAATGATGATGTGACAGTCAGTAGTTGTACATATACTTACGACACCGGTACGGTATCCGGCATTAAAACCGCTAGCGTTTTGGCCCGCTCACCTAAAACCGAAGCTGGTGCCGAAAGCAACCAGGCGCAATTCGATCCAGTGCCCGAAGGTGCCCAAGAAGTAACCGGTATTGGTGAAATGGCTTTTTGGAACCCGGAGCTCGGCCAATTAAACGTACTAAAGAGCAATGTTTGGTTAATTATCAGCAACGGCGGGCCCCAGCCGGACGAACATATTTTAGCTGATGCTGAGAGTGTCGCTAATGTGGTTGTGCAGGATATTAACTAGATTTTACTTTTTTATTTCGCAATAGCTTAACCGATAAAAATACAGATAATAAACTCAGCAGAAATACAGCTACACCATTCAATATTTTTGCTGTCGTATTTGTGGCGACATATTCACCATTGCATCCACTTTGATTAACACTATTAACAAAAGGTAACCCTTTGTAGCTCGACTCTACCGTTATCGAAAGGCACCCGATAGCGCCAGTATCAGTTTGGGCAACCCAGCCACTCTCTAGCATTATGCCTCGCAGTAACGGAGCATCGCCATTTTCGGTAAACGATCTACGCCAACCAAAGCCAAGCACCGCTAATATTACAAATGAAATTAAACCAATCAGTATTGCTGTTTTATACATAAAAAACCTTTCTTAATCAATTATAACCGGTGCAGGCGCGTCCGAATCAAAACTACGTCCATCATCTAAATAACACGTAGGAGGATACTTTTCTGCTACTCTACCGCCCGCTTCAACGCATTCTTCATAAGAATCTATCTGACTTGTAACCTGGCTTTTCTGGTACTGCACTCCTAGAAAGAACCCGATCATCATTACGACAAAATATAGAGCTACGGCCAGCACCTTGCTGAGAGTTGTAACTGTTGTTAAGTTTTTCGAGAGCTTCATTTGCTATCCTTTATACGCCAATATCGCTACACCGCCCAGCGTAAGCACAATCCCCAGAGCTTTTACCACGTCGAACGATTCCTTAAGGATTAACCACGAAAGAACCACTACTACAACCACATAGCAGCTGGCAATAGCGGCAGTAAGGCCGGCTGGTAGTTTATTAATTGCTAATACAAACAAAAGGGAGCCAATAGCCATTGCTAATCCAATACCTAGGCCCATGGGTGCCTCTTTTAGGGGTATCTTTAAGTTTTTTTGCGCCAACCACAGAGCTGGAATCCCGGTAAGTAGCATACCAATCCCCATAAGTAGATTTAGCTGGTAAGGTGTGGTGTCTTTTAGCGACACCTTCATCAGAAAGGTAGCCACACCGATAATTATCACGTAACCGATTAAATAAAACCAACCCATGTATTTATACTACACTAGCGATTTTGGAGCTCAGCTAAAAGCTTCGTGGCTTTTTTACATACTGCATTCGAATGATGGTGCTGTTGAACCTTTAAAAGATTCATCACAGTTTTTGCATCAATCTTACGGCTTTTTGCGAACTGTACTAGTGTAATCATCGAATTAGCAGCTACTATCCAGTCGACATCTGTCGTAGATACGTTTTTGCAAAGCAAATTATTGGCCTTTTGCTGGTAGCTTGCATCGAGCTCAATCTCACCTAGCATTTGGGCTAAGTGCCACTGAATAGATGGCTGGTCTATCTTGGCCATCTCGTTGAATAGCTTTGACAGGTAGCCAGTGAACCACCCGGGGTGCACGCGACAGACTTTCTCTAGCGCATCACCGGCCCGCATACGCAACCACTGGTCGTCTTCAAATAAACATTGATACAACTCGGCTAATCGAGACTTGTCATGCAAAACTATTTCCACCACTTCTTGCGTACGACCGAGAGAATTTACTTTTCCCTCTAGTAAAATACTTGTGAAAGACTCAGCCATTTTTCAACTTAAATTCAATAAAGTACTCTTCTATGGTTGTTGTACCAATGTTCTCAACAGCATGAGTACCCTCTCTTCCTTCAAAAAATGCACCGTCCTCAACGTCCACTTCTTCGGGTTCAGAATTTGGCTTAGTAATCTTGACTCGACTGCCTTTAACAATAATTCCGACGTGACTGGGATGCCAATGCATGGATAGTTTTTTACCCGGTGGTAAAGATGATTTGATTACTCTAGCTTTGTCATTTTCAAAAACTACTTTGTGCAGTTCCGGCCAGAGACTTAAAATATCATCCCGGTTTTCCATATCTTAATTATACAGGTGCTAGCGATGCTCTAATCGGCCGTAGCCACCGGGGTCAAAATACTGCAAGAATTTGCGTAAGTCAGTAATGCTTAACTGACCCGGCGCTACTGCCTCAATACCATCTGATGCAAAGGTAAAAGCTGTTAGCCCACGAACCGGAAGCTCAACTCTTGATTGCGGGCCAAATTTACCCATGGCCACCGTCGCTAAATTATCGCCACGATGATTGCCGGCAAACTCCTTTAACCTCTCGTATTCCTGAATGGTTTCGGCCATAACTGCCAGTTTTACGAAATCAGCTCCGGCATCTATTGCCCGGCGATAAGTTTCTTCCATAACCTTTAGCTGCGGTGTATTTTCAAAGTCGTGACTTGAAACAACTAAGATTCTGTCTGCGCTGTGCGCCAGTTCTTCTAATTCAGCAAGCAAACTAAAAGACTCGACCTCGCCATCTACGGCATTGACGTGCGGTAATAACGATTCAAATAATCCCAGCTTTTCTTCGTCAGTCCAGCGCCAATTCCCACCCTCATAGGCGCTTCGTATTGTGGCTAGCACTGGTAATGCCCCAAGCTCCTTTGCTCGTTCCTCAAGGTATTCGGCCTTTTGGGAAGGTAACAAATCGGCTCTAAGCTCAAATACATCGGCAACACATGCAAGCGTATCAATTGTATTGGTGACTAATTCTCGACCAACTACGACAACGGCTGTTGCCTCTGGACGATCAGCTAACTTAGCAAACTCGTTCATTCCTTTGCCTTATTGGAATGCCGTCTTCTTAATGCGTTGGCACCAACTACTAAACCTGCTACCGCACCTGCTACCGCCGTCTTTCCTGCATATTTAAATGCCACGTGCGCAAATCTATGCAATTCCGGAGTTACTGCTTTAATATGCGCACTGTGCCCAGCAAGTTCTTCGTCAGAAACCACTTTTGGTGTAGCAGTGTTCCGAAGCCTTAGCACCCTCGTTAGCTCATCAGAGTCGGTACTAAGGCAATCATGCTCACCCGCCAGTAATACCCAAGCCATATCATCTGGTAGACTTTCTAGGAATTCTTTTACTTCACCCTTTTTATGAACTGTGGCCTCTTTTTCGCGCCCAATTACAATTATTTTCCCAGCAAGTTTCGGATGATTATTAAGCGCTACTAGCAAATCACGGTGGTTCCTTGTGGCATATGCAGCATCTTCAGCCCGTTTAATAATTCTTGCCATATTTCTAGAGAATTCTTTTGTTACACCTGCGTCAAGCAACGGTGGGTTATCCTGACGCCAATCAAAATACATCCGTGGCAAAGTTTTTGCTGTGCTTATGAGGAGTCTAGCTGTTTGGTGGGTCATAGCGATAGCCAATCGTCTTTTTGCTAAAGATTCGTCGTGACCGGCCCCGGAATCAATTAGAATCGTATCGATATTGTCGAGCATACTGGTTACTTCGGGATTTCCGGCTTCCGCCGCTATAGTCAAGCCCTCTAATTCTAAAAGCGCTTCTTGTTCAAGAACTATCGTTTCCATTTCTTGTTCAATAGCACTTGTCGTTACCTGTTCCGTCTGAGAAGACATAAATCGGACGCCTTTTACCCCGCCTAATGAGTGCTGAACCCACGTTACAGATTGTTCGTGGTGCAATTCCCCGACTCTCCTAAAACCGTGCTCTAATGCCTCAATGTGGGCCGGCATTACCGGTTGGCCTAAACTGCCTTCATTTGCATGTATCAGGAATATCGGGCCGGTGCCTGATTGGTTACCGGCATTATTAGCGCCAACTCTATACGCATTTGGGCCGGTTGCTACACCGCCTGAAATCACTACTACAGACCCAGACGGCCCATCTGCAAGCTCAACATTGTGGCTCGCTAACACATAATCAGTAGGATTAATTTCGAGTGAAAGTGAAGTTCCGTCATTCCGTGGGTATTCAAATAGCTGATGCCCGCCGGGCAGACTATGTTCTAAAACCTCAGCTGGCTCTCCCTCGATAGTGGCACTGGCCTCACTAAACATAGCGGTCTCTAACACACCAAAAAACACTAATCATAATGATTTATTATATAATATGATTTGCTATATTGCTAGTTTATTGTACAATTACTCACTTCTTCTCTGTTTCTTTTCTATCTGTAAATAAAAAAGAAGTCAGCAGGAATCCGCCGGAGGCTACTAAGAAACCCGCCAAAACCACCCAAGAGTTGTTTAAACCACCAAGAAATATCGCTCCATAAAAATCACTAGCCGATGCAGCCATATACAATAATGCAACCGAAAACAGCCTCACCTTACCACGAGTATCATTTTGAACAAATGCGTTTTTTGCTAAAATCAGCCCGGCACAAAACACTATTAATAGTGCAAACGCATGAAAATACGCCGCCGTGGCTACAAATTCCGTTGTGGCGCTGCCATTAACTACACCTAGACTGGCAGTCAATAGATATTTGACCTGAATGGCATAACCAATCATAAATATCGCAGTTGCTGGCAATGCCAACCAACCAAGACTAACTCGACGAAGACTTGTTAAATACCAAATTAAATAAACCTGAATGTACGCAACCAAGTCTAAAAAGAATCGACCTAAAAGCAAGGGTGAGCGTAATGAATCTCCACTCAAACCAAATATAAAGGGTACCGAGTATAAGAAAAGACCGGCTGACGCCAAGAAACCGGAGATCGCAAAGTGACGACTAAGCGGTGATCTAAATTTATGATAGTTTTGAGTAGATCTTACCCCAACGACAAATGTTGCGAGCGCCCCTATTAGATAAGGAATTACGTTGGTTGGTATGCTACCCATTTTTTCTTTTTATGCTTAATAGCCTTGCCAGGATTAGAAGTCCGGCAAAAAGAGCAAAGCCGGCAGCATAGCTCAAAATGATGGCTGGTGACTGGTTTGGCTCACCTGACAAAAGAATATTTAACATCCCACCTAGTGCAGACAAAATGTAAATGGCCGAAATCCCAAGTATTCCAGCTTTACCACGAGCGCTGGATTGCTGTTTTATCTTCGAAAGCATAATGACACCTATCAGAAATACATTCGCCAAAAGGAATAACTGAATTACCGATGATAATAGTGGCAAAGTGTACTCAAAAGACCCGCTTGCGACAGATAAACCATACTTAATGTAGCCGTATAAATGACTAAGCCACCCAGCTATACCTAGCATCACTGCTGGCACAATTACATACGATGTTACAATTTTTTCTTTGAGAACAAGGTAATAAGTTATGTATAGCTGTAGCGACAGCATCGCATAATACATAGCATCACCAATTAGCGAAACTATGATCATCGCCCCATTGGTGTCTACAAAAAAGAATGGCACCGACCAAAAAAAGAAAGCTCCACCAATTAGAAAGCCACTAACTGCAAATAGAAGAGAAAGTGGATTGTGTAGCCTGCGATAATTGGCGTAGCCGCGAAAACCAAAAAGCAAAAGTACAACACTCCCAACAAGCCACGGATATAAATTGCTTGGTAATTCGTACATTTCTCATGCAATTATACGCTAATGCATGTGACTTGTTTTTCGCACTTATAACTAAGAAGTGGCCTACATAAAATCACCGGACTGGTGACCCCAAAGCTCCTTATATATGCCGTTTCTCTTGAGCAACTCATCATGAGTGCCCTGCTCAGTCACATCACCGTTGTGCAAGACCAAAATCCGATCAAGTCGCCGAATAGTTGAGAGCCGGTGGGCAATCACGATTGTAGTGCGTTTTTCCATGAGCGCACTTAAGCCCTCCGCAATTAGCTTTTCGCTCTTGCTGTCTAGCGAACTAGTAGCCTCGTCAAGCAACAGAATAGGTGCCTTAGAAAGCATGGCTCGGGCAATCGCAACGCGCTGTTTTTGACCGCCACTTAGTTTAAGCCCACGCTCACCGACCAGCGTTTCGTATTTGTCTGGTAACGAGTCAATAAAGTCTGCCGCATGAGCCATGCGTGCCGCCTCGTAAACTTCCTCGTCGGTAGCATCTAGCCGGCCATAGCGAATATTTTCCATTAGACTTCTGTGGAACAAAATTGGTTCCTGCGGTACATAGGCTATATTCGCCCGTAAGTCCTCTTGGGGAATACTGGCAATATTTTGCCCATCAACTAACACCGCCCCACCCGATACATCCGCAAAGCGAAGCAAGAGCTTTGTGAGCGTTGTTTTTCCACCACCGGAATGACCAACCAACCCAACGCGTTCACCGGGTCGAATAGTCAAATTGAAATTATCGAACACTAATTTGTCGCGTTTACCGTATTTAAAGGTAACATCCTTAAATTCAATCTTCCCTTCACTGAAATCAGCTTTTTTTGGATGCTTAATATCGGCCACCTCTAGAGGTAAATCTAGTATTTCCGTCATTTCTACAGCTTCTGATAAGCTCATTTCAACTCGACGAATAATATTCTGTAAGTTCCATAAATCGTTATAAATACGGCTTATGTAAAGCTGTGCCAGTAGTACTGCCGCAACATTCATAGAGCCATCAATTACAAACTTAATCGAAAAGTATATTACCGTGATCTCGAATATTACCATCAGCACAGTTTGATAGGCACGAATGTACTCGTCGAACGTCCACGAACGTAACCGCAAGCGAGATCGCTCGGCACTTGTTTTCGTAAAGCGCTTGTTTTCGAACCCACTGTGAGCAAACATTTTAACCGTCAATACATTACTCACGGCATCAGCCACTTCTCCGGTAATTTTTGTGTCGGCTTTAGAGGAAATTTTCGATATTGGCATTTTTTTGTAAGCCAGAAAACTCACACTCAAAATAAAGAAAATTACCCACGCAAGCAGCCCCCAGCCAATCCATGGAGCCACAAATAGCAAAACAATAATCGCAAAGACCGTCCGAATGAACATTGTATAAATCTCGAAAGAAAACACATCTTCTAAGCTCTCGTAAGAACGCAGAAAGCGGTTAAACTGTGTTACTAGTGAACCGGCGAATCGATTAGTAAAGAATTTGTAGCTATGTTGCATTAAGCGCTTAAACATCATGCGCTCAAGATCAGCCAGTGACTTAGCTGCTTGTCGCATGTATACAATGACTTCAATTCGCCAGGCCAAACTACCGATAATCGTTAAACCAACAAAGGCGGCAAACAACTGCCAAAGGTAAGTGGTATCTGCCCCGGCTGTATATTTGCTGAGGTTATTAATAATCAGGCTGACAACAAAACTACGTCCGATATCGTTCGCTAAAACAGCGACCGTAATTAACGGCATAAAGATAGCCACTGCGCCTTTATAGCGCTTGGTTGCACCCCAGTAATAATGTAATGTACGTCGGGTTATTCCCACGTTTACTCCATATTATTAATAATTTGAGCAATAGAAAACGGGCCCTTGCAGGCCCGTTAATTAATCAAATAAATATATTGCTGATTAACTCACAGACTCTGCGCGTTCATATACGCCAAAAGACGTAGAGAACTGTAGCTCCTTGTTTGTTATATTGCCCATGCGTTACAGCTTACGCTTCTCTGTTAACTATTGCAACTTATGAATCAAATCCATATGAACGTAGTGTCAGATAACGCGTGAGATCTTCTTTTTTTCCTTCAAAATCTTTATGCATGAAAATTGGTGTCATAGACCTGCCCACCTGACTTTCGCCATCCCAGAGGGCAACAACTAGCTGGCCATTAGTATCGGCAATACCTTCGTAGAATCCCAGTTCAATATCTTCTATCATTTTTCGTCGCTGACGTGCTATATACTCAGGCTTGTAAACACCAGGATCCTCGCCTCTAACTAAATCGGTCAAATAGAATTCAACTAATGAGCGAGTTAATTCGGGTGAAAGTGCTACTGTTTGACATGGAGTTCCAAGTATCTCAGATATTGATTGATCTTGTTCTGAAATAGATTCAGGGCTAGCCATATATATTTTATAGCATATATTTCCATGTATTACAATCTCTGAGAAGTGTTAAAATTATCATATCTGGAGAGGTCGCATAGCGGTTTAGTGCGCCACCTTGGAAAGGTGGTAAGTTCGGCAACGGGCTTCGAGGGTTCGAATCCCTCCCTCTCCGCCAGAAGAAAAGAAGGATTCGGTTCTAAGGTTCAATCACAAGTGTCTCTCGCAGGTGCTTGCATCGAGAAAGGCACGTAGGGAGTAGCGAAGCGTTCATCCCTCCCTCTCCGCCATTACATCTAAGCTAATCCAAAAACTCTTCAACTCTTATAAATCTTGTAATATTTACGAGTATTCTCTGCTAAACTTAATAGCACTATGGCAAAAGCTCTTATTAAATTAGAGGGTATCGGCAAGACTTATGGCAAAGGCAGCGCTGCCACTCAAGTACTGCGCAATGTGAAGCTTTCAATTAAGCCCGGTGAATTTGTTGCTATTACTGGCGCCAGCGGTTCCGGCAAAACAACTCTTATGAACATTATTGGCCTGCTAGACCGGCCTACCACCGGTAGCTACCACCTAAATGACACACACGTTAACCCGCTCAAAGAAAAAGCCCTAGCCAAACTTCGACGACAAGAAATTGGTTTCGTATTTCAAAACTTCAACCTACTAGGGCGCCTAACGGCCAGGGCAAATGTAGAGCTACCAATGATGTACAACCGTTTCCGCCGTAAACAACGCCGGATTCGCTCGGGCAAATTACTCAAAATTGTACGCTTAGAAAAAAGAATGAAATACCGCCCTAGCCAGCTCTCCGGCGGAGAGATGCAACGGGTGGCAATAGCTCGGTCATTGGCGAATCAACCAAGTTTGCTACTAGCCGACGAACCCACCGGTAACCTTGATAGCAAAAACGGTGCGATGGTAATGCGCGTACTAAAGCGATTGAATGATCAGGGAACAACCATCATCCTCGTGACACATGATGCTACTTTGGCTCGCCAAGCCGGACGCATAATCCGACTTAAAGACGGCCGAATTCTAGGTAGCCAAAACACCGCCCGAACAACCACACGAAAAACCCCAACGCGCAAAAGATCTAGATCAACAACTAAAAGGAAAGCCAAATGATACTCAAAAACCTGGGAATGGCGTTAACTAGCCTCCGACACGCCAAAATGCGCTCATTTTTAACAATGTTAGGCATTATTATCGGTGTTAGCTCGGTTGTTACGGTTATTGCCATTGGCGGTGGAGTCAAGAACGAAGTATCTAATCAGGTATCCGGCTTTGGGGCTAACTTGATTCAGGTTAATCCGGGCAAATCAGTCACCACCGACGAGGAAGGCAACTCCACAGGGTTTAATTTTGCCGCTAGCTTAGGCGCTTCTACGCTTACAGAAGCCGATGTTGCCAAAGTAAAACAAATACCTGGGGTAACCGCTGCCGCGCCTATGATGATTATCTCGGGCGTACCAACCGCCGGCAACCAAAAAGCCGAAAACGCATTTGTAATTGCCACCCAACCAGAAACCATTACCATTGTGAATCGTAAAGTAGGCGAAGGGCGATTTTTGCAAGATGGCGATACCAAAACAGTCACCCTGGGTTCCAATATCGCCAAGCAATTATTCCCCGACGGCAAACCACTTGGTAAAACAGTCCTTATTCGCAACACTGAGTTCATCGTGGTCGGTGTTATGGAACCCGAAAAAGAAGGTGGCTTAAACTTTGGACCTTCTTTCGGCGATGCCATATACCTGCCGTTCGAAACCGGTAAGGCGCTCAACGGTGGCGTTGCTAACATAATGGAAATTGATGCTACTGCCGCTACACCACAAGCTGTTGGCGGGGTCGTATCAGCCATTCGTCAAGACCTAAAAACACTACATGGCGGGCAAGAAGACTTCACCGTACTTACAGCCGATGATCAGTTAAAAATATTCGAAAGCATTCTAAACATACTTACTAGTTTTGTAGCCGCCATCGCCGCAATATCTCTGTTTGTCGGTGGCATTGGCATTATGAATATTATGCTCGTTAGCGTGACCGAGAGAACTCGCGAAATCGGTGTGCGCAAAGCAATTGGGGCTAGTAACCGTCAGATCTTGGGGCAGTTTTTAATTGAGGCCGTCGTATTAAGCCTTTTTGGTGGCCTGCTCGGAGTGCTTGCATCTTTTGGCCTTTCGATAATTGTTAAAGCCACTACCGACATAACGCCCATTTTTAACGCAAATGCCTTTGTGATTGCTGTGAGTGTCTCTACCGTTGTGGGGGTTGTGTTTGGAATGGCTCCGGCCATAAAAGCTGCTCGCAAAAACCCGATCGAAGCGCTTCGTTACGAGTGACTATTAAGACAAATCTGGCTGAATAACTTCGTCAAAACCCTCATTTTTAGACGGCGGTGTTGTTTGCAAGATTTCGTGTACGTTTTTTAAGTCTCTAGCGGGTACAGGGTGGGCTCGCTCGGCATTATTGGCTAGACATTCATCTAGCTTGCGGTTGAAGAACACTGCCACGATCTTCTTGGCGCCATATGTTTTGTAGTTATTTACGTCTTGTTGGCGGTAATGTGGATCGCTGTTTTTAGCATCAATAATTACATGTCGACCAGCTTTGAGGGCAAGTTTTACGCTGGAATTAAGAATATCCCACACTAGCGTGTCGTCAGTGCGATCAAACTCGTCGTCTAGTACCCACTTGCGAATTTCGTCCGGGTTTAGATAGGTTGCATTTATCTCAGTGGCATACGGTTTTAACCTGGTAGTCTTGCCACAGCCGGGTGCACCAATGGCATAAATAACTGTTGGTTTTACCAGTTCAACGTCTATTTCAAGCTTCATTCTTCTCCCCGTTCCTTTTTACGTTGTTCCGGGGTTTCATTCGGTCGCTCATAATCGTCTTCTAGGCGCCAGGTTGTACCGAGCTCTGGCGTTGAAACCTCAATAATGTCGCAGTCGGTAATTCCTACCAAGCGGTGCTTTTGCCCAACTGCAGTTGAGTAACCGTTCCCTGGCTCAAGCTCTGTCTCTACCATTTTACCGGTGTCATCCTCCCAAACTACCTTGGCTTTACCGCTCATCATAAACCAGCTTTCCTGTTTTTGGTCGTGAACCTGCAACGACATTCGCGCTCCAGCGCTAATATGTTCAATTTTACCCATGTACGGTTTACCCTCAGGCACCCAGTGCAGCTCATAGCCCCACGGCTTTTCTACCCGTTTTACATACGACTTAGTCGAAAAATCTTTTGGGTCAAATTGAGGCACCTGGTCGCTCATCCCGTTAGAAATTCCTTTCACCCTGATAATTTTCAATTGAGTGAAAACCTAATAATTGAACATAAAATTGTTTATTTCTAACGGGACTCATCCAAGTTCTTTCTTAAACTTCTCGATGGTCTCTGATGTATTTGGGTTTACGCCATTTAGGATGCCTAAATAAGTGCTAACAAAATCACCAAACATAATCGCCCACAAATTTTGCTCAATTAAGTTTTTACCTTCAACCTGGACCTCGAATGGCCTGGGCATTCGCCCAGAAAGTAGTTTATTCATTACCTCAAACCGCTTATTGACTCGCTCGTGGTCGAGGCTAGAACGCAGCTCGATCACCCCAAATGGCTTATCTATGGGGTGCGATGTCCAGCCCATAAGTTCCTGGTGATTCATTTCTGGCAACATATTCCAAAAAGCCACATTGCGCGCGCTTTCGTTAAATCCGGCTTTCATTTTATAGGCAGCCGGGGTGAGCGTTGGCCCAGCGTAGATAACCATACTTTTACCCATAAGTTCTTCGGCAAGGTGTTTAGCTGGGTTCTCGGCAGTTTTTACCTCTTTTGACCATTTGCTAGTGTACGATTCCAGTAATTTTGAGGCTTGTTCTAGTTCGCTCACTACGCCAGACACCAATCCAAGCTTTTCAAATACACGGGCAAAAACTGACAAACTTAGCCCGATTGTCATACGTGGCTGATAACCAGCCGGTAACGGCAAGAAGTTGTGACCATGCTGTGTGGCAAGTTCTTTCAATTTACCGCCGGCAGAAATTACTACAATAGTAGCGCCCAGGCTTTGAGCTTGATTAAAGCAAGCAACGGTTTCTTCGGTATTACCCGAGTAGCTAGAGGCAATTACCAATGTGCTTTTGCCAACATACTTTGGTAAATCATAGCCACGAACGATTTCGTAAGGTACGCCTAGCCGGCTTGCCCACCAGGCTTGGCAAATCATGGCTGTCAGTGCAGAGCCACCCATTCCTGCAACCACTATATTTTCAATCTGATCTATATCAGTGGGATTAAATTCGAAATCACTATAAAGAAGTTGCTTAGGCAGCTCAGCTGCTAAAGCTAATGCATCTGTAGGGTCTTTTTGAGCAATATAATTAAGATCGTCTAACACTAGGCTTTAGTATACTAAATTTTTACTATTTTTAATCAGCATAACGCGCTGCAGGGTCGATAATAACAAACCTTTCAAAGCGTGACGCCATTATAAGACCAAGATAACTACTCATCGCGCCATCAGCCCTAAGAGCTATCCGTTCTGTGTGGTCTGGATCGGGTGTATCAGCCCTAACTAATTCACTCACGACTAAACCCCAGGCTATGTCTTCCGCTTCTTCAGATCCATGAGATATGCTATATCCTAGAACTGCTTGCGCAGCTTCGATAATTTCTGATGGCGGGGTGGCGCTTGCACCATCAACAGATAGCAACCCTCCCAGTTCGTCACTTGGGTTCGGAATTGCATCGGTACTTGCCATGTATTTCCTTGTTTAGATTATTATTGATGTTCTATCTGTATTTTTAACTTGCACTTGCTTCATAGTCAACCCATATTTAGTCAATATTAGGCAAAAAACCAAAAAAGGTAGTGACTAATAAACATAAGCTTTGTTATAGTATATGCATGGCATTATTTGGAAGAAACAAAACACCCGCACAACCTACTACTGACCCAGCGGTAGATGATCAAGACGAACATAATGACGTAGCCGGCAAAGAAGAGAACATCAAGGACCTATTAGAGGATGTCGACATCCCCGAGGGTCAAGCCGGTGCTACTACTAATGGCACCGACCAGCCCAACATGGACGACATTACTGCCGATGATCCTTCAACAACCCTTAGTGGTGATGGCCCTACCATTATTCATCCTCATCAAGACGACGAAGAAGCTACCGATTCAGTAGAGCCGGTAATTCACGACGACGTACTAAGCGACAATAATGAGCACGAAGAAGAGCTAACCGCTGTAAATGACGAACCCAAAGAAGAAGATTCCCCCGCTACAATCGACATCAAAACAGATGAAGAACCAGAAAAAGATGAGGAACCAGCAATGGATTCCCCTGACGAACCCGAACCTGTTAGTGAACCTAGTAACAACGAAGTAGTAGAAGATGTTGACCGTGAAGTTAACGACCTGATTACGCGGCTTGCAAATGAGGCCGAGGGTCTAGATACCGAAATAAACAATAGCGAAGAGAAAATTAAAGAGCTTCAAACAGAAATTGACGGCCACAAGGCGCGCAAAGAAGAGATCGACAAAAAGGTTTCCGCCCTCAGGGCAGTTGTAGACGGTAGCTCTAAATAACACCTAGCTTATCGCAAAAAAAACCCCGGCTATTTTGGCCGGGGTTTTTTATAGGCTTGCCTTGAGCCTGTCGAATAGGTGGAGCCCTGCCTGCCGGCAAGCAGGCATTTCTTTATTTTTGCTGGGCTACATTCCCATGCCCATTCCACCCATACCACCACCTGGCATACCACCACCGGCGGCTGACGGCTCTTCGGGTAGGTCAACTATTAGACCACCCATGGTCATGGCAGTACCCGCGACCGATACGGCATTTTGAATCGCTTCTTTTATAACTTTGGCCGGGTCAATAATACCCTTATCTTTCAAGGCCACTAAAACGCCGGGGTTATTTACGTCAAATCCCTGGCCATTTTTCTTGCTTTCAAGCACCTTGGCCAATTTCTCTTCGGCGTTTAGCCCAGAGTTGTCCATTAACTGCTTAAATGGCTGTAGTAGCGCATTGTGAAGAAGCGACCATCCGGCAGCTTCACTGCTTCCGGTTTGAGATTCCGGTGTTATTAACCTCGCTAGGTCTACAAGCGTAACTGCACCACCGGCTACAATGCCTTCGGCAACTGCCGCTTTAGTAGCAGCTACGGCGTCATCGACGCGGAATTTCTTTTCTTCGATCTCAGTTTCACTAGCACCACCAACACGGATTACAGCCACTTTGCCCTGCAGAGCAGCTAGGCGCTTTTCAAGGTTTTCTTTGTCGTATTCACTGGTTGCAGTTTCGATTTGCTTACGAATCTGAGCCATTCGAGCTTCAATCTCGCTCTTTTGGCCGGCGCCTTCAATAATGGTCGTGTTGTCTTTGTCGGCAATCAGCTTTCGAGCTGTTCCAAGCGCGCTAAGGTCGGCGTTTTCAAAACTCTCACCACGCTCTTCCGAGATCAATGTTGCACCAGTTAAGATGGCAATGTCTTCTAGCATCTCTTTGCGCCTATCGCCAAAGGCCGGAGCCTTCACTGCCAGTGCGTTGAATACGCCTTTGAGCTTATTCAAAATTAAGGTAGCCAGTGCCTCGCCCTCTACGTCTTCGGCAATTATTACCAAATCCTTCTTGCCACTTTGAGCAGCTTTTTCTAGAATCGGCAAAAACTCTTGGACACTTGAAATCTTTTTATCGGTTACCAAGATTAATGGCTTATCATAAACGGCTTCCATGCGGGCAGCATCAGTTACCATGTAGGGCGAAACGAACCCGCGGTCCATCGTAAAGCCTTCTACTACTTCGCTTTCCATTTCGAGCCCTTGTGACTCTTCGACAGTTACAACGCCTTCTTTTCCAACCTTATCGATAACATCAGCAATCAGCTCACCAATCTGCTTGTCACCAGACGAAATGGTGGCAACTTCGGCAACTCGCGATTTGTTGTTACCAACTTGTTCGGTTAGTCCACCAATTTTAGTCATGACGTGCTTGGCTGCCTGGTCTAAACCACGGCGCAAATCCATCGGATTATGTCCGGCAGCAATTAAGCGGTTCGCTTCGGCCAAGATATGATATGTCAGTACTGTTACGGTAGTTGTACCATCGCCTGCTACGTCGTTCATTTTGCTGGCAGCCTGCTTTACTAGCTCTGCCCCAACACTTTGGCCTAATTTTTCATCGTCTTTTTGTTCAATTTCTACAGCCTTAGCCACGGTTACGCCATCATGGCTAACCGTAGGACTGCCATAGCTTTTGTTGATAATAACGTTTCGACCCTTGGGGCCCATTGTTACTTTTACTGCATTGTACAGTGCCTCGGCACCCTCGAGTACTCGCTTGCGAGCATCATCGTTATAAAAGATCTTCTTTCCAGCCATTTGCAATCTCCTTATTTAACTACCGCTAATATTTCTTTTTCTTTGGCAATTACATACTCTCGGCCTTCGACCTTGCTTGTAGAGTATTCACTGTGCAATATAGTATCGCCAATTTTGATTTCCTTTACTTCTTTGCCAACTGCTACGACTTTTGCCAATTTTGGCTGTTCCTTAGCGTCGCTTGGCAAATAAATACCAGAACTTGTTTTGTCGCTGGCCTCTAGTGGTTCAGCCACAATGCGGTCAGCTAATGGGTGAATTTTACTCACTTTAACTCCTTCATTTACAATTTATCTTATGAATATTTTAGCACTCTACCGTGCGAAGTGCTAATTTGTATAAATATACTAGCTAGCTAAGAGTTTTGTGTCAATATCTATTGAATTGACAAATCTTACTTATTGTATAATTATATAATTAATTAAGAAAGGTGCCCTTATGAGGCGAACTTTTACGCCACCCCAAGTTGAGCGGGCACATGCTATTGCCAATATAGCCCATGACGGTCAAGAGCGACTTTCGGGTACTCCCTACATTACCCACGTCGAGGAAGTAGCCAGGATTGCATCGGGGCTTTTTGGAGATTTATTTACGCCAGAAGAAGCGGAATTGATTACTGCAACTTCACTACTACACGATGCGCCCGAGCATCACAAAAAACCCAGCGAATACATAGGCTGGTTAAAAGATATTGGTGTATCTACAGAGGTGCTGGATGCGCTTGACTGTCTTACGCGAAGAGAAGACATCGATGGCCAAGGCACGCGCGAAGAGTATTTCTCTTATATAAATCGGCTAAGCACCAATACTCTGGCTCGCCGGACAAAAATAGCTGATGTCATGCACAACATGGCCAACCCAATTCCTTACGAATTGCTGATGAAGAAAGAGGGAGAGGCAATCCCTAAAGCAACGTACGTATACGGGGCCGTTTTGCAAGTTTTGTGGGACGCGGAAATAACTTATCAAGCAAGCCAAATTGACAGCGCAACAACGATACAAACTGCATAAATATAATCTGTCTAGCTGGCTAATTTAGTCTTTTTACTTATCGGTCAATTCTATTCCAATAATGCAAACTGGTGTGCTAGCGACTCTTCGCCAAGCGGAGTTCTACTTAAGTAATCGTCAATTACTTTTACACTCCTATTAATACCGGCCACAGGCACGCCATCATGAATAGCCTCGCTTAAATCATAAAGTGCCAATGCATCAAAACCAATAATAATTCCGTCCTCGTCGATTACGGCCAAACCCTTACTAGTCTCACTCAGCTTTAGTAGGTTGCGCTCCATATTTTTGCCAGCCATCGTGTCATCTTTATACCATCCGGTGTCAATTGCCAACGCTCCCAGCGGTACAACCCCGTCCTTTGGCTGAAGCGGGTAAAGCTGAACTTCCGGCTGTTTAGCTATTTTTGCTTTGACGCGGTGAATCACTTCCAGTAAGCCCCTCGGCCGAAACTCACCATACAACACAGTGCTCGTATCTGGGTCTAGCTCTAAATTACGAAATTCTGTACTCAATTTGGCTGCTGCATGTTCATTGTTTGTCGTGAATGCAACTGGCACGTGCTGAGAATTAGCCACTCTGACTATCCCTGACCTTAAGTCCGGCAACTCTACCCTTACCATCAAATACTGATTTTTGCACACTTAATGGCACCCGCGAATCTTCACCGATTTGACGCTGACGCTTCATAAACAGTGTACCCACACCAACTAAAACAGCCTTTGGATCTTGCCAATCGAATTCAACCGGTATCGGTACATCATTTTTGTTAAGCGCGCCTACTTGCATTAATTTCCCGTCACGCACTACCACAAGTGCGTGTATTGCTTCATCACCTACTGGCTCAAATCGTACCGTCGGCATTGGTTCGCCATCTTGACGTCGGATATCAATTAGAAGCGTACTTAAGTCATTGGCGCCAGCTGGACGACTTACCTTAATCATTCCTGGTATTTTTACAGCATCTGGTGATTTATCTACCCTCGGCAAATCACTGAATGTTAATCTGCCATAGCTTTCGTATGGTAAATTGGCGGCTAGACTCAAAGTCTCAATTCCATCATCGACAGTGTGTGATATTCCTAGTTCAACTAAAACCTCAGAGGGTATTTGCTCTACATTATCAAATAACCACCTCGCAGACGTATGAAATTTGCCAATCGGAAACTCAAACTGGGGAAATAGTTCCTCTGAAAGTTGTGGTGCAATTTCTGATAATTCTGTCATAAGTGCCTATTATAGCACTTTTTGTTATTATTTGCAATACTTTTGCAAGCGCACTTAGCCTTGTAAATACTCCAAATTTGTATTGATATCGTTTTCCCAGTCGATCTCTTCGAACTGTTTGAGCAAATCTAGAATGTACGTTCTCAACTTATCGTAGTCTGCTTGCGTTTTAGCTTCGAATTTCATGGTTATATATGGACCATTCTGTGAGTAACGCACAATAAACATCCGATTTGGCATCTCTAGGCGCACGCCGTCACCCGCTCGCTCGTCGTCAATAATCTCCGCCTCAGGGAAATCCTTTTTCAGTATTGGGGCAATCTTACTCATTAGCTCGGCCTTCTTTTCGTCGGCACAATACACACTAATCTCCGGGCTCGAAATATAGTGAGGGAGCTCGGCTATCAGTTCGCTTAATGGCTTTTTATTACGGCTCAAAAAGCGCAAAACTCGCATGGTGGAATAAGCTCCGTCGTCATGATTATAAAAATCAGCCGAGAAAAAGAAGTGACCACTCAATTCACCAATGTAGGCTGCCTTTATTTCTTGATTCTTTTTCTTTAAGAAAGAGTGCCCCGTACGCCACATAAATGGTTTGCCGCCGTTAGCTAAAATAGTTTCGCTCACAACTTTGGAACAAAGCGTATTAAACATTATGGTAGCACCGGGGTGATCAGCTAAAACGTCTACTGCCATCAATGCCACTAATACGTCGTTCAGTATTTTATTGCCTTTTTCGTCAACAATTCCGATGCGGTCGCCGTCGGCGTCGTAGGTAGAACCAATGTCTGCCCCGGCACCAAGTGTTTCCTTAGATACTCGCTCCATTACCTTATCTTCTATGGGGTTAGCTACTCCTAGCGGAAAGGCTGGGTCCACATTGGTATGTCTTTCTACAACTTCAGCCCCGGCCGCATTTAGAATGTATGGCACTATTTGCCCACCAACCGTGTTCGAGCCATCAACTAGCACTTTTAGCTTTCGCTCTAGCGGTAGCCGTTTTACTAAGTCAGCAGAATAATCTGGCAAGATGTCCTTTTGGGTTACTTGCCCTTCTTTTTCGCCTTGTTCGTACTGTTCAGTTTCAACCAAGCGCCGTAGTTCGCGCATGCCTTCGCTCACTAAAGTCTCAGAATAGTCGTTGGCAAATTTATAGCCGTTATATTCCGGTGGATTATGCGAAGCACTAACGTATACACCGCCACGACGCTTTAGAAAATGCTGAGACCAATAAAATGTGCCGACCATGGTCATACCAATGTCTACTACATCAATACCTGCCCACGATAGTCCTTTTATCAAACGCTCGCTGTACTCGGGGCCGGTTTCACGAGAATCACGCCCCACCACCGCTTCATGAATGCCGTCGCGCTTGAGCATGGTGCCAAAAGCTTTGCCTAGGTGTTCGGAGAGTTCCGGCGAAAGCTCTTTGCCTACTAACCCCCTTAGGTCATACGCTCGAAAAATATTCGGGTTAACTTGCATCAATTTCATTGTACCTGGTAGTAGAAGTTGCAGGCAATTATTTAAATTGCGATAAGCTAACTTTGCAACACTGACTACCGCGTGCAACAAATGTTAAAATAGCCGGGTGAAGTCAAAAATAATGTCAGTTGGCATACATGGTTATGGTAGTTTCGGAGCACTTTTAGTCGAACAACTGGCACCATACCTAGATATCAAACTCGCAACCACCAAAGACCCGAGCGAACTCAATTTACCTGATCATGTTCAGGTAGAGTCGTTTAAAGCCGCCGCCGAATGTGACATCGTCATTCCAGCTATTCCGCTTGGATCATATAAAGATTGGCTACGAAATGTTTACCCATATCTTGCACCGGGCAGTCTTGTTGTAGACATTTGCTCGGTCAAGGTGAAGCCAATTGAAATGCTGCTAAAGGGCTTGCCCAGGCACGTGCAGATTATGGCAACTCATCCGATATTTGGCCCCCAAAGCGCCTCAAGCGGACTAGATGGCCAGCCGATAGTAGTGCATCCGGTGCGTTTTAACGACCCTAGCTTTTATAATGACATCAAACAATTCCTATCTGAAAAGCTCAAGCTTAACGTCATTGAAATGGACCCGGATACTCACGATAGAAAAATGGCCATTATTCACTCGCTTACCTTCTTTATCGGGCGTGGACTACTAAATATGAACATTGAGCGTAGCGATATCGACACCGGCACCTTTAAAAACGTATTAGGCCTGTCTGAAATTGTACATTTGACCGAACTTGAATCTCATCACACCAAAGAGCTTTTCGAAACTATTGAAAGTGGCAACCCCTACGCCGCCGAGACAAGAAAAGAATTTATAAAAAAGTTACGGCAACTCGACCGCGAATCCCGCGACGTTGAATTCTAGTCCTTAAATTATTCAATTCTTTCTCTAACCTTACTTTTGTAAGCAAAAATTGCAGACTAGTTTTTATTAAATCTACTTTGTCACCAAAGTAGCTAAAGTGCCCGAATAGGACGTCGCTTTGGCTCCTTTATATTCGGGGGAATTTAATCTCGGGCTTTGATAAAACCGATATATGAGTATTTACGAGAAGCCAGAGTTTCGAGGACTGTTTGATGTGCTCTTTGAGCGCAGAGTTCCGCAGAAACCCGGGCTGACGAGTAAATATGAATACATAGCTGTTTTATCAACCGCCCGCCGGTTTGGGTGCTACCTTTTGTCCGGCCAAAAGGTAGCAAATTAAAATGAAACAATATAAAAAGTGATTTAATAGAGACTAACCCTTATCTTCTACACTTGAATCGACTTCAGATAATTCTTTTTTAGATTCCTTCGCATCGGATTTTTGTTCGTGATTCTTATGATGCGACTCTGATTTTTCTTCTTTATCAGTTTCTTTTTCTTCGTTTTTTGGTAGCTCTACCGGAACCTTTTCTTCAAGTTCTATTTCTGGCAAGTTGGCTGGCTTGCCACCCAAAAGCTCACGCGCAACAGCGCGGTCATCCCACGGCAACCGTTTGTCGCCAACCAGACGAAACTTTTGGTGGCCAAGTGCCAGTAGCATTACGGTGTCTCCCGGCTTGGCGAGCTTAAAGGCCTTGGCAATGGCTTCGTATCGATCGGCAATTTCAAATAACTTCGCATTACCGCCCTTAGCTACGCTTTCAGCAATTGCTTGGCGGATTTTCGACGGGTCTTCATGCAATGGCTCGTCGTCGGTAATTACGGCAATATCACACAGCTCCCCCGCAGCTTCGCCCATGCCACTCCAGCGGCCCGGGTCGCGTTCGCCTTCACCGCCAAAAACGGCTATCAAGCTACCTTTGGTTAGTGGCTTAATTGATTCAAATACTTTGCGAAACGCATCACCATCGTGTGCGTAATCTACCACCACGGCAAAATTTTGGCCCTCATCAATCTTTTCCATCCGGCCGGGCACCGCTTCTAGTGCTTCGAGCCCCTTGGCTACCGTCTCGGGCGAAAGCTCAAGTCCCAAACCAGTAGCAGCCGCACCCATAGCGTTATAAACGTTGAACTTGCCAGGCAAGTGAAGGTTAGCCACAACTTCGCTATTGCCATACTTAAACATTATCTTTGAACCATCCGCCCTCAGATTGGCCTTGAGTAACTGGACGTCACATTCAATATTTGTTCCGTAGGTAAATTGCGCCTGGTGGCTAGCTTTAGCAAAATAATCAAACCAATCGTCATCGTAATTAAGCACAACTTCAAATTTAGCCATTTTTAATAACCTAGCCTTGGCTGCAGCATACTTTTCCATAGTGCCGTGGTAATCTAAATGGTCACGCGTTAAATTTGTCATGACTGCTGTGTGAAACTGAATTCCATGTACCCGGTACTGGGTAAGTGCGTGCGACGTCACTTCCATAACCACCCATTCAACCCCGGCGTCCTTCATTCTTCGCAGTAGTTTTTGAACTGTGTAGGGATTGGTAACGGTGGTATTTAGTTCGTTATCCCAAGTCTCATCTCCAATTTGAAATTGGGCCGTTGTGGCCAACCCCACTTTAGCGCCAGTTGCTCGCAAAATACTGGCAATATAGGTGGCGGTTGTCGTTTTGCCATTAGTCCCGGTCACACCGATTACCTTTAGGTCTTTAGCGGGATGTCCGTATTTCATACCGGCCGAAACCGCTCGCCCATAGTGATAAATTGGCAAAAGCGGGGCATATAGCCAGTTCGGCAATGTTTTTTTTAACTTTTTCTTAAAACCACTCATGCATCAATATTACTCCGAAAACGTCTGACTTGTCATGGGGGAAACTGGTCGCTCCCAGCCAGCTGTATCTAAATTAGATATGTCAACCAAAACAAAGAAACTTCGGCCCTGGATATTACTTAGATCAACTTCGTCTTCACCCCACACTCGGTTCAAGCTGTCGATTGCTTGATCTGGATACATGGGCAATTCAATTTTTCGCTCGCCAAATGCTGGCACATCATGGAACGACATGCTCTCGCCGAACACCTCCTCCCTTAGCTTAATCATGGCCGCACTGGCTACAGTTGAGCGGACTTCTTGCGCACCTTGGTCCTGCGCATATGCCAAGCTAGCTCGCAGTAAACGCCGGCCAATACCTTTGCCCCACAGCTCGTGATTTACCGTTATGCGCATTAGATGCATTATCCTTATCGGTCCATAAAATTCCTGATTAATATGCCCTAGTACCGTACAGTCAAAGGGCAGTGTCAACGTAAATTTATCGTAACTAGTTTTCATTGTTTCGGCACTGACAGTTCGCAAATGTATTGGCGACGCATTCACCATCTCGCACGCTTGCTCAACTGAAGTTTCATCAGGGAGTGGTTCTTTGTAAGCCAGGGCGTTCATACTCATAAACTTTTTATAACATGTTTTTAGTATTTTATAAAGGCTTAGCATTCGCCTATTCTTTTGAGATGAATGTTCTAGGTATAGAAACCAGTTGCGACGAAACAGCTGTTGCAGTAGTCGCAGATGGGCAAAGAATCCTATCAAACGTAGTTTCTAGTCAAATAGATGCCCACCGCGAATTTGGGGGAGTTGTGCCGGAGGTAGCAGCTCGCTCGCACATCGAAGTAATTTTGCCCCTTGTCGACAAAGCTATCACTAGAGCCGACCTAACCTGGAATGACATCGACGCCATTGCTGTTAGTAATCGACCCGGGTTATTGGGTTCACTGCTTATAGGCGTGCTGACAGCTAAAACTTTAGCACTCACAAAGCATAAACCACTCTATGGCGTCGATCATGTGGTTGCGCACACTTATGCGAACTGGCTAGAGAACGAACCGCCACAATTTCCGCTACTCTCACTAACTGTTTCTGGCGGTCATACCCAGCTTATGCTGTATAGCAATCACGACAAATACGAAATATTGGGTAAAACGCGTGACGACGCCGCGGGTGAAGCCTTCGATAAAGTTGCCAAAGTGCTAGGGCTTCCCTACCCGGGTGGGCCGTCCATTGCAAAAGCCGCTACGCGTGGCAACGCGCACGCCTACGCCTTTCCCGAGGCCAAACTCGGGAACACGCTCGAATTCAGCTTTTCTGGCCTTAAAACGGCTGTCCTGCGCCATTTGCAAGCACTGGTCGGCAAAGACTACACTTTCCCGTCAACTGAAATTGCTAAATTGTTAAACGCAAAACAAATAAATGATACCGCTGCGAGCTTTCAGCACGCCGCCGTCCATACATTGGTAGCGAAAACACTTAAGGCATACAAGGAGTTCCAGCCACACTCGGTAGCACTAGCCGGTGGAGTAGCTGCTAACCAAGAATTAAGACATCAACTTAACTCCTCACTGCAAACGCTTTCCAAGGCCGGGCCTTGGAAAAAAGTAAATCTACTATGTCCACCAACCGAACTCTGCACGGACAATGCCGCTATGGTAGCCGCCCTCGGCTATTTCAAAGCCCAATCCGCTAGCCAGCAGAAGCGAGCCAATAGCCCGCTACTACTTGAGGCCTTGCCTACAAAGTAGATTGCCGAGGGGAATGCACCCTTCTTGCGCTTTATTCTCCCTCGTAATGACTGAGAGCTTGTTCGTAATAGCCTGAATATCTGGTCCAGTCTATATTCGGCAGTTGATTGTTACTCAAATACCGACAGCCATAGTATAAATTACCCGCTTGGGTTACAACTCTATCGGAATCAGCCCCACCAGTAACTGACGGGGTAGAAGGACAAAGATGAGGAGATTGCTCCATGACCTTTAATTGGTTTCTTGAACCCTTTATTACTTGAAACTCGCCCTGTTTGTCATCCCAAGTTGCAAATTTGGCGCCTGTCGCACCCGTATGCACCTGACAAACAGAAATCTCACCATCACCGTCATTTGCATATACATAAACTTGCGGTGGTCCGGGGTTTTCTGGAGATCCAAAAGCCGGGCACAGCTTAAATGGAAGTGGCCGAGTACTACCCGTCTCAACTGCATCTACATGTCCCATATATGCTTCCATGATTGTTTCATCCTGAAACACCGTAGCAAGTTCGTCTTCGTCAAGATACAGTAGCGGCACATTAAAATGGGTAAGTTCTCCCTGATGATTATGCGCAAACTCCATCAATTTTGCGGCAAGTGCTCGCCAGCTAAGTGGATCGATAACTTCAAGACCACGTTCTCGAAAATCCGCAGTTGCCTCTACTGAACCAGAGTGAAACGCAAAACCTCTAACTCCCATCTCATAGAGCTTCTCAACTGAGTCTAGAATTGTCGCATAATTGGCGCCCCATACTGTCATTTGTGCCTTAATTGGCCAGCCAGTTTCTATACCCTGCTTAATGGTTTCAATCGTTCGCTCCATCGCACCGCTTTTGCCCCTTAGAAAGTCATTTACATCTGGATCCAGAGAATCAATGCTTACATTAAGTTTATGCATGCCCTGTTCGGCAATAGCTTTTCCAAAGGCCGTCTCGTTTCTTGCCCCTGCGCCTTGTCCATTAGTGACAGACATTATCCTTAAACCCCTATTTGCTGCTGCTGCAAGCAGCGAAGCAGTATTAGCTGGCCGCAAGCTTGGCTCAGCACCCAAATAAAAGAATTCTTCTAGTGCCGGCAAGGAATCAGTCTGTGCGAGTATCGTATCCTCATCGGTTCTTCTGCGAGGATTACTTAATCGCACAGCTCCGTCCGCTTCAATCCACTGACCCACATAGCATCCTGGACAGGCGAGATCACACTCATTATCTTTCTGAACAGTCACCCTCTTTACTGGGTATTCGCTTAGTAAACCCTTTAAATTAACAGCTCGTTGATATACCCGCTCAGTTAATGGCGGGAAATCCGCAAGTGTGGGTTCGTGCACACCACTCGGTTTCTGGATTGGGGAATAACCTTCGGCTTGGTCATTTAACCTCAGTTCTGTCATTAATATATTGTGTCACTATTTTGTCATTTTGTCAATGAAGTATCACAAAGACTTGACAATTTCATATGGAATGTTCTAATTATGTTAGAAAGCCTGGTGCCCCTGTAGTATCATGGGATGATAACGAGGAATCCGTGGCGTGAAACTCCCTAAGAACTATGAACCTGCTCGCTATGAGGCCGATGTATATAAGCTGTGGGAAAAATCCAATAGCTTTGTCCCTGTTGAGCGAGGCAACAAAGAGCCGTTTACGATTGTTATGCCTCCGCCAAATGCCAACGGAAAACTGCACGCCGGCCACGCCGTGGGCTACACACTCGAGGACATTATTATTCGCTACCGCCGTATGCAGGGCCACCCAACCCTCTGGTTTCCTGGCACCGACCATGCAGGAATAGAAACTCAGTTTGTTTACGAGCGCGATGTCTTAGCGCCTCAGGGAAAGACCCGTTTTGATCTTGGCCAAGAGGATTTTTACAAACAAGTACTAGAATTTACTGTTAGTCAGCAGGGGACAATTCTAAGTCAATTTAAACAAATGGGCTTTAGCGCCGACTGGAATAGGCTAAAATTTACACTCGATGACGACATTATAAAAATTGTTTATGAAACGTTTGCCCAGCTACACAAAGACGGGCACATCTACAGGGGTAATCGCATTGTAAATTGGTGTCCTAATTGCGAAAGTAGTTTTGCTGATATTGAAATCGAACACCGCGAGGAAACCATTCCGTTTTACACCTTTCAGTACGGTCCTTTTCAAATCGGAACTGCCCGGCCCGAAACTAAATTTGGCGATAAATACGTGGTTGTTCACCCGGCCGACAAGCGCTACGCACAATTTAAAGATGGCGATGCATTCGAAGCCGAATGGATAAATGGCAAAGTCAAAGCTACCCTGATAAAAGACGACGCTATCGACCGCGAGTTTGGCACCGGCGCCATGACAATTACCCCTTGGCATGACCCGGTTGATTTTGACATCGCCGAACGCCACCAGCTTGATAAAGAACAAATTATTGATAAGACAGGCAAGTTGCTACCTATCGCCCGGGAATACGCCGGTATGCATATTTCCGATGCTCGTATTAAAGTTGCCGAAAAACTAAAGAGTAAAGGTTTACTAGTAAAGATTGATGAAAAATACACTCACAATGTGGCTGTACATGATCGTTGTGGCACGGTAGTAGAACCGCAGATTAGTCGGCAGTGGTTTTTACGAATAAAAGAACTCAACAGGGGAGTAATCGAAGCATTTAAGTCCGAGACCATTACGATGTTCCCACGAAACTTTCGCAAAATTGCCCTGAACTGGCTCGAGCAAGAGCACGATTGGTGTATTAGTCGCCAAAACTGGTACGGCATAAGAATGCCTGTTTATTACGCCAAAGCTAAAACGCCCGGCAAGAAAACCTTCATTATCGCAACCACCGAAGACGAAGCAAAAGCTTATTACGGAGAGGGGAAATACCGCTTAGAAACCGACACCTTTGACACCTGGTTTTCTAGCGGTCAGTGGCCATTTGCAACGCTAATGACAACCGGAGATTTTGACACATTTTACCCGACCACTCTAATGGGTACTGCCCGCGAAATTTTGCACAAATGGGTAACGCGGATGGTAATGTTTGGCTTGTACAAAACAGGGGAGATTCCGTTTAAAAACGTCTATCTTTGGGGGCTAGTTACCGACCCGCACGGCAAGAAAATGAGTAAAAGTAAAGGTAATGTGCTTGATCCACTCGAGATGACAGCCAAATACGGTACCGACGCCTTACGCATGGCCGGCGCCATTACCAACACACCGGGTAACGATTCACCTCTGAGCGAGGCTAACATTATGGCGCAACGAAACTTTTGCAACAAGCTATGGAATGTCGCCCGCTATGTGCTGGATAATGCCGAAAATGCTCGACCGAATCCTACGATAAAATCAGCTGCCGATGCCTGGTTATATAGCCAGCTCAACAAAACTACTAAATCGATTACCGCCAAGCTAAATGGCTATCGCATAAACGAGGCCACGTACTTGGTTTATCACGTACTGTGGGACGACTTTGCCGACTGGTATATTGAGGCAAACAAAGTCAGCAAAAATCAGGAAATGCTGTTGTTTGGACTGCAAACCATTCTGAAATTAGCTCACCCATTTGTGCCTTTTGTAACAGAGGTTATATGGCAGCAAATGTCCGATAATACACAGTTAATAACTACGCCTTGGCCCGATTTTGATGAACTGCCCCGAACCGCCCGTAACCTGGTGGCAGATTTTGATCAAATACAATCCATTGTTAAAGAAACCCGCTCACTCAAACGCGATTTAGAGCTAACTGATGTTGCCCTTTATCACAGTAGTATCAGTTTGGTAAACGACAACAGTGAAATAATCCAACGCCTTAGCGGTGCAAGTGCAGTTAAGAGCGTAGATAACGGGAGTGGGCTACAGCTAACGTCCGTAAATTTACCAATCTGGCTAGGAGTAGACCGCACAACACTTACAGACTATCAGACAAAACTATTAGACCAGAGTAAATCGGTCGGTATGCAAATAAAGAGCTTAGACAAAAAGCTATCAAATCGTGGCTATACCGAAAACGCACCGAAAGCAGTTGTCGAAGAAACCAAACAAATGCTAGACAAGGCTAAAGCCAAACAAACCACCCTAGAACGTCAGCTCTTACAGTTTAAGAACTAGAAATATTTTCGCTTTATCCGAGCCACCGATGCATTCTGATTGAGCTCGTTATACCATTCTGCCTGCCACCCAAACTCCCTCGCGCCACGCACATTTTGCTTCCGATCATCAATGAATAGTATTTCATTCGGTGGCACGTTGGCTTTCTTTGTAGCAATTTCGAAAACTTCTTTTTCTGGCTTTAGAAAGCCAATTTCGTTTGACTTAATAGTTACCTTCCAGGGTAGCTCCGGCAGTATACCCTTATCTCGCATTTGCTCGACCCAGCCATCAACTGTGTCGGTTAATAAACCTACCGGATAACTATTCGCAACCTCTGTAGCCAATTGCTGGGCTTCGGTTGCGGGTTTCATATCATCTACCCAGTGCTTAAATAACTTCCGGCGCTTTTCGGCACGGTAGCGAACATTTAGTCTTAAAATTAGTAGCCACTGCAGGTCTTCGAGTGATAGCATTCCTCTGCACGCCACCCGCATGTAAGTATGATAAACCTGACGGACGTGATCGAGCGGACGATTCAAACGTAAACTTAGTGGCTGTAAAAAACTAGACTCTGTATGAACCAGAACCCCACCAATATCAAAGTAAACAAAACTAATCTTAGGCTTAATAACAGGGGTCGCAACAACTGGCGCATTTGTTAGTAAGCTATCGATGCTTACCCCTAGCGCCCCAGCCAGCTTAAAAAGTACCGTAGCCGATGGACGCTTGGTGGTTCCTTCTTCTATTTTTGTGTATGTCGAGAGCGATACACCGGCTTTGGCAGCAACGTCCTGTTGGGTTAAACCCAAGCCTTCGCGCAAACCACGCAGTTTATTAGATATTTGTTTTGCCTCAAGACTACCCACTAATTACTAGTATAACTTTACTAGTAAGAAATTGCTAGGAATTTATTAGTGTCGAGCTGTTCAGTTCGCGGGCAAAAACATTTATCTGACCAGCTGATGCAGGTTCGGGTGGACTCGAACTCTGACCATCGCGATATACATATGAAATGTCGGGCAGTTGTGATGTGCCATCAACTTCGGGGTAGAGGCTCAAAACAACATAATAATCGCCACCGGGACGAATTGCATCGTATCTAAGCGATGTTTCACCTTCATTTCGATTTAAAATCATTCCATTGCGGGTTTCTAAGTCAATCTCACCTTCAATACCTTCGTCGATCACGCTACTTAATACAGCAGTAAGCTGTCGGTAGGCTTCACCGGCTTTTTCTTCGTCATGTAATGCCCGCAATTCGCTTGCTTGAGGTGGTCTTGTGCCATCTATTGCCCAGAGTACAAAACCGCTAGCCCGCCTAGCTCTTTCGGCTAATGTGCCATTTGGTGGGGCATATGGCGCAGCTCTCATTTCATCACGCATTGATTTAATTGTTTCACGCACAACTAAACCTACGCCGTGTGCCAACATGCGCCCCATAAAAGCAACATCACCCACAGATGCCTGCTCGTGTTCACCACCGCTATTTCCGCTAGTTTCATTAGTTCTGCTCAATCGAGATACCACTATGTTGCCTCTTTCTCGAGGTAGTATTTACCTTTTTAATAGAAAATGCAAGGTTAAGCGGTTTGGTCTAGTTTAGCTTTTATAGCCTTCAGCTCTTCGTCGCTAGCTTCATAGCCGGGCTTACGGTTCATGCCAAAATCTTCGGCTTTATTGAGGGGTACTACGTGAATGTGAGTGTGGGGGACTTCAAAACCCCAAATCATTAGGCCTACTCTGGCGGGCTTAAGTTCCGTTTTAATTTTTCGGGCCATCATGTGCACCACGTTCATCACGTGCTGGTAGCGTTCGCCACCCATGTCTTCGAAAAATTCTGTGTGCTCCTTGGGAATAACCAGTGTATGACCGGGATTAACAGGGTGAATATCTAAAAATGCCAACACGTCGTCGTCTTCGTAAACTTTGTTTGTCGGGTTAGTGCCAGTGACAACTTGGCAAAAAATACAGTCTTTTTTATCCATAAAACTCATTATACATGTTTTGACTTTCTTATCATATTATGTCACTATAAGTTTGATGATAAATAACGATAACGACCCTGCTACATACTATGAATGGATGCCAGAATTTATAGCGCCCAATGAGTTGCAAAGCATCTGGGTACCCCGTGCAGAAGCTACAACATATACTCGCTGGGAGCTATCAGATAACGCTCGCAGCATTTTTGATGAATTGCAAGATAGGCTTAGCCATTTTGAGGGGCCAAATGCTGCACTTAATAGAGCTGCCACGTTGGTTGCTTTAAGGCAGGTTCCAAGCATGAGATTTGTTGGCAATATGCGACACGATCCATCACAGAAGCTACACCGGGAATATGCTGAACGAGTCCATGTGCTTAGGGCAAACTTAATTACCGCCGATCAAGCTTTAAGAGCAACAGACACAGTTTTTGGGATTATTGGTCCTAATGAAAAGGGTGAAAATACATTTGGACTATATTTAACTGGCGATCACTCTGATGGATTACTATTGCCACGTGTTAGTTTTGAGCAATTCGAGGCAGGGGATATAAAATGCGACATCGCTTCAGCCGACACGGCAGGCATTAATCTAGCTAATGGAACATTTTACCCTGTGGTAGATAAAGCCCATGCGCTCTTACCCGTACTAACAGTAGAAGCCGCTATTACTGGACAAAAAGTAACACCCGGCATACAGCTAGCAATCGGTAATGAGCCCGTAGAAAACATGGTGCAGGGCTTAATTGAGCAAAAGAGACTGCAACCCGATCAGTACGACCACCTGATGCATGAAGCTAGTGATGCACTAACTGCAGCTACGGCTTAGTACCTATAATGATCGGCTTTGTACGGTCCATCCGGATCAACACCCAGGTATTCGGCCTGGTCACTGCTTAGTTTGGTGAGCTTCGCCCCCAACGCCTCGACATGAATAGCAGCCACTTTCTCGTCCAGTTTCTTGCTTAAGCGGTGTACGCCGATAGAGTAGTGCTTGGTAAATAGTTCAATTTGCGCCAGAACTTGGTTACTAAACGAATTGCTCATAACAAAGCTGGGGTGGCCGGTGGCATTACCAAGGTTTACTAGTCGCCCCTCGCTTAAAAGTACAATTGATTTGCCACTTGGGAAAGTATATTTATCTACCAAGGGTTTAATGGTTTCTCGCCTTACGCCTTTGGCTTTATTTAGCTCATTTACCTGAATTTCGGTATCAAAATGGCCAATGTTACAGACAATTGCGCCATTTGGCATTTGTTTCATATGCTCTAGCGTAATAATGTCGCGATTGCCAGTAGCTGTAACAAATATATTGGCTCTAGCAGCGGCCTCGTCCATAGTAACCACCTCATAGCCTTCCATCAGCGCCTGTAAAGCACAAATCGGGTCAACTTCGCTTACCAATACGCGCGCGCCATACGAACGCAAACTAGCAGCGCTACCTTTGCCCACGTCGCCAAAGCCTGCCACCAGCACCACTTTACCCGCTAGCATTATATCGGTGGCGCGTTTAATGCCATCCACCAGCGACTCACGGCAACCGTAGAGGTTGTCAAATTTAGATTTCGTTACAGAATCATTTACATTAATAGCCGGGATCTTGAGTGTGCCGTCGCGCACCCATTTGGTTAATTGCTTGACCCCGGTGGTGGTCTCCTCGCTAACACCCCGCAGGCTAGGAATTAGTTTGGGGAATTTATCGTGCACTCGTGCCGTCAGGTCACCGCCGTCATCAAGCAGCAAATTTGGCCCGTCTTTGAACTTCAAGGTTTGATCGATACACCACCAATATTCCTCTTCGCTCTCACCCTTCCAGGCAAAAACCGGCGTACCTGCCTTGGCCAGTGCCGCGGCTGCGTGGTCTTGGGTCGAAAATATATTGCACGAACTCCAGCGAACTTCGGCACCCAGCGCTTGTAGGGTCTCTACTAGTACGGCTGTCTGGACGGTCATATGAATTGAACCGGTTATGCGCGCTCCTTTGAGCGGCTTTGACTTGCCGAATTCACGTCGTAACGACATCAAGCCCGGCATTTCGTCCTCGGCCAAAGCTATTTCGTCACGCCCAAATTTTGCAAGTTTTATATCAGCTATTTTGTAGTCACTCATCTTATTAGTATCAAGTATCATGCTGTCTGTAGCAAGTAATTATTGAACTTATAAGACTTAATCCTAAACCCGAATATAGAGAGATCACGAGTAAATGTGCTAGTGAAAGATGCAAGAATCGAGGACTGTCCGATAGCGCCTTAGGTGCAGAGTACCGCAGGTTCCTGCTTCTTGAAGAGAAACATTTACATCGAGTATTTCGTCCTATTCGGAAAGTTTTGTTACTTTTGCACCCAAAAGTTATTTAATAAAACTATAATGATATTTCTTGCCCAAAACTTTCTTTGTATCGTTGTTTGTAACCCTCGATATCGAAATAGTGCTTCTGCGTTCCGTGTTCTTCTACCGCAAACGAGGCCGCCACTGCGCCCATTTGCCCGCAGATTTCTAAATCCCAACTTCGCACATAGCCATACAAGAAACCGGCTCGATAGGCGTCACCGGCACCGGTTGGGTCTTGTTGGTTGTCTGATAATACAGCTTTTACTTTTAGTGGCTTGTACTTGTGTGCATATATATCTGAACCTTCCTTACCTCTGGTTATTACCAAAACATCCAACATATCAATAACTTCCTTTTGCGAATAACCGGAACGCTCAAACAGCATAGCCGCTTCGTAGTCGTTTACTACAACTAGTTCAGCAACCTCAATGCCTGCCCGCAGATCTTCGACCGGACAGTTAGCCACCTGCTGAGATATATCGTAAACCACGCGCATATTATGCGTCTTGGCCTCGGCCAATTGACGACGCATGGCCGGTGGGTGATGGGGAGAAATAACAATTATTGAATTACTGTTGTACCAGGGCTCAAGAGTAAGTCGAGCGCTATCATTCATGGCGCCACCATAAAAACCACCAATTTGATTGTCGTCTTTGTCGGTAAAAACATTAAAAGTAGCTGTGGGCAATTCGCTAAAATGCAAATAATCGATGTTCACCCCCAGCCTCTGCATATGTTCAACGTAGATTGAACCATCTGGTCCAATACTGCCCAGTAGCACCGGGTTTTCTTTGAGTAGGGCTAAGTTGTAAGCAATATTCGCTGCGATACCTCCACGTGTGTCCTCGATTTTGTCGAGCAATATGCTCAAAGATAACACATGAATTTTCTCCGGCTTAATGACGTCTTTAAATCGACCGGCGTAATTCATAATCCGGTCAAACGCAATTGAGCCGGCTACTACAATCTGTGGATTATCGTTCATTTATACTCCCCGAATTATTCTTAAGAACCAGTATTAAATATACTGCAAGTTGCGACAATGCAGCATATACCGGCATTACATACAGTATACCGCTTGAGCTATTAACAGCTAATATTCCCAGACAAGCCGCCAGCGTGCCTATAAGCCAGGTAATTCTAGTTTCGCTACCGGGCGCAACATAGGCCTTCTGTAGTGTTGGTATCATCGCGAAAGTAGCAACAAATAAATTAGCAATAATCGACGCAGTCGGTGTTTTGAGCGCGTACCAAAGTAGCAATCCTAGTCCGGCACCTATTAGGCAGGCAATATCAAGCTTGGTGTGGCCACCAACGCCCTTAAAAAGTGATATTGCAAAAATAACAGCCGTTGCCAAAGCCATTCCAATAAATAAACCAAGCGAACCTTTGGCTCCACTGGCAGCCTGATTGGCAATACCGATTATGTTTAATAAACAAATAGTCCCCCAAGTTATTCGGTGGGGCTTAGTTTTGCCCTTGAGCGAGTCGAGGGCGTAGGGAATATCGGCCACAATAATTAGAAGCCCGCTGAGTATACCAAGTGTTAGATATATATTTGTCATAGTTCAACCTTGGCGGAGAGGGTGGGATTCGAACCCACGGGTCACCGAAATGACCAACGGTTTTCGAGACCGTCCTGTTCAACCGCTCCAGCACCTCTCCATATTTGCACTGCTTTAGCGCTTGCTGTTTTAAATTGTAACAGCAAGCTACTCATGTCAAACAAATTGTTTGACATTGATCGAAGCAGCACCTTCAACCGCTCGGTCACCTCTCCTCATTCTGGTGTAATTATAGCGTAACTCTTTATCTGATATGATAGTATTTGTCCTTACTTATACTAAATTAACAAGTAGCTATAGCTACTTGTTAATTTAAGAGTAGACATCGCGAGAAGCTAGAGTTTGCAAAATATCTTTTTGTAAACGAATGCTGAAAGCAGATGGCGACGAGCGCCCGTAGCTCAGCTGGATAGAGCGTTGGCTTGCGGAGCCAGAGGTCACAGGTTCGAATCCTGTCGGGCGTACCAGTGAAAGTGCCGGCGTGCCGGCTTTTTCACTGGTAGATTCGCGTAGCGAATACGAACCGTTGAGGTTCGGCGAAGCGATAAAGCGCGCAGAAGTTTACTTCGAGCACTTTTGAGCGGAGAAGGCGCAGCCGCTACTTCTGTCGGGCGTACCACTAGCTTTTTACTTTATGACTAAACTAAGCGATATTGCCGATACTCTAAAAGTTACTAAGCAAGTAACCTATAGAGCGAACGATAAAAATTACCCGATTAATTACGTCAACGGCGAAAAATTTCAAGAATCTGGTCTTTATATTTCAGGATATAACTATGCCGGCAAAATTTATCTTATAAATGGTTTACCAAAGAGAGTGAAGCGGGCTGTTTTGCGACACGAAGTTTATCACTTTGAAGACAAGCACTTGTGGCTTGGTAGATACGGCAAAGAAATACGCGCGCACCTACACACTGCCATTAATGACCCTGTCGGCTTTTTAGCATCATTGGTTTATAGCCTACGTCACGGATATCTAAAAACGCTTTGGCGACTATATTTACGTCCAGACCATTAAGTAGTTCTTGATCGACTCAAAGTACGTACCATAAAAAAAATCTACAACTAAGCAATATGCGGCTGAACCATTACATCGCTAAAGATCTGATCAAGGGCAGTGCCGTTTGTATCTGTCGATGGGTTGCCTGCCCGGTTAAAATTCATGCTAATGGCGATGCGATCACCTAAATTTTAAGTTTACGCGCTAATCGATCAACAACGTCTTGCTCTCGGTCGCCCTGTGGAAGACGCGAAGATAGAACGCTCAGTACTTTCGCTTCGTCGGTAGGTGCAAAGAAAACGCTTAATCGTGGCATAAATCGCTTCAACGGATCGAACTCTAGACTCTCTAGCGCTCCGTCCGATACTAAGCTGAATGACCGAAACGAAACGTAAGGATAAAAACGCTCGCCAACATTTATACCACTATTTTGTAAGCTACACTTAAGGGTTTTCGGGGGTCGACGCGCAAACATAAGCACTGCAATTGCCATCAGAATTAACACCACGCCTCCCAGCCATTCGCGCAGTAAAACTACCGAGCCACCAGCCAACAATATTGTCACCACTGTAAAAATCACATACCACATCGCATTGCGATTATGTTCAATATATTCCGACGCCTCCCAAGCAAAAAGCTCAGCCTCAGGATCCGGGGCATCATCAAATTGCTTATCTGGGCTAGCTTCAGATTCGGCAAGCTTACTTGACGACTGTGTTGAGCTTGTCGACATGTTTTTAGCTAACTCATTTTTTTCAGCTTGATTTCCCGACTTTGTTTCTTGCTCTGGATTCATACAAAGTATTATACAGCAGACATAAGCGTTTATCTCTCTCGTTATCTCGGTGCATACTCACGATGTTTATTGCCATCAATAATTGGCGGAGAGGGGGAGATTCGAACTCCCGCGCCAGGTTTCCCCGACCTACCGGTTTAGCAAACCAGCCCCTTCAGCCTCTTGGGTACCTCTCCATCTGCATGCTTCGCAAAAGTAAATGTTCGCAAAGTAACAGAGGTTATTGTAGCATATCAATTCTGTGTTACTATGCGTTCAAAGGTGTAAATTTTATGTTTATCTACTTAAATGGCCAATATCTAGACGAGGAATCGGCTACAACCCCAATCAGCGATGCCGGGTTCTTATTTGGTCATGGTGTTTACGAAACACTGCGCACTTACAACGGCCAACTCAAGTACGTACACGAGCACTTTGAACGCCTTAAGATATCCGCTCGTTCTCTGCAAATTCCCATGCCAATTGCAAAAGCCGAGCTCGACACCGTGCTAGAAGATTTAGTGCAAAAAAATTGCTGTTTTAAGGGTGATGATCTGCGTATTCGCATAACCCTCACCGCCGGCTCAGCAAACTTCGTCGTCAATAAAGCCGGCCAGCCAACGATTTTAATTACGGCCAAAGCCATTAAAAATGATGAGCTAAAACCGTTAACAATGGTGAGTTATAAAATTGCCCGAACCGCACCAGAAATAAAATCTACCTCAATGATCGCCAACATTTTGGCTCAACAATACGCCCACAAAAAGGGGGCAGACGAGGCGTTATTGGTAGGCACCGATAACTACACTAGAGAAGGCAGTTTTTGTAATATATTTGCGGTAAAATCGGGCAAACTCATCACTCCGGCAAAGTATATATTGGGCGGAATCACGCGCAGTATTGTCTTGCACGTAGCTTCTAACCTGATGCCGACAGATGAGCGCGAAGTAAGTTTAAGTGAATTTTTCGGGGCTGACGAAATGTTCATTACCAGTACTGTTCGCGGTGTGGTGCCTGTAGCGATACTTGATGAGCACGTATTTAAGGTTCCGGGCACCTTTACCAAAAAAATCCAAGATTTATACAAGCTAAAAACATTTGGATCAGTTTAAGCCAATGAGACAACCCCAATTAATGGCCGTAATTAACATGACGCCAGATAGCCTTTACGCTAGCCGTCTCCAAAAGTCCGGTGGCGAACAGGACTTACGCCAACACCTCAAATTAACCATTAATGCAGGGGCAGACATTTTGGACATAGGGGGCGAAAGCACCGGCCCTGGCAGCCAAGATATTTCTGCCAATGAGGAATGGGCAAGAATAGAACCGGCACTCAAGCTTGCCCAAGAACTAAAACAGAAACTCAATTTCAAAGTTTCAGTCGATACCTATAAAAGTGATGTTTTAGCCAAAGCACTCAACTTTGGAATAGATATGCTCAACGACGTCAGCGGGCTGCGTGGTAGTAAGGGCATGGCACAATTAGTGGCAGGCTCTAAAATTGATGTCTGCATAATGTATGCAGCCGTTGCTTTGCAGGCGAATGGCAATAAAACCAGAACGAATAACAATTTATTGCGCTACGACGATGTAATAAAAACAATTGGTGATTTTTGGCAGCAACGCATTGCTTACGCATTATTAAATGGAATAGCGGAAAGCCAAATTGTACTCGACCCCGGCATGGGCGCGTTTGTAAGCGGTGATCCAAAATATAGTTTTGAGATATTAGAGCGTTTACGCGAGTTAAAGCAGCGGTTTAGCCAATATCGGATTCTGGTTGGCGCATCACGCAAGGGGTTTTTAAGCAAAGGTGGGAAACTATCTGTAGGTGAGCGGCTCGAGCCCTCTTTGGCTGCAGCTAAACTTGCAGCCAAAAACGGCGCCGATATTATCCGCACGCATGATGTAGCCGAAACAAAGGCTATTCTTTAGCAATCCGAGTGGCGCTGGCCTGGGCAGTTGGCATTATCTGCATGTACTGTATGTCCACGCTCTTTGGCCGCGAGAGGGCAAAAACAATTGCCTCGGCAATATCTGTAGCAACCAGTGGCGTAAACCCTTCGTACACTTTCTTGGCCAGTTCAGTATCTCCTTTAAAGCGCACTTGTGAGAATTCTGTTTCGACTGCACCGGGGGCAATATCTGTTACGCGAATCCCCGTTCCCATTAAATCTATCCGTAGCGCACTACTAATCATCCTTACATAAGCTTTTGAAGCGCAGTAAACCGAACCACCCTCGTACGCTTCTACCCCTGCAACCGAGCTAATATTCACAATATGGCCGGTTGTTTTCTTTAAATGGGGAATGGCCAGCTGGGCAACACGCGTAAACGCCTTGATGTTAATTTCTATCATCTGGTTAAAGTCTTCCCAGGCGTAATCCTCGAATGAGGTTTTGCTAAGCGCCAAGCCGGCATTGTTTATAAAGACATCAACGTCAACATTTTTGATCTCGTTAAATAACTCTTCTATTTTATCTGTGCCGCTAAGATCTACACCATAAACCTGAACAGTGATCTTATATTTATCCTCAATATCCGCTTTTATCTCGTTGAGCTTATCTTTCCGACGTGCAACCAAAATGAGGTTTTTACCCTCTTTAGCCAAAAGCTGGGCAACGGCTGCACCAATTCCAGAGCTGCCACCGGTAATAAGAGCAAAGTTGTCTTTATTCATATTCTTCCTCATTAACAAATATTATCTTGCTGGCGGAGGGGGTGGGATATGGCTAATTCGCGCCAGTGCTCAGAATAAATTCTTGCGCGCTGGCTAAATTAACGAACCCCCTGCTGCGCAGTTTGGGTTCTCATACCTTTCAACTATCCTCCATAGTTTGCCCGGAAGGCAAACGACGGAGGATGGCGGAGGGGGTGGGATTCGAACCCACGGTACCGTTTCCGGCACACTAGTTTTCAAGACTAGCACCATCAACCGCTCGGTCACCCCTCCGTATCGCTGTAATTATATGGTTACTATTAGTGCTTGGCAACGGCTGCGCCCCAAACCGATTTTGCGCCCGCTGCCATGAGCACATTCGCGCACTCGCTTAGGGTTGCCCCGGTTGTTAGCACATCATCAACTATTACTATTCGTTTGCTTTTAAAGCGCTCTGGTTTAACTGCGTACATACTGCCCTTTAACTGCTGTGTTCTTAGCTTGCGACCGGTTCCTACTTGGCGCGCGTGCCCCAGGCGCCCAAGTGTTTCTATATAGGGAACTTTGGTTTGAGCGGCAATTTGTTTAGCAATCAACTTAGCCTGATTATACCCGCGCTGGCGAAACCGTCGTGAACTCACCGGTGCCCAAGAAATATAATCATAATCTCGGGGCTTTACCTGCGGAACTAGCAACTCTGCCAAGTAATTAGCCGCCCGCATAGCTCGTTCGTATTTGAGCATTTGAATCAGCTGTTTTACCTCGCCCTCATAATGTGATGCCACCAAAACCCCTCGAAGCTTGGTTTGATGTTGGCAACGTTTGCATAAGCGAAAGTTGTTGGTAAGCGAATTGCACAGGGCACAGGTTGATTTTTTGGGCTTAGATAATGTCCGTTTACAGCTATCGCAGACTAATTCGCCTTCGTTGTGGCATTTAACGCAAGAAAATGGAGCAATTAAATCAAGAACACTGTCAATTATCACCACATCAGTATCTAGTAGCAAGCAGTGAGTATCAAGTTTGATTTAGCACGAAATGCAGTGGCTTGTCGTTAGATAAAATGTTAGGGTTTTGCCATTTATACTGGCTACTGGCTTCATGATACCTGCTACTAATTCTTGGCTTGCCTAACTCGCTTTAGTTTAGCTATACTTAGGGAAAAATAGAAACTCTAGTTACTAAAATTAAAGATTCAAGCACAATATTAATAACAAGTTTTGCACAAAATATTGTTGCATAGACAAAGGAGGCACCTCGTGGCACAAAAAACCAAAGACGATGACGATTTATTTATGGATCAGTTAGACGATGACTTTTTAAACGATGACGACGATGACGACACAAGCGTAGTCGACGAAGCAGAAGCAGATACCGCCAGCAGTAGTGATGATTTCTTCGAAGACACCGAAGTACCCGGCCAGCTTGCAGTTGATGTATACCAAACCAAAGAGGACATCTACGTTGTAGCGCCGGTTCCCGGCGTAGCTAAGGGCGACATCGACCTAAGCATTGTTGAGAACACTCTCACTGTGCGGGGTAAACGAAGCTCTAGCCAAGATGTTCAAGCCGGAGACTTTTTTGTACAAGAATGCTATTGGGGTGAATTCTCGCGTTCGATTATTTTGCCAGTTCAGGTAAAAGAGGAGCGAGCCGAAGCCGAACTAAAAGATGGCATGCTGACGGTGCGCATCCCCAAAACAGAACAAGACAAAGTAAAGAAAATTGCCATCAAGGACTAGCCAAGGCAAAATTCACTTTGCAACTAAAAACCCCGCCAAATTTGGCGGGGTTTTTTTATATAATAGCGTTCAAGCGATGGACGCGAGTCAAAAGGTTTGCTTAACCGCCAGCGCCGGTAGTATTAGAAAGTCCACCGATAACGAAGTTGACGGCGGCATATGACAGAAACGCCACCACAATACCAACGATGGCATAGAGGATGGTGTTTTTCGCGCTTTCCACCCCTGAGCTGTCGCCACCCGAGACCACATAGCGAAAACCACCGATAATCAGCATGATAACCGATACCGCACCCACCAAGAAGACCAAGATATTACTGACCTTCTTAAACAGACCGTCTTCACCGAACAATTGATCTGAGGTACCCGACGCTTGAGCACAGTTGGCGCCGTTCTGCAGGCCGCTAGAGCCGGTTGTTGGATCGCATGCTACATCCTGTGCAAACACCGGGGCGAATAACAACATAAAGAAAATACCGGCGCTGGCGGTTATAGTAAGCAATTTCGAGATTTTATTTTTTAGGGCTTTCACTGTAAGTACTCCTTATTTAAAAACATTATAGCTTATGCTTTTGCTGATATGCAACACCTTATGGTCCACTGGACCCCCCGGGTGGTCCGCTTGAGCTACCCGGTGTACTCCCGGTCCCCCCGCCACTACCGGAACCGGAAATTGATGTTATAACGAAATTTACAATCGCAAAAGAAAGCGCCGCCACTATTAGGCCAATCACAGCGTACAATATGGTGTTTTTCGCGCCTTCCACCCCCGAGCTGTCACCACCCGAGACAACATAGCGAAACCCGCCGATAATTATCATTATTACCGCTACCGCCCCAATTAGAAACAAGATAATATTGGCAATATTCTTTAGGCCTTTTAGAAAAGACGAGCCGGAACAATCACTGCCGGCGCCATTCTTGGCGCCTTCGCAAATTTCGGCAGCAAAGGGATTAGTACTGCCTCCGCCACTTCCGCTTCCGCTACCGCTACCTGAACCTCCGCCACCACTTGCTGGTGGGGTTGCTTCGGGTACGCCCGGAGTTGCCTCAGGTGCAGGAGTTGTAGCACCTGGTCGAGGGGTTATTTTTCTGTCCTGGGCAAATACCGGCATACTCATCACGAATAAACCAAAAAACATCAGGCAACAAACAGCAGTAAGTAACTTCATTTAAACAAACCACCCAATCACGAAAACGATTATCGGCCGCGCCAAAAAGGCAATAACTAAACCAACAATGGCGTACAATATGGTATTTTTCGCGCCTTCTACCCCCGAGCTGTCACCACCCGAGACAACGTAGCGAAACCCACCAAAGATTATCATCAATACCGAGAGCGCCCCAATTGCAAACGACAACACCCCTAAAACCTTATCAATTGTATCAACAATAATCTTATCGGAGCTATCCGGATCGCACTGTACGCTCGGACTACCTTGCTTAAGCCCTTCGCAAACCTCGGTTTTGGTGTCGGCCCATACAGAACCCAGCGAAAGCGCACCGGCAATCACTAGAACGAATAAGGCTATCACTGCTTTTTTCATACTTTTCCTACCACAAAGTCTACTATGCTAAATGCCAGAAGCGAAACCACCAAACCCACAATGGCATAGATAATTGTCTCTTTGGCCCGACTGGTATTATTCGGATTGCCACCCGACAGAACGTATTGAAACCCGCCAATAATTACAAATATCACTGCGAGCGCCCCAATTATTACAAAAGAAGTCTTAAGCACGGTCTCGAGCACGTTAGATGTGTCGGGGTTCGGCAACCCATGCGCACCCCTTAGCTGGGCAAGCGTATAAAAAATTGTGTTTTCAAACATTACAGCCTCCCCGCTATAAAGCTAACGATAGTGGTAGAAAGAATCATTAAAGCCAAACCAATTACAGCATTAATGATGGTATTCCGCGCGTTTTTGATGCCTTCGGGGTCGCCCATGCTAGTAACAAAGCGAAAACCACCAAAGATGATGAACCCGATAGCCGCTATTGCCCCCAGACGTAGCACAATTTCAATTACCGCCCCGCCGATTTTTAAAAAGTCATCTATCTTGCTTATTATTACTGTGCAATCGGGTGAAAACTCCAGGTACTTGTACCAAGTTGGAATTATTCCAAATAACATGTCGCCACTACCACAAACGCCACTGGTACCACCGCCTCCAGATCCGCCGCCAGAACCACCTCCACCAGAGCCACCTCCAGAGCCAGGTGGTGGCTGGCCTGCACTATCATCATCTACTTTTGTTACCTGTGGTTCAGCACCCCCGCCACCATCACAGCTAAATATATTAGAAACCGAATCTAAATTGGGTGTACCTCTGGCGCATTCGACATTAAAAGTGGTGAATATATTTTCCTCGTCATCACCAATGTGCCTACCAAGAGCAGAGCCGTCTTCACATTTTATTGCTGTGCCACCACTGACTGTTTCTTTGACTACTGCGGCGCCACTACGACAAAAGAAGTGAAATTGTAGCTCCGAAGCAGCTTTTACAGGCGGGCTAGAGATAAAACTAGAAACAAAACTCATGCCAAATGTAAAAGCACTTATCACTAATAAGAGATAGATTTTTTGAGCTGTTTTCATGTAAAACTATTCCTTAAGCCAGGTATCATCTCAGTTAATTGCAATCGATACGCAAATATAATACACATTTAAACTATTCCCCCTGGGACCAGCCAGTTTAATATGGCAATGGTAAAAATATACAACAGCAGTGCCAAAATAGCATTAAATATCCTGCTCTTGGCTGCTGCTACCGCCCCAGCATCACCGCCAGAGCTAGTGTATTGAATGCCACCCACAATAATCATAATCACTACGATTATTCCAACCCCCAGCGAAAGAAACCGCACCAAAGCGGTTATATATTTCATCAGTCGATTTTTCCCACAAGCTGCCGCACCCACATCAATCGCCAACTCGGTGCAACCACTAGCTGAACCCCCGACGGGGGTCGGTGTGGGCGCAGCCACGACAAAAGAAGAACTAACTAACGTGGCCAGCAAAAAACAGCTAACAATGGCTAGACCGATGAGCGCAAAAATGAAAGATTTTTGATTTGTGGTTTTAAGCATAAGCTATCTTTCTTACCATATTATAGCTTAAAATGTTATTGACAAATATGTGCTTGCATTTTATTTGTGATAATGGTATAGTTTTCGTGTAAAAAGGCAACTTTTATGGCTATCGCAACAACACCTGGCGCCCCCGACATTGGCCCACATCGTTTTGATGGTACCGAACCCACGGCACCAGATATGACACGGCGACACTTTCTTATTGGGCTTGGCACAACCGGCGCATTAATTGGTATTGGTGGCGCCGCTTTGGGTGGATACACTCTGTTTGAGAGAAGCCAAGATAGCGAAGAGAGTGCACCACTTGAACCATTAGTGTCTAGCCGGGTAGAAGCGACACCAGAAGCCAGGGAAGTAGCTATAGCATCCAGCACTTTATCCGAAAACGAGAAAGCTTTGCTCCGCGAAACAGATTATCCAGTTACACTTTCAGAGGTAGACACCTCAGACCCGGTTCAAGCTGCGATGGCAGCCATAAATAATCATTACGCTGCCATTAACTTGCGTAGCCCCGAATTGTTAGCGGCGGTTTTTGGCGTATCTGTAGCTGATTTAAACCCGACACATGTAGAATTTGCTGCGACGTACCCATTCTTTGTCCGCCCGGAATTCTTGCTTGACGGCAAAGATGACCCAGATAATGTTGATGGCCCAAATGATGATTTTGCTGTTTTGCCAGGAAACCCCGGTGAGCTTATGGTGCGAGCACTTTATAGCTCACACTTAGTGCGACGAACAGCTACGCCAGGAAGCCTGAGCGCAAGTGGTTTTTATGGCGATATCCTTGCAACTGATGGGCCGGTGATATCAATTACAACCCTGAGGCTCGACGAAGAAACCGGCACGACGATTTATACCGAAACACATCAAGACCCAAGTGACGATTTTTCTGCTTAATAGTAACATCTGAAAAATATCACAATTCCCACTTATACTTGTAAAGCAAAATAGTATAAAATTAGGCTCGTAGAGTTAAATGGGTGAGGCAAAAGCAAAAGCAAAATGACTAGAACCAAAAACTTGCTGTTTTCATTAATACTATTGGTATTCGCTGTTGCTAGCCTATTTGCGCCCTATGCGTCAGTGCGTGCCGCTAATGCAGAAGACATAAAACCTGTTCCGCTAACAAGCAGACATGGACCTGCCAGTTGGTTTGAAAGGGGTAAAATCAAATTCATTAACCGCTCGCACTTAAAGCTTAATTTTGACGCCGGCAGTGATAACCCGGCCTTTACCGATGGCGGGCAAGAAAAAACATTTGAAGACATTTTCGCCGGGGAGTATATAGATTCTGACTGGGATGGGCAAGAAATTAATATTCAATATGACATAGAAGGTGACAATCGCGAGAGCCGCATTAATGAGTTTGCCGATGCTTTAAATGAAGATATAGACTTTAATAATAACAATTATTACGACAAGCGCATCGTTGCCGCAACAATTATCGATAGAATGCGCGACATTGAAGTAGCCATCGAGGTCAATGATAGTTTTTGGCAAGATATTGATGCTTCTACCAGAGTAATTTTTACCGATTCAGGCCCACGATTTAGCAAATGGGAGGAACAGGGCACTGATACGCCCGATGTGAGCAAGGTAAGTGTCGCAGGCTTGCTTGACCAAAGCGCGCTTGATAATTTCAATATTTCCTATGCCTACAATGAAGGTATAGATACGGCTATATCGCTTCTAGGTGGAACAGAAGACTTTGTTTGGTGTTCAGACAGCGGGTCTGATGGCCGTTATATTCGGGACGATTGTGGCGGTGACCAATTTTTAAAAGTCCAAGATGGGAGCCGCGCTGCTAAGAAAACAGATATGACAGCAATTAATGGAAAGCAAACTTTTAAAGTCAGTGATATTGGTGGAGGCAATGAATACGATACTGTAATCGCAGCAGAAGATAGCCCTGGCGACACTTCAAGTGACGGCGTCGGGAGTGGCACTGGCGCAGATGGTGGTGGCGGTGGTGGTGGACGCGACGACGATGAAAACTGCGATGCCGAATCGGGCTTAACGTGGATAATTTGTGGGACCATTCGGCTCGTCCGTGATGCCCTCGACAAAACCGGTACCGTTATCGAAGACTTACTGCTTACCGACCCCAAGGTAGTTCAGCAGGGTAATCCGGCTTACCGTAGTTGGAAAGGTTTCCGCGACCTGGCTAATGTCGGGCTGGTACTGGTATTTATAATTATCATTTATTCCCAGGCTACCGGAGGCAAGAGCTAAAGATGATCACAAATTCCAAAACTCAAACTCCAAATAGCAAACAAGTCTTAAACTCCAATGTTCAAAATAGTAAACAATATGATTTAGAAGAAAGAACATTCAGTTTTGCACAAGATTGCCGTGCGCTTGTAAAAAAACTCTCAAAAACAACTGCAAATATTGAAGATTGCAAACAGCTTGTACGTTCATCTGGGTCTGTTGGCGCAAATAATATAGAGGCAAATGAATCGCTTAGCAAGAAAGACTTTGTAATGCGAGTAAAAATATCTAGAAAAGAAGCAAAAGAAAGCGGTTATTGGCTAAGGCTTTTGGACACACCAAGGGAGTTAGAATCTACGGTGACTGTTCTGCAACGAGAAGCTATAGAATTAGTAAAAATATTTAACGCAATCGTAGTAAAAAGCCAATGATGTTTGTGGACTTGAAATTTCGAAATTGGAATTTGTTTGAATATTGGGGTTTGTTTGTTGATGCTTTATATTCCACCAAAGGTGAAATATGTTAGACGCTTATGCCATAAAGAAAATGCTCCCTCGGCTAATAATTGCCGTGATTGCTATTCAGCTTTCTATCTATTTATGTCAATTCATGATCGACTTCACCAACGTCGCGGGACAGGGAATTCGTGGGCTTTTTGCCGTTGTACCGGGTGTTAGCACCAATGGCAGTAGCCCGGCCGATATAGCCAGAGCAATTGTTGATGCACTAAATATTGATGGTATTGATGCAGGTTCGATCGCCGGCATTGGTGGTGCATTGTCGGTGTTACTTGGCGGTATTGCAGCCGTAGCGCTGTTTCCGGCGCTCGCACTGGCACTAGCGCTGATGATTTTACCAATGATATTTTCGGTGCTAATAACCCTGGTGATTCGGCAGGTTATTATCATTGCCCTGGTAATTGTGTCGCCAATTGCGATGCTTTTGTGGGTACTGCCCAATACCGAAAAATACGCCAAGCAATGGTTTAGTGTACTCCTGCGGATTTTACTGATGTTCCCAATTATCAATGCGCTTTATGTGGTATCGGCGATTGTTTCGGTTTCGGTTGTTACCCAAGTGGGCAGTGGCAGTTCCGGCACATTTGAAGAAATAATCCTTGCCGTAATCGCTCTTGGCTGTTTAGTAGCACCTCTGGTTGCTATTCCATTTACTTTCCGCTTTGCCGGCTCATTAATAAACGGCATTAGTAGTGCCGTCACTAACGCCGGCAAAAAAATGGCTGCTCCGGCACAAAAATGGGCTTGGGACACTACCAAGAACCAAGCTGCCGAAAGCCGGCACGGCACAAGATTTAACACCGATACCCGTCGTGGTCGATTCATGAACCGAATGGGCCAAATTGGCACTGGCCGATTTGGAGTTACTGATAAAGGTAGGGCTAAGCGTAGTGCCGCCCATCTGCAACACTCGCTTCATGGGGCAAAAGAACTGAACGAAGCTGGAATTAATAATCATCACGCGTTGAATGCAATCACTGCTAGCCATGGTGATATTGACGCAGCCGAAGCCTACGTGCGAGCTCAACACTTAGACCCACACGATCAACAAGTTGCCCTAGACCAGCTTAACTTGGCTCACTCTGTAAAGATGACCCGCGAGGGCCGAACATCCGCCGCGGCTATCGCAGTAGCTTCACAGGGCAGAATTAGCGCCGATGCCGTTCATGGACTTAACGATATCGAAGACCGCAGTGCCCGAGCCAGTGTTTTTCGCACAGTTCAAGAAGCAGCCAAGGGGCAAGGGCAATTTGAAGCCTCTTTGGGTACCACAATGGATAATACCGGCACTATCCATAACTGGACCGAGCCGGAGGGGGCAGATAAATTTAGGCGCGACATGACACAGCTAACCACCGGCGACATCCAGCGAGCCAAAACGTCTACCGGTGATTTGATGCCACAATTTCTGGCACCTGAAATCCAAGATGCTCAAGCTAGCGGTGATGCTATTCGCTTAGGCCGACTAAATGATATGGCAACTACGTGGGGTAACTACCACAGCGCTCAAACCAATATAGCGCTAGAAACAACACTGCGTGGCAGTGGGGCACTCGATACAGATACCGTAGGGCTAAAGCGATCTGGCTACGCGCCATCTACCGCCGATGGCGTATCGACGGCAACAAGAATATCAAAAGAACAACCAGGCGCGGCCGGACCGCCACCGCCCGGACCACTCCCGCCACCGCCACCTGGCCCAGCTCCAGCACCACCCGCACCACCAGTTGGCCCACCACCACCCGCACCACCTATTCCGCCAGTTGCTCCTATTCGTTAAGACAGACGGCTTAAAAATGTGCACACGAAAGTCGGGAAATTTGATGACGATATTTACATATAAAGATTCTCTTATAAAAACAAACCGAATACTCAATATATCGGCCTAATGGCTCAAGAGCTTATAACTAATTATAAATACAGAGAATTTGTATACAAAACAAGCGACGGCTTCTATGCAGTCGACTACGCCGGACTAAAATTTAACTTCAGAGAAGTGCCTGCAAACCCGGAACTCGTACCCAAATAGCATACTAGTGGTTAAATTTAGTAGTTAATATACTGTGCTTGTAATTTTATCAAGCTTATGCTATAGTACCATCAGGATAAATTATGCATATGCCAGCACCTACAGGAATAGCCCCCGGCGACTTCGGCGAAATACCCGGAGCTAATTTCTCTTTAGAAAGCGCCAGCGCTCCCGAGATACCCACCCCAGAATCAGTCGACAGCACTCTGGTTAAACCAAATGGTAGTTTGGTAGCCATAGCAAATGGCCTAGAAGCCGTACGCGACGGCGCACGAATCGCCCAAGCCAGCGTGGAAGTTGTTGATCAGCTTAGCGACCATCTTATACAGCCACCTAATTTGGACTCAGCAGAACAGTTTATGCAAGGAGCATTTGCCCGAGTTAATCGGGAAATAGCTGAACAAGGCCGAATGATGCCGCCCGGCAGAAAACCTGAAGCAGAAATGGCCTCGGCTGTATTTGGTGTTGAGGGCAATAAAGCCTTTGTGACCATCGGCAGAGTAGGTGATATCGGCGCCTACGTGGTACGAGGCGACGATATATTTCCTTTTGAAAACAAAGCCAAAGAACCCATTGATAAAAAAATCACACTCGACACTGATGACGATACCGTGGAAGAAAGTGGAAAAACTGTACCCTTGGGCAAAGAACCAGGTGCCAAAGAATTTAGCGTACAAAGTATGCAGGTACAGGCTGGCGACCGCATAATTTTAGTTTCAAGAGGTATTGAGGGTGTAGACACAGCCGAACGCATAAGGGATATCGCCAACGGCTATGCAACGGCCGCTGAAATTTCCCGCGCACTACAAGCTATATCTAGAGGCGAGCGCAATAGCTCGGCCGTGGCGGTAATTGTCAATGAAGTTCCTGAAGTCGTAGCTGAACCTGCAACCACAGAAGCAAGAAAGGCCTTAATTAAAACTCCTAAAGGTCAATACGTGGTAAACGTTACCGGGTTTGCCGGCGAAACTGATGGCGTACCATTTTTTAATGTTGAGGGATACAAAGATCCTGTAGCTGGGGATCAATTATTCACCACCGATGGACCAGCGGTAGCCTATGTAGCTGAAACTGCGCAGGGCAATCGAACCCTCTTGGGCAAGGATCGTTTACCAGTCAAGCGAGATCCCCTTACTGACGGTTTTTACAACGCTGAAGGGGATAAGTTACGGGAGCCCGTCTTTGAACTGACGCCAAGAGATGTTTTGAGTCCTAGCTATATTAAAAATCTACGTACCTATAAAACCGAAATTATAAAGCAACTAAAGAGTGACAACCCCGATCTCAGCGACACCGAGCTAACCCAATTAGCAACCGATCGCATTATTGCAGAAACTCTAAGCAGAGTTGCCCCAAAACAACGCCCAACTCTAGATACCAACATCAAACGTTTTCTAGACATGAAACCCGGCAAGACCAAATGGACTGGTAAAGTTGCTAAGTATGACCGGAGAATTAGACGAGCCCAGCGCCGGGCAAAATACGTTCATAAAGTCGAACACCGTTATGAACAGCGGGAACATAAGCGAAATAATCGAGATGCTGAAGCACCGGCGCGAAAACTAAGAAGCCAGGAAAGGAGAGCCGAAAGAGCGCAGAAGGCTCTTCGGGTTGGCAAAGTAGCCGGCAGGGTTGGTATGCGCGGAATCACCGCAACCGGTCGTGGAATAGCCACAGCCGGACGAGCCACCGGTCGTGGAGTAGCCAAAGCGGGAAGGTATGCGTATGAAAATGTGGGTAAACTCGATATGCGTTATCCTGATCGTCCAAGCTATAGCATTGTCGAAGAAGACGAAGACGAAGGCACTATATAAATCGAGCCAAGATAGCGCCCTATGAGCAGTCAGAACCACAACGCTTATGGTAAAATCATAGGTGCAAAGCACTAAATAACGGAGCGTAATTGGCCTTAAATTTATTTTCACCAGATTTTACATTGTCTGTACATATTCCCTCGACCTATACCTGCCAAGGCCGGAATATTAATCCCAATTTGCGGATTTTTAATCCGCCCGCAAACACCAAAAGCTTTGCGCTGATTGTTGAAGACCCCGATGCCGCCACCGACCCAGCCGGTAACGGCGAAGTGTACGACCATTGGGTGTTGTTTAACATCCCCCCAGATACAACGCTAATCGAGGAAGGCATAGTGCCCCCAGGATGCATACAGGGCAAAAACAGCGCCGGCGAAAATGCTTACACCGGGCCTTGCCCGCCAAATGGTGCGCACTTGTATAGATTCACCCTCTACGCCCTAGATACGCTGTTTAGTGACAATCCGAACGTAAGCAAAAAGGATCTGCTCGCTGCTATGCAAGGGCACATTATCGAGCAATCATCCATTGCCGGCGTTTACCAAAAAACCCCATCAGCCGCTCGGCCAAACAGCCAGACAGCATCATCAACTTGATAACCATAAGCGGTCTGTACCAAAAAACCCATATTTAGGACGATGCCGGCCCGGTTGTGAATCAAAGCAACCCACCAAATGGTAGTTTGTAGACGGTAGTAACAAGTTTAGAGATTCCATATAATCTAATTTTTAATTGGCCCAAGTCCGAACCAATCCGCTTGATACTTGACACTTGATACATAATACTTATGTTATGGCTCAATATAAAATCCCCCAAGATGTCGAAGCCGAAGACAAACTGCTTGGCCCATTTACCTTCAAGCAATTTATTTTTCTGGTAATAGCCGCTATTGGCATAGCGCTGTGTTACGTTTTCTATAAGCTATACCAACCGCTAGTACTGATTCCACTACCGATAACGCTAATATGCCTTGTGCTGGGAATTTACCGTCGCCCAGACCAGCCGGTGGAAATATATTTACTAGCGGCGCTAAATTTTCGCTTTAAACCCAGGGTTCGCAAGTGGAATTCAGAAGGCCTGCACGAGAATATTCATCTGGTGCCACCCAAACTCAAGGCAATATTGCCAGATAAAGTCAGTATTTTACAGGTTCATGGTCAGCTCGAACAACTAGCCAAAATTGTTGATAGCCGTGGCTGGATAGCCAAAGACCCAAATATCAATGTCGGTGTGGGTAATTTGGTGGTCGACGACGGTGATCGACTAATCAGCATGGATAGTTTAAATGCCAAGCCAGAAGAGCCGATAGAGGTGCATTCGTACGAAGACATGCTCGATGTACATAATAACCCTGACGCAAAAGATATTGCCAAGCTCGAAGCATCAAGCAAGACCGCAGTCAAAGCCCAGGCAATTGCCAAAATGCAATTGGCAAAAACGCCCGCTAAAAGCGTTTAAATAATACAATATTTTCACGAAAACATTTTCATAAAACCTCAACTTAAAAAAAGTTAACTATTGGTGCTTCTTTAACAGTAGTCAAAATGATATACTAACCCCAGCCTAAAGTGCTCATGTTTTTAGGGGTGAATTGGCTTTTTCATCCACCTACATATAAAGGGGCCCGATTCTTGTATGCCACCAGATCAAAATATACAACCAACACTACCGTCTAATCCAAACAGTCAGCCTACGACTGCGCCAACACCTCCGCCTCGGCCGGTACTGGGAGGTGCCACCACGCATGCCCCAGCTAATCAAGCCTCTAGACCGGCCCAAAAAGCTCGTACTACCACTACAGCCAAACCCGAATCAAAAAAGCCCAATAAAAAAGCAGTCACAACTACTCAGAATTCTTTGCAAATCGCCGAAATTCGCGACGGCTTGGTAATTATGCGCGATGGCAGTTTGCGGGCGGTAGTAATGTGCCAGTCGATCAACTTCGACCTCATGAGTAGCCAGGAAAGAGAAGCCGTTGAATCCAGCTACCAGTCTTTTTTAAACTCGCTCTTTTTTGAAATTCAAATTTACGTGCGCTCACAGCGGGTTGATTTAAATAACTACATCGAGAAACTAGAGAAAATTCAACGCGATCAAGAAAAGGTAATGCTTGGGCTATTAATGGAGGATTATATCGACTACATCAAGTACTTGATTGAAAATTCCAACATCATGAGCAAGCAATTTTATGTGGTCGTTCCCTACCACCCAAATCTATCTGTAAAGAGTGGTGGAATACTAAGCTTAAATGCCTTAATGGGCAATAAACATAAAACCATCAACATCAACTCAGTCGACTATAAACGCTACATTGACGAACTCAAGGAAAGAGCATTTGTCGTTTTAAACGGCCTAAACGACATGTCGGTTAACGCCGTTACACTTAATACTCAGGAACTAATAGAGCTTTACTACAATGTTTACAACCCAATAACTTCAGCTGCCGAACACCTGGTTGATATTAATGAACTCGAGGCGCCGATAGTAACAAAAGGCAAGGGCGACTCACGGGATGTGCTATTTGCACGGGAAGAAAAAAATGGGCCTTTTTAGTAAAAAACCCAGCCTAACGAAAGCCGAACAACAGCAACTTCGGGAAAAGCGCGAGGTTGAAGAAGAGTTCCGCAAGGGTGTTACCAGCTTGCGCGATTTTATCGCACCACCCTCTATTGAATTTCAATCTTCCTTTTTTAAGCTCGGTTCGCGTTTTGCCCGCACCATTTATGTTTATGGCTATCCCAGACAAATTTACACCGGCTGGCTTTCGGAAATAATTAACATCGACGAATCGATTGATGTCAGCATGTTTATCTACCCGGTTGAAAGCCGAGTGGTGCTAGAAAACCTTCGCAAAAAAGTTGGTCAGCTAGAGGCCACCGAGCAGATATTAGCCGAAAAAGGCCGAGTGCGAGACCCGGGCACCGAAGCCGCCATTAACGATGCTGAACAGCTTCGAGACAGCCTGCAGGTGGGCGAGGAAAGGTTCTTTCGTTTTTGTTTGTACCTAACCATCTACGCCTCTACACTTGATGCGCTAGATTACACTCAGCACAAAATTGAGGGGATATTTGGTCAGAATCTTGTTTACAGTAAGCCGGCCACCGTCCAAATGGAACAGGGTTTGAATTCAACCGTGCCACAAGCAACCGATCAACTCCAAATAAAACGCAACATGGATACGGGTGCGCTTTCTACCAGCTTTCCGTTTACCTCGGCCGACTTAAGCCAAGAGGCCGGCATACTTTACGGCATTAATATGCATAATAACGGCTTGGTTATTTTTGACCGCTTTAGCCTTGAAAATGCCAACTTAGTGGTATTTGCAAAATCTGGTGCCGGTAAGAGTTTTACGGTAAAACTCGAAGCCATTAGAAGTTTGATGATGGGTATTCAAATTCTAATTATCGATCCCGAAAACGAATACGAAAGGCTATGCACAGCAGTCGGTGGAGCCTATCTGCGCTTAAGCCTAACCAGCAAAACCTATTTTAACCCGTTTGATTTACCCCATGTGCTCGACCAAGAGGAGGCCGAAAACTCCCTGCGTGCAAACCTCATTACCCTTCATGGTATGTTGCGCTTAATGATGGGTGGACAAATTAGCCCCGCCGAAGAAGGCGACCTAGACCAAGCACTAATTGCCACCTACGCCAAAGCCGGCATTACAGCCGATCCACTTACTCATTCGGCCACACCCCCAACCATTGGCGACCTATACGAAACACTGGTATCGATGGAAGGTTATGGTCCGGCGTTGGCTCAGCGACTACGAAAGTATACTACCGGGACGTTTTCGGGTATTTTCTCGAACCAATCAAACGTTGGCATCGAAAACGACTTTATTGTTTTCAATATTCGCGACCTCGAAGACGAATTACGACCGGTAGCTATGTATATTATTCTCAATCACATCTGGAATCGGGTAAAATCCGACCAAATCAAACGCTATTTAATTGTCGACGAGGCCTGGCAATTAATGAGATACGAAGATTCGGCTAATTTTCTGTTTAGCGTGGCTAAACGTGCCCGTAAATACAACCTAGGGCTAACCACAATTTCTCAAGACGTCGAGGACTTTCTAAGCTCGCGCATGGGCCGAGCAGTGGTTGCTAACTCCAGCATCCAGTTGCTCCTCAAGCAAGCACCATCGGCGGTAGACATTGTAGCCAGTACCTTTAAACTCACCGATTCCGAACACAAAAAACTCAGCCAATTCCCCGTTGGCCAGGGATTATTTTTTGCCGGCTCCAATCACGTTCACGTCAGAATCGATGCTTCAAGTACCGAAACTGAACTAATTACCACTAACCCTCAGCAAATCAAGGCAATTGAAGCCATGGAAGAAGAAGGCGCTACAACCGCCAGTGTTATTGCGAGTGTGGCGCAAATCAACGAAGAACAGGGAAAACCCCAACCAAAAATTACACTACCCGGACCACAACTGGCGCCATCATCTGAGCCACCAGCGCAGACGGAAGCACCGGCAAATAATCAGCCGGATAGCAAAGCACCTAACGTTGAGCCATCGGCCCCTAGTAGTGCAGACGCTACCCAGCCACCAATAGCCCCGGCGCAGAAATCTCCGTCTGATGACGTTAAAGCCGGCACCACTATTGACTTAAGGCAGACGCACTCATGAATCAGGGCGGAGACTTGCGCCAGCGCAATCCAGACAAAGATCGTCGCAAGACTCCCGGCCTTGGCAGTGACTCAGCCCTACCAATAAAGCCCCCCCGTCACCCCGGCATGCCAATTAAGCCGAGGGTGCCGTTTCGCTCGGCTAAGACATCATCAGCTCCAAAAATTGGTACTCCAAATCTAGGCGCCCCAAACATACCAACCAACCCAATAGGTACACCTACCAGCCCACAGGTCGACAAGCCAACCGTGCCACTGCAACCAGGCGAAATTGCCCAGTTCGACCAGCTGGCTACCAGCCATCAAAACAAAGATGACGTCGCCGATAAAGAGGCCGGAAATAAGCTAAAAGAAAAATTGATTAAGTCGGTTGGTTCACAAGCAACCGGCAGGTTGCTAGGCGAATCGGCCAAAGAATTCTTCGATGATGCAAGCGAATCTTACTATCACGAAAAAAGTAAGCACAAAAAACACCCGGTCCGAAAAACAGCTCGAAAAATGTTTGTTCGCAAATTGCTGGGCTTTAGTGTGTGGGGTGTGCTGGGTGTGGTCGCCGGTATGGGGGTATTGCTGTTCTTTTTCGCGTTCCTTTACAAACCCGAGCACGTTAAACAATATTTGATTGACGTTCACCTGGCTCGCTTTAACCTACAGCTAGCTAGGCGGGTTGGTCAGCTCGTTGCCAGCGAGGGCTTGGTGTCGGCCGAAAGCACCGGTCGGCTAAACCCTATCCGGCGCGGGGGCGTAACAGATTTGTTGGTCGGCTATAACCCGCAATCGGCACTGACGCGCCTTGGGCGAGCTGATGGCATAGAACTAGTTATGAAAAGCCGGCGCAAGTGGAACTTACGCTTGACCAATGACTTTCGTGGTTATCGCAACTTAACCACCGGTCGCGAGTACTTATTACCAGAGAATGCAACTCGAGCGCAAAAAATGGCCGCTGTTAAGGAACTCGAGGAGGAAATATTATCTATCAACGCCATGAGAAATAAAATCTGGCGCGGAAAACTACTGCTCGATATACGACGTCAACTAAAACTACGACTAATTCGGTTTGACGATTTAGGCAGAATATTTAAAGGAAAAAACCGCGTCGAAGCACTAAATATCGATCAAAAACGTCAAGACCTAGCCATACGCGATCCTGATCGAGTTGTTAGCCTTAGCCAAGAGGTTGACGACGAAACAAAAAGGAACCAAGACCGCATAAAGAACGGTGATTTTACGGATGAAGCAGCTGATGCGGCCGGCGAAGCAGCCGTCCCCCAGCGAACCAGGATATTAGAGCGAATCATCGAATCATTTAAGGCTAGGCCTGCATTTGCCATTTTGAGAGGTCTTAGCGTGCTGAATGCAGTAGCAGTTACAATATGCTTATTATATGACGCTTACGTCTATAACATCGAGAAAGTCATTGAAAAGCGCAGTGAAAACTATGCCCGGTTTTCCTACAGCATATTTAATTGTGCCGATCAGCAAAAAGAAGGGGATGTTACCTCGAAAGCAGTCCAGGCCTGCGTAGATTCATTGGGCGACTTTGAGTATTCCACCGAATATCGGAGTGGCCTGGGGATGGCCTCGAAAGGCGAAAAGTACGACATGCCCGAGGAACTATACCCTCAGAAAGCTATGGGTGAATCACCTGAAGCTATCAAGAACATACTCGAAACTTCTTGGAATGCTCTTGGTCCAAAAGCTGACTTTGCTTTTGAGGCTACCTGTAGAGCCATTCTAAGCTATATTGGTCAGGCCATAACTAGTCTCGTAGAATTTCTATTAGCAATATGGAGTTTAAGTACGTCGGAAGTTGTAGCTCAGGGCGTATGGCAAACAATGAAGCTAGCAATTAAGGTGCTCGGAACAACAGTCGTTAAGTCAGGTGGAGCACTAACAGTTCAAATCTTAATGACCGACTGGCTGATGCCCAGAATGGTCGAGGCCTACTCGGGCTCCGATAACGCTTCGCAAGAAGAAGCGTCGGCCGGCTTTAACAAGGCCGGTGCCGGGACTGAGATAATTGGCCTAGAAATGGACAAGCAATCCGGTGCCATGGTCTTAACGCCTGATCAGATTAACGAATACTCAGCCGAACTTAACCGTATCCAGTACGAAAAAGACAGCACGCGCAGTTGGTACGCCCGTATATTTGACACCGGTAATATTCGCTCGCTGGCAGCCCAGTTTGTCATCCGCGTGCCAACCAGCCTAAGCGAAGTCAGAACTTTCGCCACAACCGCACTTGCCAACATTAGCCCTATGAATTTCGTCCACGAAAAAGTTATCTCGTACAGCGAACGTAGCCAGCCAATTTGGGCGGCCTCGGGTGAAGGCCCCTATGGCATTAAGCAATTCGGCGTGCCGTTGAACTTATTTGATAAATGCATCGACGATGAATCATGGTGCCCCCGAGAAAACGCAAAAATTGTAGAACCACAGTACGATGCGCTCGAGGCAAAATATGGCAAGTGCTTCAAAGACAGCACCGCACGCATGATTGTGCGGTTTAACAGTTCTGAATACGCTGACTGTTTTGGTGATGGGGGCGATAGCTTACAAAAAAGTGTGATAGGCCAGCGTTTTGTTTTGTATAAAAAAGACGAATTCATACTACGGGAATCGACGTCGCTCCAAAACGAAGAGGATGACAGCGGGCTGGGCACTGGCGCTGCCGTGGGCGCTGCCGTTGGTAACATAGGCGGAGGCCCGGCCTTTACCACTAGCTGTTCGCCCCAACCAGGAAGCCCGGCTTTGCCAGCGCCGGTACCCGCCGACGGAAACGCACCCGGAATACCGATAGTTGAGCCAATTATCAGCCGAGGGAACAACGCTGTCATCAACCGTGGTGTCCGCCAAGACGTTGCTCAGTGTGTGCAGAATATGATCAGCGACGCCGAAGACGCTGGTGTAATCCTCAGCGGTAGCGGCTTCCGCGACCTGGCCGGTCAGCTCCGCGCCGGCCAAGCCAATGGTTGCCCGCCTAACTGGACATCTTCCAGCCAGTGTCGAGTACCAACTGCGCCCGTTGGTAGATCAAATCACGGCTGGGGAGTGGCGATTGATTTTAATAACTGCCGGTACCGCTCTACTGCCTGCTACCAATGGCTGGCAGCCAACTCCACAAATTATGGATTTCAAAACTTGCCGAGCGAACCTTGGCACTGGTCGATCAATGGAAACTAGTAGTCGCAAGCGAATTATCGTAATTTTAGTCGCAATTCTAATTCTCTTTGGTACAGCCTGGGCAATTTTCGTTAGACCCTCGAATAAACCCGAGGAGCGTGGCACCCTAAAAGCGGAATTTGTCGATAACACCTACATCCCGCCAGAAAACAAAGATAGCAATCTTAATCATAGTCAAAGCCGTCGCTTAATTAGTTATGCCAGAGGGATAGTCTATAAAAGCAAACTGCAAGAGTGGGTTATTTATGACGGGCAAAGCAAAACCAACTTAGGTGCGTACGGCGAGGGCGCCTTAGATATCAGTCAAGATTCTAAGCACTTTAGCATAGTGCGAGAGAATTTGGGTGTAATTTTCGATGTCGGCTCAAAACAACAACTTCGTTCATTCACCGGTAGCCAAGCAGTCTGGCGTAATGACGGTAGTGTAATTATTTTAAAAACCAGTCCTGATGGCACCAGTACCATCACGGTTGAATCAATCGACGGCCAAGTATTACATTCTTATACTGGCACAAACATCGAAGAGGTCTACGCCATTGGTGAAAACATTGGGTTAATGTCTTACAACGAGGTCGAGTCACTAGTTGGCAACCTGCGAATTATTAATACCGCGGGCAACACTGTAAAAGAAATGGCGGGCGTTGAAGTCTATAACGTAGATAGTCAAAAGAAGTCATTATTGCTAAGAGAAAACGACAAACTATTGGTAGTCGATGCTAACGGAAAAATGGTTGTGGTTGATTCGGCCCAAAACCAAATCGATAGTGAAGAACAGACCAATTTTGCTCTACATGGAGATATCCTGCAGATAGCTCGTGCAAATGGGGTCGATGTAAAATACCAAATTCTTGATTTAAAAACCAACACTACAACCGAGTACGGCGTGCTGGCCGATAAACCCATACCCACCAACATCTCCAACACGCCAAAGGCCGATTTAGTGGCCGGTTTTGAAAATAAGCTATGGAAGCTGGTAAAGAAATGATCGGCTTGTTTTCTCGTCCGCAAGCCTTACCCATAAATCACGTACATAAATTCGTAATCGGCGTATTTATGCTGACACTAGTTAGCACTTGGCTGGTGCCATTGCAGTCGGTGTCGGCCATAACCGACCTTAACATCCATGCCATCCTGCACAACACCCAGCACTATAACGGTGCTTGTGCCGAGCAAATTGCCGATGCCCAACAGGGCCCGAGTGTTGACGACGCGCAAACTAAAAAAGCCTATTTAATTGGTGACTCCAAGGGTTACCATCTTCAAACCAAAGGCACTATCGAAGATAAGTTTCGCAACAATAACTGGCAACTAACTCGTAACGCTGTACCGGGCAGATCGTACACTTCGGGTGGTGCTAATTTTCCTGGGGCACCCCCCGCCCAAACAATTGATGATGCTCTAACGGCCGATGCCGAAGCCATCCGGCAAGCCGATGCCATTATTATTGAATTGGGCACGAACCCACCCACAGTAGAAAGCAACTTTACTACCAGACTGCGAAGCTTTGTTGGTGACTTGAAAGATTTAAACCCCGATGCCAATTACTACTACGTTGATGTTGGCGCAACTGCCAACCCGGGTGAATACTCCCGACGCAACCGAGTAATTTATGACGAGGCGGGGAGCCTGGGCTACAGCGTGATTAGTGAGTACAAAAATAACTTTGGCGCATCCAGTGACCCGAAAAACATTCCCGGCCCAACCAACGTAAGTCTGCGTACCAACACCAGCCCACCGGCTGATACCAACGATTATCTAGAGGGCGATTTTATTCATAACACAAGCGCCGGCGCCGTATCACTCGCCGAACTTATTGCTACCGAGGTTACCGGCAGTAGCGGTAGCGACCCAAGTGATGCCGCCGCTAATGACGCCGCGGATGGTTGTACCTGTAGCGCACTCGGGTCTGGGCTACCTCCCGGCACCCTGCCTACCGGCCCAAATGGCGTACCGGAGCCATATAATAGTATTTTTACCGCCGCCGGGGCGCGGTTCAATGTCGAGCCGGCGTTGATTGCGGGAATTTTCCACTACGGCGAGCATGGCGGTGGAAATGGTGCCGGCTGGCCTAACCATGAAGGCCCTTGGGCAAGTTCCGACAAGGGGGCAAATGGACCGTTTCAGTTCTTAAATGATACCTGGAGAGCTTATGGTGTAGACGGCGATGAGAATGGCGTGGCTGATATTCAAAATTTAACCGACGCGGCGTATGGCGCAGCTAATTATTTGGCGGCAAATGGCGGAATTATTGGTGCCCCCTTGGGCGATCCAAACGGTGGCGCGCAAGCCCACAGTATTTCGAACGCCATTTGGCACTATAACCACTCTAGTGAGTATGTAAATACCGTACTGCGGGGCTACTGGCTGTACGGTGGAGTAGTAGGTAATCCGGGCGTAGCGCCTAGTACCGGTGGCGCTACCACGCCGGCAGCGGGTAATACAAATGGCTGCCCCGGCGCCACCGCCAGTGGCCAGTTCCAGTGGCCAGTCGAGCCAGCAGGAACCCTCACTGCCTGCTGGGGGGATGTACGGAGTTACGGCAGACACTCCGGGCTTGATATCGGTGTTCCCGTTGGTAGTAAAGTTTTTGCGGCTGATGCCGGCACGGTAGAATTTGCCGGTATTAGCGGGAGCTTAACTAGCGGGTATGGCAACGCCATTGTTATTAATCATGGCAATGGCTTTTGGACACTCTACGGACACTTGAGCGAAATCTTGGTTGCCGAAGGCGATACTGTTACCAAGGGCCAAGAAATTGCCAAATCAGGTAATACTGGTCGAAGCACCGGCGCACACTTGCATTTTAACGTCCAGAAGCAAGGTGGCGTCCAGGGCAGTGCCAATGGTACTGTTAACCCACTAACGAATGGCGTGGTTGTGCCGGACGGTGTTGGGGAACCAACACTTTGTGATGATTTCCCTGACGGCGGGCGAGGGAGTAGTCTTTAAAAGATGAATATCAAACGTATATTACAAATCTGTGCCGTTGCCTTAATTGTAGTCGGTATTATATTTGTTGGCTGGCGCTGGTGGCATAGTGGCACAGTAATTATCACCGCTCCCGACGATAACTATACGCTACGCATCGAAAACGAAGCCGGCCAAGAGCTAGCCAAGAAAAAATCTAGCGAACTAAAACGTCGACTAAATCGCGGGCAATACGCCGTATTTGCCGACTATAACGGCAACACCAGCACAATGGTAGTCAGTATTAACCCAAGGAGCGCCACCAAAGTTGCTTTAAAGCCCGAACCACAGAAACCAGTCGAAGACTTATCCGACCAGCCGGCAAGAAACGTTTCTGTCCAAAATAATGATGTTATTTTTGTGGTCCCAACAACCCAAATTGCCAATAAATACGACGGTGCAAGTGGTATAACCCAGCCATATTTAACTGATCTTTTTGGGATAAACGACCTTCAAGCAAATAATCAGTACGGCATAGCTATCACCAACCAGGGCAAGCTATACGAAATTGTAAATAACAACAAGCAAGAGATAACCAACACCGTCTTTACAAAACTAACCAGTACATCAAAAATCGCACTCGGAGTGGACTCCAGCAGTTTCGCCGTCAGCACAGGTAAGGATGTTTTTGTAAAACAACAGGGTGAATTGGTAGCTAGAAAAGTATTTTCTACGAAAGATGCCGATTCAAATATTGCCTATGATGGCGAGCGCAAGGTGGCGGTATTTAGCATCCCTTCGGGCTACCCACATACCGACAATGAAAAAGCAAAACTAAACGAGGTAAATTTTGAAGAGTATCAAGGTGGCGGACTGACCATTCTTGATATTAATAGTAAAGAAAAGCGAGTACTGGATGAGGGCAGAATTGTAGTGGCTGCTGCCTGGTCGCCAAGTCGTAAACTTCTGGCCTACGCACTCGATAGTGTCATCAAAATATATGACACCGAAAAGAAGGCCGTTGTTGGAACAATCGAGAAAAAACAAATCAAGACACTTCCTATTAGCTGGTGTGATGAAAACAAGGTGACTTTTGGCGATACTCTTGGGCTTTGGCTTTATAACCTCGAAAATAGATCTACTAACTTATTGACCAAGCAAAACGATCTCACCAGCATTGCTTGCACACAGAACCAGATATATTTCGGAACATCTTCACCGTCAAACAATGGTGGGCTATTTAGAATAATGTTCACAAAGACCGGGAACGCCAATTTGATAGATAAGCTTAATAAGGCACTACCAAGAACCGAAGACCATTATGAAATTACTTATACAATAGCTAGTAACAAGCCTCTTGTTACTATTAAGACATTCGCCCCGAGACCGGTTCAGGGAATAGACTACTCGGCCCAAAATAATGGCGCATCTTATGATGAACTTATTAATCGTTATCGCGAAGAGGCCCTCGCCTATCTAAAGGATTCTGGTATCGACTCCTCGCTTGTTCAAATCAATTACGAAGTCTATTAGATTTTATTAGATACCAATTAGCTGAAGTTTATTTGAAAGAACCGGTCTGGATGTATATTCTCTCGATCAAATATGCTTGCTTTTTATTCGCAAGCTTTAAAATTTCCACCTGATTAAGCCTCAGCTCACTCGCCACCGCCGATGATTCCACTAGCACCTTTAATACGCCCTCATTTATGCTTTTGGCTTGCGTCATCTGCGGGTAGCGCCCATCTAATATCGCCTGAATATCGGCCAGCGCCTGCGCCCGGCCAAGATCAAGTTGTTTGGCTTTTTTCTCAAGGTGTCGCCTAGCCTCTTCAAGCATTTTTACTCCCTAGCTTAATTACTGTGTGATCGTTTTTAGATGCAACTTTTATGCCATGTAGGTCTGTTGTAGTGATGAATGACTGGCATTTGTTTAGTTTTAACAATAAGAACTCTCGACGCCTAGTATCTAATTCACTAAATACATCATCTAGCAGAATTATCGGGTGTCTTTTTGTTTGTTGCTCGATATATGCCATTTCTAGCAGTTTATAGGCAAGTGTGAGGGTGCGCACCTCGCCACGCGACGCTACGGATTGAACCGGTTTGCCATTAAACGAAATAGCTAGGTCGTCTCGATGTATGCCGTCGCCAGTATTGCCAAAAATTAAGTCGCGCTTAAGGTGCTTTTGCAATAGTTGCAAGAAAGACGAAGCATAATCGCGCTGGTCGCTACTGCTTTGATAGTTGGTTTCGACTACCACAGACGATCCGGCAATTTCAGCGTACAATTTGGTTGCACTGTCATTTAAAAACCTGGTAAAGGCTTGGCGCTGCTTAAAGATATGATCGCTTAATTCGACAAGCTTGATATCCCAAGCAAAAATCTGCGCCTCTATATCGCGGGGTCGTGCTCTTAGCAGGACGTTGCGTTGCTTCAGGGCACGCTTGTAGTGAACTAAATCAACCAGGTAGCGCTCATCGATACCACACAAAACACCATCAATATATGCTCTTCTAATAGCGGGCGCGCCACTGGCAATAAATACACTATTTGGCTCAAACAACACAGAGGGTAGTTGGCCAATGTATTCCTCTAGGCGCTGCGATCGAGAATTAGTTTGGATAGTCTTTAGTTTTCTTGGAAGCGTAGAATACTTAACCCTATACTCGATTGGACCAGCTGTTCCCGTGAGAGAATACCCGCTTTGGCCATGCATTATTAGCTCCTCGTCGCGAGCGCGATAAGATTTTGTTTGCGTTAATACGTAAAGAGCCTCTAATAAGTTAGTCTTTCCGCTACCGTTTGGCCCAATTACTAAATTTAGCTGAGGGTGAAGTGTTATCGCCCTACTTTTATAGGAACGAAAATTTATTATGTTTAAATTTTTAAGAGCCATGCGACTAACTACTCTTCGCATATTTTAGTGGTAGTTTGTTTAACATAGTGCTTATCAAAACTTCCAAGTAGCGGCTAGCCCCCACCCTCCCTTAGCCTCTTAGTGGCATTATGAGGTGTAGGTACTCTCCGGTTTTTTCTAGCGGTCGCAACAGACAAGGGTTAATCTTGCCCGTTATTTCTATTCTTAGCTGTTCGCTGTTTAGTGATGCTAGGGCGTCGAGCAAGTAGCGAGAATTAAGGGATATTGTGGCGTCTTCACCAGTAATTTTGGCGTCCATCGACGAAACCGAATCTCCCACTTGGGTAGCAGTGGCTCTCGTTTCTAATTTCTGGTCTTTTGCATTAACGCTTAGCGTTACACTGCCACCACTTTCACGTGCAAATAAGGCAGCCAGCTTGGTGACACCCTGGATCTCTTTGGTGGGTAGCTCTACGCTTGTTAAGACGTCTGTCGGAATTAATTGCTGGTAGTCTGGGTATTCACCGTCAATCAGTCGTGATATTAGCTCTGTGTCGTTAAAACGAAACATTACTTGATTTTCTTCAGCCAACAACTCGACATCTCCGGACTCGTTATCGATCATACGAAGCAACTCTTGGGTGGTTCTGGCCGGCACGATAATCTTTAGCTGTTCGGTTGGCGCCACCGCCAAATCCAAAACTTTTTCGGCTAATCGATAGCTGTCTGTAGCCACAATCGTCAGCTTTGTTTTGTTCGTGCTAAATAGCAGACCATTTAGAATTGGCCGAGTATCATCAAATGATGCCGCACCCACAACTCGTGCCAGGGCGTCTTTGAGTTTTTTGGCTTCAACCTGCAAAAGTGGAGCTTTATTAAACTCGGGGATACTGGGGAACTCTTTGGCCTCAATGCCGTTAATGTGCGAATCGGTTTGGTGGCTTTTTAAATGAAGAGTTTGCTTTGATTGCTCAATCCCTATATTGCCTTCGGTCAAACTAGACACATAGTCGGCCATTAAGCGGGCAGGAACCGTGATTGCCCCGGTTTGTTCCACTTTAGCCCCGATCCAGGTATTAATTCCGATCTCTAAGTTGGTCGAAGAAATCTTGAGTCGGTTTGAGTCGGTTTTTATTAAGACATTAGCCAGTACTGGCAGTGTGGCTCGATTGCCAACAATTTTCCCAACTACATTAAGTGCTTTATGTAGATTTGTTTGTAAAACATTTACCTTCATATTGGTTCCTTTATTAATTTATTAAAATAAGAAGAATCTTGTTGATTATAAGTTGTGGAAAAGCGGAAAAGTCCATGACGATTACTTACAAGAGCCATTTTTGGCTGATTTTGGCTGACGAAAACTAGTTGCACAAGTTGTGCAAGAAAAGCGGAAAAACCAAGAATTATACACAAGAAATATTTTTGGTTGATATTTACACAATTTTGTAACCAGCTTTTAACCAGACTATCCACAGCTCTATACATATAGTTTTTCCTTCAGTTCTAAGACTTTTTGGCGCATTTGTTGGTTTTCGGTCAAAGCTTTTTCGATCTTGTCGACGGAGTGCATAGCCGTCGAGTGATCGCTACGACCAAGCTGTTTTGCCACTTGCGGGAAACTAAGGTGTAGTTCGGTACGCATTAAATACATTGCTATCTGCCTGGGTTCCACAATCTCTTTGTCTCTTTTTGGTCCGGTAATTTCGGTAATACTGAGGTTAAAATATCGTGCGGTCTTATCAATAATGTGCTTTGGTGTTAGGTGTTTCGACTTTACGCCGGTGCTTGTAAGTAGGTTCTCGGCCATCTCGACTGTCGGCTGTGCTCCGCGCATTTCACAGTGGGCAAGTAGTTTGGTGATGGCTCCTTCTAACTCCCGGATGTTGGATTGAATATTGGCAGCGATGTATTCGATTACCTCAACCGGCATAGCGACGGCATAATGAGCGGTTTTAGCTTGAATAATTGCCATTCTGGTTTCAAAATCAGGCGCCTGGATGTCGGCGCTCATGCCCCATTCAAAGCGTGAGCGTAAACGCTCCTCAAGAGTAGGAATGGCCTTTGGTGGCTTGTCACTAGAGATGATAATTTGCTTGTTGTTTTGGTGGAGAGTGTTAAAGGTGTGGAAGAATTCCTCTTGGGTTTTTTCTTTGCCGGCAATAAACTGCATGTCGTCGATAATCAACACATCAACATTGCGATATTTATGACTAAAGTTCTTGGTGTTACGCAAAATAGAAGCCACAAATTCATTTTTAAAGCGCTCACTGGTAACGTATTCAATTACAAAGTCGGGCTGGCGACTTTTTATCTCGTTACCGATAGCCTGAATGAGATGGGTTTTGCCAAGTCCAACCCCGCCATATACAAAAAAGGGGTTGTAGCGTTCTCCCGGTTCGCGGGCGATTGCTTGGGCGGCGGCATAGGCCAGCTCGTTACTACCGCCGACAATGAAATTACTAAAGGTGTAGCGCTTATTGAGGGTACTACGAGGTGGTTCGACGGCCGGGCGAGAGCCGGGCACCGGGTTAACTAAGTTTGGCCCGGGAGGAGCCACTCTCTTGACGTTCGAGTTCAAAGCGACCTTAAAATTTAAAGATTTTAGGTCAACACCATTTTTGCGCAAGGTTTTTTCGATTAAACCGCGATATTTTTCTTCGAATTGCTTTTTGGTGAATATATTTGGCACACCAATTAAGGCGTTGCCACTGTCAGCACTTAGTAGGCTGGTGTTCTTAAACCAAGTAGAAAAAGTAGCCCCCGAAAGCACCACCTCGATTTCTCCCAAAACTGTTTGCCATAGTACGTCGTTATTACTCAAGCTCTTGGCCTCCTAGACTCACGTATTCAATATACTAGGCGAACCCGCACCTTTCCACAAGCAAAAATCGAACATCAACAAATTAGCCCATATTTATCCACATTTTTCTAGGTCTATCTGTTAATCTGTGGACAATTGCGGAAGGAGTGTGGATAAACTTTTCTATAACTACAGAAAACGATTGTGGATAAGTTCGACATGAAGGTTGTAAATTGTGTCTATTTAGATCGGCTCCTGTGGCAACCTCAGCCCTCACAAACACTGCTTGCTGGGTTGACGAAACACCCTTTTCCACGTTAAGCTACTACTCTATGCCGAAACGAACTTTCCAGCCAAAAAAACGCCATCGCAGCCGTGTTCACGGGTTTTTTAAGCGTATGGCTACAAAATCCGGCCAAGCCGTGATTAAGCGTCGTCGCTTAAAGCAACGCCAGCGACTTACCCACTAGATCAAAACAATGTCAGAAAAGACATACTAAGGAATATCCGCCGTGCTAAGAAATCACCGCCTGCGCTCGCGCCACGATTTTAAAAGAGTATTCCAGCGTGGCCAACGCATTCGAGGCAAGTATTTTAGTTTGCAGTATCTACCCAACAAACTCCAGACCAATAGGTGGGCGGTAGTCGTGAGCACCAAGGTTTCCAAGCGAGCAGTGCGCCGTAACCGTTTACGCAGGCGCTTAGGAGCGCTGGTGAAGGCATCTCAATCTAGTTTAAAGAAAAGTTTTGATTTGGTGGTTGTTGTAAATTCTGATTTCTATAGTATTGATACCGATGAGCTTAGCCTTGAGTATGCTCGCATGATTTCTAAAAGTGGATTATTGGAGCCAACTCGGCGTTAATCTACCGGAAGTGGAATTTTACATATTCGCCCCAGAACGATAAACTAAAACACAAGGCAAGGTTGCTGAGGATCCAGATTACTCGGTAAATCATCAGCACTAAGAAGGGAAGAACTAATGCTCAAGACCATCTTGTTGAATCCATTATTTAACGCGTTATTGCTAATTTATGCTCTTTTGCCCGGCAACGATTTCGGGGTGGCAATTATTATCCTGACAATTTTAATTCGTATCTTGCTATGGCCGTTGGTTAGGCGCCAGCTAAATCACCAAAAAGCCATGCGCGATTTACAACCAGAAATAAACAAAATAAAAGAGAAAACCAAAGGTGACAAACAAAAAGAAAGCCAAATGATGGTAGAGCTTTTTAAAGAAAAAGACATCAATCCTTTTGCGTCACTTGGTCTGGCATTACTGCAGTTTCCTATTTTAATAGCCCTCTATGTTGTACTTAAAGACATTGGTGATCCCGCTAAAATCCAAGAGGCAGTTTACCCGTTTGTCGCTAACTTAGGGCCGGTCAAAGAGGTATTATCTAACCCCGGGAATTTTCACCCAACGTTCTTGGGTATAGTAGACATGACAAAGCCCAGTGTCGTGATTGCCGTCCTGGCCGGAGTGGCTCAGTTCTTTCAGGCTCGTCAGCTTACTCCTAAAGACGCCTCCAAATCTGGCTTCGCCGCTCAGCTTGGGTTTAATGCCACCTTGCTATTCCCGGTTTTAACAGTCGCAATTGGCATTCAGTTTCCCTCAGCTCTGGCGCTTTATTGGTTAACCAGCAGTGCGGTTGCAATTATTCAACAGCAATTAGTTTTCAGCGAGGAAGTCACATTGATCGAGAAGCTCAAACCGAAATGGTTTAAAGGGAGTGGCAAGTGAATGAAATTGATTTTGCGAAACAATTTCTAGAAGACCTCCTAAGTTTTTTTGGTCTAAACACTCAGGTCGAAGCGAAACGCGAAGAAGACACCATTCAGCTAAACGTGCCTTCGTCAGAACAAAATGGGTTCTTGATTGGTCAGCACGGCGATAACCTGCGTAGTTTACAGCACCTAACAAACATGGCGCTAAAACGTAGCGGTAGCGAAAACGTAGCGGTAGTTGTAGATGTGGCCGGCTATAAAGCCCAGCGCAGTGAGCGTTTGAGCGAACACGTAAAGAAGCTTGCCCAAGAAGTAATCACCAGTGGTGTCGAAAAGACTCTAGAACCTATGAGTTCTTATGAGCGCCGAGTGGTGCACAAAACAATTTCAGAAATCGATGGGGTAGAAAGTGGAAGTGTGGGTGAGGGGCGCGACCGTCGGGTAGTAATAAGATCTAGTGTCCCTGCCTAGCCCTTAGAGCTGATTCTAGGCTTGTGCTGATCACATCGTTAAGTTTTGCACCTGATGGTTCTTCAGGCTGGTAGTGGTAAATACTTAATGTAGGGCATTGATCAATACGACTTGGTGTGCCAAATCTAGTAATAACTTGAGTGCTTGTTAGGTCGGCTGGCTGTGACGGCTTATTATCTACAATCACAAAACTTATTTTCTTATCTTTGTACTCGGCCAAATTATTTAAGTGGGGATATACTTCACCGGTAGAATATATTTGCAAGATATCATTGTTTCCGAGGCTGTATAGCTGAAATTTTCGTGCATTCCAAAATGAAGCTAACCCTGTTTTAGAAGAATTTGTGGGAATCTTTCTGTCGAAGCACGTAACATCATCTGGTTTATGCGATGTTAAGACGAGCATACTTGGGGCACAAGCAAGTCCAAAAAGAACCAAAAATACTAGTATAGGTGGTAGATACCTAAGAAAATTATGCGCATGGGATCTGATTACTACCAGCATCAAGACAATTAAAGGTAATATAAAAACTGGCAGAAAATATCTCGGCGAATAATTGCCACTAAGAATAGTAACAACAACAGTAGCAACTGGAGTTATTGCCCCAAAACCTAAAATAAGATAAGTCTGCTTTGCGTGTCGAAGTTGGATGTGCGAGAGTCTGGATGAACGCTTTGAGTACAGCCTAATAAAACTTAAAAATATGACAATTACGCTAAACAGCAGGGACCCGACTATAATGAATTCGACAAGTTGAAATATGTTATTTGAAGCTTCTGTTAAATATTCTCTTATCAGTCCCAGCGTCTGTGGAACCATCGCTGGTTGATAATACTTGCCAACAGCAGTTTCAATAAAAGAAGAGAAGACTTTTCGTCCGAAAAGACCAGCTAATAGACCGAACACCGGGCCAATCAGGAGACCAATACTTTGTCTAGCGTTAAAAATAGCTATTAAATATCCGCCGAACACGATTACTATTAACGGCAATATGAATTGAATCGCAAGGAGTGGATTTGAAAATACCCCAAGAGCAGCAACCGTGAAAGACAATAATGCATAACGATGCTGATATTTTTCTAGCTGGGCCATAGCAATTGCTATTAAGCCAAATCCACAAATAATTGCCCCGCCATAATATGTTGTTGTAAAGAACTGTGTAATAAAGAATACGGGAGATCGCTCAAGAATCGAAAGTAGCACTAGCCCAGATACCGTTAGTGTAGACAAACAAAAGCAAGCTGGCGTATCAATGGTTCGACTTAGGAGTTTTCTTAATATGTAAACAATGATTAACCAAATAGATG